>NZ_CP013355.1:317500-635000 GCF_001543325.1 Lutibacter profundi
TATTAAACTTACAAACCTATTTTACGGCTGGAGTAAAAGAAGTACGTGCTTGGACTATAAACATTGGAGACACAGCACCACAAGCAGCAGGTGTTATTCATACTGATTTTGAAAAAGGATTTATTCGTGCTGAAGTTATAACCTATAACGATTTTGTTGCTTATGGTAGCGAAGCTAAAGTTAAAGAAGCTGGTAAAATGCGCGTTGAAGGAAAAGAATACATTGTAAAAGATGGAGATATGATGAATTTTCGTTTTAATGTTTAGTAGTTGCTATTCCTTCTCTCTTAAATATGAAATTCTTTTAAGGAGTTGTTTTTAGAACAAAAATGGTTTAAAAAGAATATTGGAAAATCAATTAAAAAGGTTCCATTGCAATCCTAGTTGAAATGTATAATAACGTGTATCCCAATGTGGCCCAAATCTAAAAGGGAACCATCTTCCTGATGTATCTACAAACCAACCATTTTTATTTGCTAATGTATCTATGTCTCTGGTGAGTAAATAATTAAATTCTAATAAAGCTCTTACTCTTTTTGTTATAGGTAATGAAAGACTGTAAGACAATTTAAATGCAGCTCTCCATTGTGTTCTTCCTTGTTCTACTTCTGTTAATGTTTCTCCAATTCCTATTCCCAAAAAGGAATATTTCTCTGATGATTGATTACTGTCTTTACCCAAAAAAGGGAAACGATACTTACGCAGAACACTGAAGAAAAAAGCTTCTCTACCTTGTTCTATCCTATAGAAAGGAGGAAGCTCATTAGTCAAAAACTCATTAGCTTCACTTATATGTTCCCATCCATAATAGTCTAACCTAACTCCATATTTTTTAAAATAATAAGTTGCATTTATATTAAAAATTGGAGTAACAGATGAATGTACTTCTGTGGTTTTTATGTTCTCTTCTAAAATACCATCTTGATATCGTCTAAATTTAAGATCTTGCCTTCCAGGTATTTGAATACCGTAAGATGAGCCAATAGAAAATTGAGCGTAAGTTGATTCTGCAAAAAGTATAAAGATTAGGACTAATAGTGTAGAAACAAAAGTATTTTTTTTAAATTTACTCATTATAGCTATGGCTTTTTATATTCATATTTATATTGGTACAAAATGCCATTACCGCATAAATAAATAGAATTATTTTGATATAAACATTTAAAGCTTACGAATATTGTATAAAAAGTAAAATAAGTTTTATAAATTTTAAAGCATCTAAATTCTATTTTCATAGCATCAATGGTAGTGCAAAAAGAAGAAACAGAATGTTAATGAACTACTATACTTGTAGAGGTTAGATAATTTTGAGGGTAATTTTGGTTAAACTTATTAGGAATCATCTCCATTAATTTTTTTAATTTATTTCTTCATTACACTCGCAACAAAGTTTATACAACTTAGTTGTTGATAATTATTTTAATAGACTTCTTTTTATATTTTAAGTCAAAATTGTACTTTAGCGACTCTTCAAGAATATTATAGAAATAAATGGCTAAACAAGCAGCATATACTGAGGATAATATCCGTTCACTCGATTGGAAAGAGCATATAAGAATGCGTCCGGGAATGTATATTGGTAAATTAGGCGATGGTTCATCACCTGATGATGGTATTTACATTTTAATAAAGGAAGTATTAGACAACTCCATTGATGAATATGTAATGGGTGCAGGAAAAACCATTGAAGTTTCTGTAAAAGAGAATACCGTTACTGTTCGTGATTTTGGGCGTGGAATTCCTCTAGGAAAAGTAGTAGATGTAGTTTCGAAGATGAACACAGGAGGAAAGTATGATTCTCGTGCGTTTAAAAAATCGGTAGGGCTAAATGGAGTGGGGACTAAGGCTGTTAATGCACTTTCATCATATTTTAAAGTGCAATCTATTCGTGATGGACAAACGGCTTTTGCCGAGTTTTCAGCAGGAGATATTACAGCAAATGAAAAAGCTCATGATTCATCACAGCGTAAAGGAACTAAAGTAACCTTTGTACCAGATAAAGAAATATTTTCAAAATATAAATACAGAAGTGAATACATTGTAAAAATGATTAAAAACTATGTGTATTTAAACACAGGGTTAACAATTGTTTTTAATGGGGAAAAATATTTTTCTGAAAATGGATTAAAAGATTTATTAGAAGAAAATATAGCAGATGAGTTTATGTTGTTCCCAATTATTCACCTCAAAGGAGAAGATATTGAAGTAGCTATAACTTATAGTAAAGCTCAGTATAGCGAAGAATACCATTCTTTTGTAAATGGACAGCATACTACACAAGGAGGAACACATCAAAATGCTTTTAGAGAAGCTATTGTAAAAACAATACGTGATTTTTTTGGTAAAAATTATGAAGCCTCAGACATACGAAAATCTATTGTTTCAGCCATTAGTATAAAAGTGATGGAGCCCGTTTTTGAAAGTCAGACCAAAACAAAATTAGGTTCTACAGAAATGGGAGGAGGATTGCCAACTGTAAGAACATTTATAGGCGATTTTGTTAAAACAAATTTAGACAACTATTTACATAAAAATCCTGATGTTGCTGAAAAAATTCAAAAGAAAATTTTACAAGCCGAGAAAGAGCGAAAAGATTTATCAGGAATACGGAAATTAGCACGAGAACGCGCTAAAAAAGCGAGTTTACATAATAAAAAATTACGAGATTGTAGAGTTCATTTAAACGATTTAAAAAAAGACAATCGTTTAGAAAGTACCTTGTTTATTACTGAAGGAGATTCAGCAAGTGGTTCTATTACAAAATCTAGAGATGTTAATACGCAGGCAGTTTTTAGTTTGAGGGGGAAGCCATTAAACTCATACAATATGAACAAAAAAATAGTGTATGAAAATGAAGAATTTAATTTATTACAAGCAGCGTTAAATATTGAAGATGGTTTAGAAGATTTACGATATAATAATATTGTAATTGCTACCGATGCTGATGTAGATGGTATGCACATTAGATTGCTATTAATTACTTTCTTTTTACAGTTTTTTCCTGAGTTAATTAAAGAAGGCCACCTATTTATTTTAGATACACCATTGTTTAGAGTGCGTGATAAAAAACAAACGTTTTACTGCTATTCGCCTGAAGAAAAGCAACATGCAATTAATAAATTAAAGGGGAAACCAGAAATAACTCGATTTAAAGGATTAGGAGAAATTTCTCCAGATGAATTTGTCCATTTTATAGGGAAAGATATTCGATTAGACCCTATTATGCTAGACAAAGAAATGTCTATTGATAAATTGTTAGAGTTTTATATGGGAAAGAATACACCCGATAGACAAAAATTTATTATAGAAAATTTAAAAGTTGAATTAGATATTGTAGAAGAGTAATTTTTGATTTACAACTGAAGAAATTAGAATGACACAAAAGAAAAAATTTTCTTCCATACGGGAAGAATAACCAAAGGGCATAAAATGCAACAAGAGGAGAGAGATAAAGATTTAAAAGAGGAATTTGGAAATCAAGAAACCATTACCAAAGTTACGGGAATGTATAAAGATTGGTTTTTAGATTATGCTTCATATGTTATTTTAGAACGTGCAGTGCCAGCCATTAAAGATGGCTTTAAACCTGTACAGCGTAGAATATTACATTCTATGAAAGATTTAGATGATGGGCGCTACAATAAAGTAGCAAATATTGTTGGACATACTATGCAATATCATCCTCATGGTGATGCTTCAATTGCCGATGCAATGGTACAAATTGGTCAAAAAGAACTATTGATTGATATGCAAGGGAACTGGGGAAATATTTTAACTGGCGACCGAGCAGCTGCTTCACGTTATATAGAAGCCCGTTTGTCAAAATTTGCACTAGATGTTGTTTTCAATCCTAAAACTACAGAATGGCAAGCATCTTATGATGGTAGAAGAAAAGAACCAGTAGATTTACCGGTGAAGTTTCCTATGTTATTAGCTCAAGGTGCAGAAGGAATTGCAGTAGGGCTTTCAACAAAAATATTACCTCATAATTTTAAAGAATTAATAGATGCTTCAATAAAACATTTAAGAGGAAAGAGTTTTACATTAATACCAGATTTTTTAACTGGCGGAATTGCAGATGTTTCCAATTATAATGACGGCAAACGTGGAGGTAAAATTAGAGTTCGTGCAAAAATTTATCAACTCGATAAAAAAACGTTGGTTATTTCAGAAATTCCTTTTGGTACAACAACTTCAACCCTAATTGATTCTATTTTAAAAGCGAATGAAAAAGGAAAAATTAAGGTTAAAAAAATAGAAGATAATACGGCGGCAAATGTTGAAATTTTAGTGCATTTACCAAATGGTATTTCGCCTGATAAAACAATTGATGCTTTATATGCATTTACCAATTGCGAAAATTCTATTTCACCTTTGTGTTGTGTTATTGAAGATAATAAACCTGTTTTTATAGGCGTCTCAGAAATTTTAAAACTTTCTACACAACATACCGTTGACCTTTTAAAGCTAGAACTTGAAATTCAATTAAATGAGCTAGAAGAACAGTGGCATTTTGCTTCATTAGAACGTATTTTTATTGAAAAAAGAATTTATAGAGATATTGAAGAACAAGAAACTTGGGCAGGTGTAATAAAAGCTATAGATAAAGGTTTAAAACCCCATATAAAACATTTAAAACGTGCTATTACTGAAGAAGATATTGTGCGTTTAACAGAAATACGGATTAAAAAAATATCAAAATTTGATATTGATAAAGCAAAACAATTTATAGAAAGTTTAGAAGATAAAATAGAAACTGTTAAACAGCATTTAGCCAATTTAATAGACTATGCTATTGATTATTTTAAAAATTTAAAAATAAAATACGGTAAAGGGAAAGAACGGAAAACAGAGATACGTTTATTTGATGATATTGTTGCAACAAAAGTTGTAATGCGCAATACAAAGCTATATGTTAATAGAGAAGAGGGCTTTGTAGGTACATCATTAAAACGAGATGAATATGTTGCCGATTGTGCAGATATAGATGATGTTATTGTTTTTAGAAAAGATGGAATAATGACTGTTACTAGGGTAGATAGTAAAACTTTTGTAGGTAAAGATATTATTTATGTTGCAGTATTTAAAAAGAATGATAAACGTACGGTTTATAATATGATTTACCGTGATGGACGAAGTGGGCCAAGTTATATGAAGCGTTTTAATGTTACAGGAGTAACGCGTGATAAAGAATATAATTTAACTGTAGGAAATAAAGCCTCAATAGTGCAGTATTTTACGGCAAACCCTAATGGAGAGGCAGAAACCGTCACCATTAATTTACGTGCTGTTAAAGGTGTAAAAAAAATAAAATGGGATATAGATTTTTCAAATTTAGCAATTAAAGGTAGAGGTGTTAGAGGGAATAGAGTAACCAAAAATACCATTAGAAAAATTGAATTAAAATCTGAAGGAGTTTCTACGCTTAAACCTCGTAAAATTTGGTTTGATGATGTAACTCAACGCCTAAATGTTGATGGAAGAGGAGATTTGTTAGGAGAATTTAAAGGGGAAGATAGGTTGTTAGTTATCAATCAAAAAGGTTTAGTTAAAACTATAAAGCCAGAATTAACCACGCATTTTGATTCTAATATGATTGTTCTTGAAAAATGGATTCCAGAAAAACCAATTTCAGCGATATATTTTGATGGAGATAAAGGAAAATATTATGTGAAACGGTTTATGATTGACAACCCTAATAAAGAAGAACTCTTTATTTCTGAACACCCAAAATCACAGTTAGAAATTGTAGCAACAGATTATAGACCAATGGCTGAAATTATTTTTTCAAAACGTAGTTTAGAACCTATAACTATTAATTTTGAAGAATTTATTGCTGTTAAAGGTATTAAAGCGCTTGGTAATCAATTAACTACAGATAAGATGAAACAAGTGAATTTATTAGAGCCATTACCTTATGAACCTCCAATAATTGAAAATGTAGAAGTAAATGATGAAGAGATAATTGATAGTAACAGTGTAGAGAAAACAGCTGAAAACAATCAAACTAATTTAAAGAGAGGTAAAGATGTTGATAATGCCACAAAAGAAGATGATGGACAGATAACACTATTTTAATTTCTCATAAAAAGTAAACTCATAGTCTTTTAATAATTCTGGATGTGCCATTTTAATAATATCTTTCAATACTAAATCGGGTCGGGCAGGAGCTAATTCAAAATAAAGAACACCTCCTTTTTCACCTTTTTTATTAACAAATGTAAAAATATTATGATGTTGAAAAGCGTTAAATTTAGCGTAAATACTATTGGCATTTTTAAGTTGTTCCATAGTTTTGTAATAACTGGGAGAAATCCATAATTCGGCGTCTTTTCCTTTTTCAAAAACATTTTCAATATTTAAAGAAAGGCTTCCTTTTCCTTTAGAATTTTTCCATAAATAATTAGTATTCGCATCCTGTAAAAAAGTAGCTTCAAAACTGTTACCTGCAGGTAAATTCCAAATATCTTTAAAAAGTCCACCAGAAATAATAGTCGGTATTTTTTCAGCTTTTAAAGCAATAGATTTGGCATTTAAATAATTTTTTTCAATGTTTTTGAATATACTATCAGCTTCACGTTCTTTATTAAATAATACACCAAAAAACTTAATCCATTCAGCCCTGCCTAGAGGAGTTTCTTCTAACCAGTCACCATTTAGGAGCACAGGAATTCCAAATTTTTGAATAATATTAAACATTTTATTGTTGCTAGTTATAGAAAACCCTATTACAGCATCTGGTTGTAACTCAAGTAATAATTCAGTATTTATATTTTCTTCATTCCCTAGCTCTTTTATGTCACCATTTTTAATTAATACCCTTGTTTTTTTTGATGAAATATATTTAGTGTTTGGAAATCCAACTAATTTAGTTTCAACACCTAACAATTCTAACATAGGGATATGTGTAGTACTAGTTACTACAATTGATTGTAATGGTGTTTTTAAGGTATTTAACTGCTTTTTACCCAATGAATCAGTCAATATATATTCAAAAGTTTCTTTTGAGTTTTGGTAAGGAGCTTTTATACTAAGTTTAGTGTATTTTTTATAATGTTTAATCTCAAAGCCTTTTGCGTATTTTATAGCGTTATCAACAGTGTTTTCTCCATTAAAAGAATTTTTGTTTTCGTTCTTTTTACAAGAATAAATAAGTAATAGGAAAAATATGGATGTTAAAAATTTTATGACAAATAGTTTCATTAAAAATTAATTTTTACAAATGTAATATTTTATATATTTAATGGTACAAATTGGTCTTAATTAATTAAATTTGTTGCCGATTATGGTTTTTATTTATGCTTCTGTATAAATAAATTAAAAGGGAATTCGGTTAGAAACCGAAGCTGTACCCGCAACTGTAAGCTTTGTCGAATTTTTTCGATGGTTGTTATTAAACTTTATAACCACTGTTCAGTTTTTTTGAATGGGAAGGTGAATAACAATACGCAAGCCAGGAGACCTGCCAAAATCATTTTAATTAACACTTTCGGGAGAAAAGTAAATTAGGTATGAAACAGTTTAGCAGATTTTTATTTTTTTTATTTCTTATTAATAATTGGAGCTCTTATGGGCAAAAAGATTCAATTGTAGCCCTAGATATTGTTGTTTTAAGTGATGTTAAATTGAAGAAATTTTCTGCAGGATACAATGTGAATGAAATTTTAGATTCTGTAATTAAAACACAAACCTCATTAACTGATTTACTCAATTTAAATACGTTAATTTATTTCAAGACAAATGGTTATGGAATGATTTCTTCACCATCATTTAGAGGTACAAATGCATCACAAACTGCAGTTATTTGGAATGGTATAAATATAAATTCTCAGTTAACAGGACAAACAGATTTTAACAACGTTTCAATAGTTAATTACAATGAGATAACTGTTAAAAGAGGTGGGAGTTCAGTACAATACGGTAGTGGTGCTATTGGAGGTAGCATACACCTCAACAATTCTTTTCATTTTTACAATCATTTTATAAATGAGATTCAAGTTTCTTATGGTAGTTTCAACACCTTAAATACTTCATATAAATTAAGTGCGGGTACTACTAAAAGTTACATAACTACAGGAATTGATTATAAGAAATCTGAAAATGATTACAAATACTTAGGATATGGTGAAAAAAATGAAAATGGAGCTTATAATTTTTTGGGTTTCAACTTTAATGCTGGGTATTTTATAAATGAAAATGTACTGCTAAAATTATTTCATAATTCTAGTTTAAATGACAGAAATTTATCAGGAACATTAACATATAACGCAAAAGATGCTTACAAAAATAATGATTCCAAAACACTGTTAGTACTTGATTTTTTAGATGAAAAATTCTCATCAAATTTAAATTTAGCACATATTTATGAAGACTATAAGTATTATCCAAATAACGAAAATAACACTCAATTTTCGTTCGGAAAAGTGAATACTTTTATTGTGAAATACGATGCTTCATTATTTTTTAAATCTGCAAATTTATTAGTAAAAGGAATATTAGAATATGATAGTGTAAAAGGAAGTGGTAGTAATATTGGTTTCAACCAGAGAGATGTATTTTCAGCTGTTTTTTTGTTAAATCATAAATTAACGCCAAAAATAGATTACGGTGTTAATATTAGAACAGAAGTTACAAATCAATACAACGTTCCATTAATTTTTTCAATAGGTTCAAATTTTAAAATTACTAAGTTTTATACGTTACAACTAAATACTTCAAAAAATTATAGAATACCAACATTTAATGATTTATACTGGGTTCCTGGCGGAAATACTACTTTAAAACCTGAAAATTCATATCAATTTGAACTAGGAAATGATTTTAATTTTAATTCTCAAAAAATTAATTTAACAGGGTATTATATCAACTCTAAAGATATGATAAAGTGGTTGCCAAATAGGAATAATATTTGGTCACCTATTAATGTTGAAGAAGTTGAAAGTTATGGCATTGAATTTAAGTATGAAGTACTAAAGAAAATTGGAAACAATACGTTTGAGTTTTTAACAAATTATGGGTATACCATTTCAAAAAATGTTCAAACAAATAACCAATTAATTTATGTGCCAAAAAATAAAATAACAGGAACATTTTCTTATAATTATAAGAAATTCTCAGCTTATTATCAATTACTATATAATGGTAGTGTTTATACTACAACCGATAATTTTAGTGATTTAAGTTCATACGATATTTCAGATGTAGGTGTGGGTTATAAGTTATCTAGCAAAAAGAAAGAGGCTACTATAATAACGTTTAAAGTACAAAATATTTTTAATAAAAAATACCAAAATGTGGCATATAGACCTATGCCTAATATAAATTATAAATTAAAATTAATCTTAAATTTTTAGAAGTATGAAGAATAGTAAAATTATAGTAATGGCAATTTTATTTTTAGGAATATTTGTTACATCATGTGATGATGATGATACAATTATAGAACCTAAAGGAGATTACGAAAATGGAATACTAATTGCAAATGAAGGCCCTTTTGGAAGCGGTACAGGAACCGTAATGTTTATAAGTGATGATTATACTATAACAGAGAATGCCATTTTTAATAAAGTAAATAATCAGGATATAGGTAATATCTTACAATCTATTGGCTTTGAAGAAGATAATGCTTATTTAATAGCAAATGTATCAAATAAAATAACAGTTGTTAACAGGTATACTTTTGAGGTTATAACAACTATTACCGAAGGGCTAAATAACCCTAGATATTTTGCTGAAGTTAATGGGAAAGGGTACGTAACTAACTGGGGAGATCCATTAAATAATAATGATGATTACATTGCGGTACTAAATTTGAGCACAAATATTGTTGAATCAACAATACCAGTTGCATTTGGACCCGAAGAAATTGTGGTAGTAAACAATACACTTTATGTAGCACATCAAGGGGGTTATGGACAAAATAATATTGTTTCTGTAATTAGCGCAAGTTCTAATAGTATTGTAAAAACATTAGAAGTTGGCGATGTGCCAAATTCATTAACTGTTGACGATAATGATAATATATGGGTTTTATCAGGGGGTAAACCTAGTTGGACAGGTGTTGAAACTAAAGGTGTTTTATCAAAAATTAATACAGCTACTAATTTAATAGATACAAGTTTTGATTTTCAGGTTACAGAACATCCGAATTTTTTATCTGTTGATGATGATTATTTGTACTATAACTTAGGAGGGAATGTGTATAAAATGAGTAGTACAGCTTCTGCATTGCCAACTACAGAAGAAATTTCAGGGTTATATAGTTACAATATGGTGGCTAAAGATGGCATATTATATGCAACAGATGCCGTTGATTATGCTAGTAATGGGAAATTGTATCTGTACGATTTATCTACAAATTTATTAACAAATACATTCACAACAGGAATTATTCCAAGCGGAATTTACTTTAATTAAATTGTAGCCTAATAAAAAAAGAAGGTTTTCTAACTTTTTAGAAAGCCTTCTTTTTTTATATAAAACTTTTAACTTCTTCTTTAATAAATGCCAGGGCAGTAATTGAAGGAGGAGTTATATCCAACATTTTTCGTAAAATAACCTCCCTTAATTCTTCAGCATTTTCAATTGTAGTGTTTTCAGAAGCATTTTTGATGAGTTGAATTGTTGCATTTTTTGAAGTAATAATAACGCTCCAACATTCTTCTGAAAGATATATTTGCTGTGCTAAATTATGTTCAAACTCATGTTCTATAGTATCAATAAGACTTATTGTGTATGAATTTTTATCATTATTAACAGAAGTAACTCTAATTAATAATTTAGAAGGATTTATTCGTTCTAAAAATAATGTCATTCGCTCATAAGCCTGTAATTTTAGAGGTAAGCTATTCTTTTGATTTTCTTTTAAAGCTAAAATTTTTAACTTTTTTTCTTCTGTTTTAGTGTGATTTAAAAAAAAATAATAGGCTATTAAACCGGTTACAATTGAAGGGATGGTATAGCTTAATAAATCAATAATTTTAGATATCTCAATAATTTGTAAAATTTTCATAATAATTCAAAATTAAACGCAAATTTATTACAAGTTTATTAATTTTCTATATTTTAGCTGATATTTATCATTAAATCTCTATACAAAACTTTCTAATTTTGTTGTGTAACAAATGTTAAGTACTTAGTAATCAAAGTGTAACAATTGTTACACAACAAAGAACATTAAAATTAAAATTAAAATTATGAGAAAATTATTAAGACTAGTAGTCGTACTTTTTACAACAGCAACTTTTGCTCAAGCTGGACACATTATGCAAGGAGTTGGAGCCGTTAACATGTCAATGGGAGGGGCTTCTACCGCTCAACCTATAGATATTAGTGGGGCATTACAATGGAATCCAGCATCAATATCTGTTTTTGATAGTAAAATATTAGACTTTAATATAGGTTTATTCTTTTCATCTCCAGAGTTGAGTTCTTCATTACCTGCTGGAGCCATGTGGCCAGCTGATGCTTTTGGACCTGGATCACCAGCTTCACCTGCTGTTTCTGGTGTAACTAAAGATGATAGGGGAGCATCTCCAATGCCTGCATTTGCCATGGTTTGGGGAAAAGAAGATAGCAAGCATACTTTTGGTGTTTCAGCCTTTGGTATTAGCGGGTTTGGGGTAACATTTCCAGAGGAAACTAATTTACCAATGGATGCAAATGGAAACCCTAATCCAAACTGGGATCCAAATAATTCTAACCCTATAAGTTATCCACAAAGTTTAAATGGCTTTGGTCATATAGAATCAGACTATATGTTGTTACAAGTTGGTTTTACTTGGGCGTATGAATTAAGTGAAACATTCTCTATTGGTATTGAACCAACGTTTAACTACGCCGCCTTAGAATTAGCACCTAACCCAACTGCTAATCCAAATGCTTCTGGATATGCAGTAAGTGATAAAGCTTCTGCTTTAGGATTTGGAGCGCAATTTGGAGTGTTTTATAATTCACCAAGTGGATTTAAATTAGGAGCATCTTATAAAACAGCTCAAAATTTTGGTGATTTAGAATTTAACAATACATATTTAGATGGTTCTACTGCTACCAATAACTTCAATATGGACTACCCAGCAATTTTATCGTTTGGTTTAGGTTATTCAAAAGGAAATATTGATTTTGCACTAGATTATAGAATGGTAGATTATGAAAATACCGATGGTTTTGCAGAAAAAGGATGGACACAAACAGGTTCTGTAGCTGGTTTTGGATGGAAAAACATCAATATTCTTTCAGTTGGTTTACAATATAAAGGAATTGAAAAATTACCTTTACGTTTTGGGTATACTTACAGTAGTAATCCTATTGATAGCGATGTAGCCTTTTTCTCAATTCCTGCAACTGCTGTTATAAAAAATGCATTCCAATTTGGATTCAGTTACCCAATGACAGATAACTTAAAATTAAGTGGTGTTTACCATTATGGTACTAGTGGTGGAGATACAAAAGGACAATTGCTTAATCCTATGCTTGCTCAAACGAACCCTCCTTATGGCGCAATACCAGGAACTGAAGTTTCTTATAAAATGGATACAAGTTTAATTATGTTTGGTATTTCTTATACTTTTGCAAAAAAATAAAAATTAATAATAACCTATAAATTAGTATTAAAAAACAACTGTTTAAAAAATTATAAATGGTTGTTTTTTTATGTTTAAATTTAAGATAATACATAAAATTCTTGTTTATTTGTAGTCCAAAACTATATAAATGTTGTTTAAAAAAGATAGTAAACTTTTGTCCTTATTGGCATTGTCATTATTTATGTTATCAGCAATTTACGGATTGTTGTTAAGATGGAATTTTACTTTTTCATTACCGTTTGTAAACTATCATCATTTTTTACAAAGTCATTCTCACGTAGCATTTTTAGGGTGGGGTTATTTAGCAACTATTGGAGTTCTTCTCTCTAATTTTGTAGCAGTCAATGCTAAACAAAAGAAGATTTATAAAACAGTAATTTTAATTATAGTAGTAGCTATTTCTTTAATGTTAATTAGCTTTCCTTTAGGAGGTTATAAGTTATTTTCAATTGTGTTACTTTCTGTATTTGGATTGGCTAGTTATGTGCTCTCCTATAGATTGTTAAAAGATATAAAAGGAAATAGTGTAGCTGTTAAATTAATAAAATATGGTATTTATTATTACATATTATCAAGTTTGGCAACTTGGTTTTTAGCAGGTGTTGTAGTTACACAGGGAAAAACAGATTTGTATCACAACACCATTTATTTTTATTTACATTTTTTGTATAATGGTTATTTTGTTTTTGTACTCTTCGGGTTTTTATTCAAAATATTTGAAAAACAAAAAATTACAATTTCTAAAAAATTACAAGAAAACTTCTTTATATATTTAAATGTAGCTTGTATTCCAGCTTATGCATTATCCATTTTATGGAGTGGTGTATCTTCAGTGTATTATATAATAGGTTTTGCAGCTTCAATTTTACAGTTATTTTCTTTATTTTTTTTGATAAAAATAGTAAGACAAGCAATACCACAATTAAAATGGAATTCAATTTCTAAATTATTACTAAATTTCGCATTGATTGCTTATAGTTTGAAAATTTGTATTCAAATAGCATCAGCATTTCCTTATATTGTTAAAAAATCATTGGCTTTAAAACCTTTTTTTATCATTGGCTATTTACATTTGTTTACCTTGGCTTTTATGAGTGTTTTACTCTTCTTAATTTTAGATAAGCTAAAAATTGTTATGTTAAAAAATAACATTTCAAAAATTGGAATAATTATTTTTTTAATTGGAGTTTTTACCACAGAAGTTATCTTGTTTTTACAAGGGTATTTATTATTTAAAGGACTTTCACCAATAGTAAACTACAATTTATTACTGCTAATTTTTAGTGCTGCAATGGTAATAGGACTGTTAATGCTTTTTGTAAATAGGTTTAGAAATCAGGAATAATATTTAAATAAACTTTGTCAATAACTTTTATTGCTAAACTAAATTTGGAATGGTACTTTTGAAAATCAAAGAATTCCTGTGAATAATTACTTAGAAAATCTTAATGAATCGCAAAGAGAGGCTGTCTTACACAAAGAGGGACCAATGATTATTATTGCTGGAGCTGGTTCGGGTAAAACACGTGTTTTAACCTATAGAATAGCCAATTTAATGCATAATAATATTGATGCATTTAATATTTTAGCATTGACATTTACCAATAAAGCAGCACGTGAAATGAAAAGTCGTATTGCCGATGTTGTTGGTGATTCTGAAGCTAAAAATTTATGGATGGGTACTTTTCATTCAGTTTTTGCACGAATTTTACGTTCAGAAGGTCATCATTTAGGGTTTCCATCAAATTTTACAATTTACGATACACAAGATGCTGTTAGGTTGATTTCTTCTATTATTAAAGAAATGCAATTGGATAAAGATAGGTACAAACCAAAACAAGTTCTAAGTCGTATCTCGTCCTTTAAAAATAGCCTAATTACGGTAAAATCATATTATAGTAATCCAGATTTATTGGAGGCTGATAAAATAGCACAACGTCCAAAAATTGGAGAAATTTATCAACAATATGTAAATCGTTGTTTTAAATCAGGTGCCATGGACTTTGATGATTTATTACTTAGAACCAATGAACTATTAACCCGTTTTCCGGAGGTTTTAGCAAAATACCAACAACGGTTTAAGTACATTTTGGTTGATGAATATCAAGATACAAATCACTCACAATATTTAATTGTTAGGGCTTTGGCCGATAGGTTTCAAAATATTTGTGTTGTAGGAGATGATTCTCAAAGTATTTATTCATTTCGTGGGGCAAATATTCAAAACATATTGAATTTTCAGCGTGACTATGAGAAAGTGAGTATTTTTAAATTGGAACAAAATTATCGTTCTTCAAGAAATATTGTTGACGCATCAAACAGCATTATTCAAAGAAATAGAACAAAATTAGATAAGCAAATTTGGACAGCTAATAATGAAGGCACTAAAATAAAAGTAATGCGAACTTTTACAGAAGCTGAAGAAGGACGTTTTATTGCAAATTCAATTTTTGATAATAAATTAAATTTGCAGCTTAAAAATTCAGAATTTGCTATTTTATATCGTACAAATGCGCAATCACGTGCTATTGAAGACGCTCTTCGAAAAAAAGATATTAAATATAAAATATACGGAGGCTTGTCTTTTTATCAGCGTAAAGAAATTAAAGACACACTAGCGTATTTGCGTCTGTTGATAAACCCAAATGATGAGGAAGCGTTAAAAAGAGTTATTAATTATCCTGCACGCGGTATTGGAGCAACAACAATAGATAAATTAACAGTTGCTGCCAACCATTATAAAAAGTCAATTTTCGAACTACTTTTAACGTTAAATCAGTTAGATATTAATATAAATGCAGGTACAAAAACAAAGTTGATAAACTTTGTTACAATGATGCAACATTTTCAAATTGAAGCACAAACTAAAAATGCTTTTGAAGTAGCTGAATTTGTAATAAAACAAACAAGACTAATAAAAGATTTAGAAAGTGATGGTACACCAGAAGGTGTAAGTAAAGTTGAGAATATACAAGAATTATTAAACGGACTTAAAGATTTTGTAGATGTTCAAAAAGAAAATGAAGAAGAAGATTCTTTAGCTTTTTTCTTAGAAGATGTTGCTTTAGCTACTGATTTTGATAGTGAAAAGAAAGATGATATTCCAAGAGTTTCATTAATGACTATTCACTTAGCGAAAGGTTTAGAATATCCATATGTGTACATTGTTGGTTTGGAAGAAAATTTATTCCCTTCAGCAATGAGTATGAATACTCGAAGTGAGTTGGAAGAAGAACGCCGTTTATTCTACGTAGCATTAACAAGAGCAGAAAAACAGGCATATTTAACGTATGCTCAAACGCGTTATCGTTGGGGTAAATTGGTAGATTGTGAACCAAGTAGATTTTTAGAAGAAATTGATGAAAAATATTTAGAATATTTAACAGTTAAGAAACCTTCTTTTTCCCAAAATAAATTCATAAATGAAGATATTTTTGGTAGCGTACCTCAACATAAAATTCGTTTTAAAAAACCAATTCAACGACCACCAAAAAAAGTAATAAAACAACAAAAAACAGAATTCAATCCTCCTAAAAATTTAAAAAAGGTGTCAAAGTCAACACCAAACGCTTCAAATTTGTTTGACAGTAAAATAGCTGTAAGCAATATAGTTGAACATTCAAAGTTTGGTAAAGGAGAAGTACTTAGTTTAGAAGGCTCTGGAGCTAATAAAAAAGCTGAAATAAGATTTGCTTCAGTTGGGGTTAAAAAGCTGCTATTGCAGTTTGCGAAACTTAGAATTATTAGCTAAAATAGTAGTGAAAACAATATTTATATTGTAATTTGCAATTTCTAAAAATAGAAGAATAAATACATGGAATTTGATTTAGAATACAATTCAGAAAGACCTCATTTAATTATACCAGAATACGGTCGTCACATACAAAAATTAGTAGATTATTGCATAGCATTAGAAGATGTTGAAGAACGAAATAAAATGGCAAAAGCTATTGTTGATGTTATGGGTAATTTACAACCACATCTAAGAGATGTTCCTGATTTTAAAAGTAAACTTTGGGATCAGTTATTTATAATGTCTGATTTTAAATTGGATGTTGATTCCCCATACGAAAAACTTAAAAAAGAAGTTTTACAGGCAAAACCTGAGAAATTAGATTATCCTAAATACGCATTTAAATACCGTTTTTATGGGAATAATATTCAAACTATGATAGACACAGCTTTGACTTGGGAAGAAGGAGAAGCTCGTGATGCATTGTATTTTACCATTGCAAATCATATGAAAAAATGTTATTTGAATTGGAATAAAGATACCGTTGATGATCAAGTAATTTTTAAGCATCTAGTTGAATTATCAAAAGGTAAAATAGATTTAACTGATAAGAATGAAACTTTATCAGATGTTAAAGATCTACTTAGAAAAAGGAAACCAACAAATAAACAATCCAATAAACAATCCAATAAGCATTCAACTAAACAACGATTAAAAAAAAAGTGAGACTAAATTAATTTCAACTAAAAATGGCTACATTTAAAATAGAAGGAGGTCATAAATTAAGTGGTAATATTACTCCTCAAGGTGCTAAAAATGAGGCTTTACAAGTTATATGTGCAGTTTTATTAACAGCAGATAAAATTACAATAAGCAACATACCAAACATTAGAGATGTAAATAAATTAATTTATATTTTAAGTGAATTAGGTGTTAAAGTGAATAAAACTAGTGATAATACCTACACTTTTCAGGCAGATACATTAGATTTAAATTATTTAGAATCTGAAAAATTCAAGAAAGAAGGAAGCTCATTGAGAGGTTCTATTATGATTGTTGGTCCTCTTTTAGCTCGTTTTGGAAAAGGATATATTCCTAGACCAGGAGGTGACAAAATAGGAAGAAGAAGGTTAGATACCCATTTTGAAGGATTTATTAAATTAGGAGCTACATTTAGGTATAATAAAAATGAACAGTTTTATGGTGTTGAGGCAGTAAAGTTAACAGGAACAGATATGTTGTTGGATGAAGCTTCAGTCACAGGAACAGCGAATATTGTTATGGCAGCAGTAATGGCTGAAGGTGTAACCACAATATACAATGCCGCATGTGAACCATATTTACAACAATTATGCAAAATGTTGAATAGTATGGGCGCTAAAATTGATGGAGTAGGGTCTAATTTACTTACAATTAAAGGTGTTGAAAAATTAACTGGTTGTACCCATAGAATTCTTCCTGATATGATTGAAATTGGGAGTTTGATAGGTATGGCAGCAATGACAAAATCTTCTATTACCATAAAAGATGTTAGTTGGAAAGATTTGGGTTTAATACCAAGAGTTTTTCAAAAATTGGGAATTAAATTAGAACGAAAAGGAGATGATATTTTTATACCTGAACAACAAAATTATGAAATTCAAAATTTTATAGATGGATCTATTTTAACAATTTCTGATGCTCCTTGGCCAGGTTTCACGCCTGATTTGTTAAGTATAGTATTAGTTGTTGCAACGCAAGCGAAAGGAAGCGTACTGATTCATCAAAAAATGTTTGAAAGTCGACTTTTTTTTGTTGATAAATTAATTGATATGGGAGCAAAAGTAATACTTTGTGATCCACATAGAGCAACAGTTATAGGTATGAATCATGAGTCGAGTTTAAAAGCGACAACTATGACTTCTCCAGATATAAGAGCAGGTATTTCTTTATTAATTGCGGCTCTCTCTGCTAATGGTACTAGTACTATTCATAATATTGAACAAATAGATAGAGGATATCAAAATATAGATGGACGTTTAAAAGCTATTGGAGCTAAAATTACTAGAATTTAATAAAAAATTTAAATCCTGCTCAATGCAGGGTTTTTTATAAATGTCATATTGGCATAATTTAAAAAATGGCAATGTTTTTGCAAACGTAAAATTGATAAAATTTTTTAAGCTAAAAATTATGAGTAAAAAGGAAGATAATCTAAAGGATAAAGACAAAGATAGAAAAGAGCAAGAAACTCAAGAAATTAGTGTTGAAGAGCAACTGAAAGAAGAAATAACAAAAGAAAAAGATAAGTTTTTGCGTTTGTTTGCTGAATTTGAAAATTATAAAAAACGTACATCAAAAGAACGAATAGAACTGTTTAAAACAGCCAATGAAGATTTGATGGCTGCTCTTTTGCCAATTTTAGATGATTTTGACAGAGGTTTAGCAGAAATTAAAAAAGTTAAGGAAAAAGAACTTTTAAAAGGAATGGAGCTAATTAATAATAAACTTTTTAATCTTCTCCTTCAAAAAGGACTAAGTCCTATTCAAGTAAAAAAAGGAGATGTTTTTGATGTAGAACTCCATGAAGCAATTACTCAACTACCTGCACCTTCAGAAGATTTAAAAGGAAAAATAATTGATGTAATAGAACAAGGCTACAAACTAGGAGATAAAGTAATTAGATATCCAAAGGTAATAGTAGGTCAATAATTAAAGTAAGTATGAAGATAGATTATTACGAAGTTTTACGTATTACAAAAACTGCAACACAAGCAGAAATAAAGAAAGCTTATAGAAAAAAGGCAATAAAATATCATCCAGATAAAAATCCAGGAGATAAAGAAGCCGAAGAAAAATTTAAACAAGCAGCCGAGGCTTATGAAGTTTTAAGTGATGAAAACAAAAGAGCTAAATATGATCGCTTTGGTCATGCGGCTTTTGAAAATGGAGGAGCTGGAGCCGGTGGTTTTGGTGGAGGAATGAATATGGAAGATATCTTTAGTCAGTTTGGAGATATTTTTGGTGGAGCATTTGGAGGTAGCGGTTTTGGAGGACATTCAAGAGGTAGAGCAAGAGTAAAAGGAAGTAATTTAAGAATTAGAGTAAAGTTAACTTTAGAAGAAATTGCAAAAGGTGTTGAGAAAAAAGTAAAAGTTCGCAGAAAAGTAAAAGCTTCAGGAGTAACATTCAAAACATGTTCAAGTTGTAACGGTGCCGGTCAAGTAATGCGTGTTACAAACACTATTTTGGGTCGTATGCAAACTGCAACTACCTGTCCTACATGTCAGGGAGCAGGAGAAATTTTAGATTCAAAGCCAAAAGGAGCAGATAGTAATGGATTAGAATTTAAAGAAGAAACCGTTTCTATAAAAATACCACCAGGTGTTACTGAAGGTGTGCAGCTAAAAGTAAATGGCAAGGGAAATGCAGCACCTGGAAATAATTCAATTGATGGTGATTTAATAGTGGTTATTGAAGAAATTAAGCATGATACTTTAAAACGAGAGGGAACAAATTTACATTTCGATTTGTATATTAATTTATCTGAAGCTGTTTTAGGTACAAGTAAACATATTGATACAGTTTCAGGAAAAGTAAAAATAAAAATAGAGCCAGGAACTCAGTCTGGAAAAATACTGAGGTTAAGAGGTAAAGGTTTACCAAGTATAGACCATTACGGTACAGGAGACTTGTTAATACATACAAATGTTTGGACTCCTCAAAACCTTACAAAAGAACAAAAAATGTTTTTTGAAAAAATGAAAAATGATGAAAATTTTGAACCAAACCCTTCAAAATTTGATAAATCTTTTTTTGAAAAAGTAAAAGATATGTTTTCGTAAAAAAAAACAAAAAAAATTATTTATTTTAAAAAAAATAAATATATTTGACAAAGTTTATTAGTGAAATATCTAATAACACTTTTTCTTTTTCATAGCAATTTTCCCACTCATACTGTGAGTGGGTTTTTTTTAATCTATTTTTAACGTACTTTTGCAAAATTAAGTAGGTCGTCTTATCGCTCCATTCTAATGGAGAGGAAAGTCCGGACACCAAAGAGTAGTGTAGCGGATAACATCCGTCCAACGTGAGTTGAGGACAAGTGCAACAGAAAGCAAGTACAGTTCGGCTGTAGTGAAACCAGGTAAACTCTATGCGGTGAAATGCTACGTATATTGAAATTTTAGGGTTACTCGCTCTATTTCAAGGGGTAGGCAGCTTGAGCTATAAAGTAATTTATAGCCTAGATAAATGATAAGAACTTTTTAAGTACAAAATCCGGCTTATAGACCTACTTAATTTTATTAAATTCTTAAAAAACAGGGTAATTTACCCTTGTTAATTTGTATTTTTCAAAAAAATAGCTCTTATTTATATTTATATCTATAAAAATATGATAGGTATTGATAATTTTATAATTTAAAACATCATTTTTTGTAACTTCGCGTAATAAAATAATTAAATAAAAATAGATATGGCTTTTGATATTGAAATGATTAAAGGTGTGTATAATCGCATGGCTGAAAGAGTTGATTCTGCAAGAAAAGTAGTTAATAAACCCTTAACATTAGCTGAAAAAATATTATACAATCACCTTTGGGAAGGTAATGCAAATAGTGCCTTTAAAAGAGGTAAAGATTATGTTAATTTTGCTCCAGATAGAATTGCTTGTCAAGATGCAACTGCACAAATGGCTTTGTTGCAGTTTATGCAAGCAGGAAAAAATAAAGTTGCAGTACCTACAACCGTACATTGTGACCATTTAATTCAGGCAAAAATAGGAGCAGATAAAGATTTACAAACTGCACTAAATAATAGTAGTGAAGTATTTAACTTTTTAGCTTCTGTATCAAATAAATACGGTATTGGGTTTTGGAAACCAGGAGCAGGAATTATACATCAAGTTGTACTAGAAAATTATGCATTTCCTGGAGGAATGATGATTGGTACAGATTCTCATACAGTAAATGCTGGCGGTTTAGGAATGGTTGCTATTGGTGTTGGAGGTGCTGATGCTGTAGATGTAATGGCTGGGATGCCTTGGGAATTAAAATTTCCAAAAATGATAGGCGTAAAATTAACAGGAAAATTATCAGGCTGGAGTGCTCCAAAAGATGTAATTCTAAAAGTAGCAGGTATTTTAACTACTAAAGGAGGTACAGGATGCATTGTCGAATACTTTGGAGAGGGGGCAAAATCTATATCTGCAACAGGTAAAGGTACTATTTGTAACATGGGAGCTGAAATAGGAGCAACTACTTCAACTTTTGGTTATGATGAATCAATGGAACGTTATTTAAGAGCTACAAACCGAAATGAAGTTGCTGATGAAGCAAATAAAATTGCTTCATATTTAACAGGTGATGAAGAAGTTTATGAAAACCCAGAGCAGTATTTTGATCAAGTAATTGAAATTAATTTAACAGATTTAAAACCTCATTTAAATGGCCCTTTTACACCAGATTTAACGACGGAAGTTGGTGAAATGACTGAAAAAGCGACTAAAAATGGATGGCCATTAAAAGTAGAGTGGGGATTGATAGGTTCTTGTACTAACTCTTCTTATGAAGATTTATCACGAGCGGCCTCAATTGCTAAGCAAGCTATTGATAAAAAATTAGTTGCAAAAGCTGAGTTTGGCATAAATCCAGGTTCAGAACAAGTTAGATATACAGCTGAACGTGATGGATTATTAAAAATATTTGAAGATTTAGATGCGAAAATTTTCACCAATGCTTGTGGACCTTGTATTGGGCAATGGGCTAGAGAAGGGGCTGATAAGCAAGAAAAAAATACCATAGTTCACTCTTTTAATCGTAATTTTTCTAAAAGAGCAGATGGAAACCCAAATACACATGCTTTTGTAGCTTCTCCATCAATGGTGGCAGCAGTTGCAATCTCTGGGCGATTAGATTTCAATCCAATCACTGATACATTAATCAATCAAAATGGAGAAGAAGTTTTATTAGATGAACCAACAGGTTTTGAATTGCCTCCAAAAGGTTTTGAAGTAGATGATCCAGGATATGTACCTCCAATAGAAGACGGTTCAAAGATTGATATTAATGTAGCTCCTGATTCTAAACGTTTACAGTTGTTAACTCCATTTACACCGTTAGGAAATGATATTAAAGGTGCTAAGTTGCTGATAAAAGCCTATGGCAAATGTACTACAGATCATATTTCTATGGCTGGACCTTGGTTGAGATATAGAGGACATTTAGATAATATTTCAAATAATATGCTTATTGGAGCAATAAATGCTTTTAATAAAGAAACTAACAAAGTTAAGAATCAGTTAACTGGGGAGTATGGACCAGTACCTGATGTTGCTAGAGCATATAAAGCAGCAGGAATTAAATCTATTGTAGTTGGGGATCACAATTATGGTGAAGGATCTTCTCGAGAGCATGCTGCTATGGAGCCTCGTCATTTAGGTGTTGCTGCAGTTATTGTAAAATCATTTGCGCGTATTCATGAAACCAATTTAAAGAAGCAAGGGATGTTAGGATTAACATTTGCAAATGAATTGGATTATGATTTAATTCAAGAAGATGACACTTTTAACTTTTTAGATTTAAATGAATTTGCACCAGGTAAACAATTGACTTTAGAAATTATACACACTGATGGAAGTAAAGATATTATTAAGTTAAATCACACTTACAATGCGGGGCAAATAGAGTGGTATAAAGAAGGTTCTGCATTAAATTTGATTAAAAAGCAAAACGATTAAAAAAAATAAAGTGAAATTATAAAAATAGAATAACTTTAAAGAGGGGTTTTTTACTCCTCTTTTTTTATTTTAAAAACTCATTAATTTAGATTTTTAAAGATATACAGTAAATTATAAACGGTTAGTTTCTAAAAAATAGAATAGGTAAATTAAGTAAAGTGCTTGTAGCCTTACCATTTTTTAAAGCAGGTTTCCAATTAGGCATATTAATAACAACTCTTTTAGCTTCTTTATTTAGAATTTTGTTAACACCTTTAACAATTGCTACATTAGAAATTCTTCCATTTTTTTCAATTTTAAAGCAAACAATAACTTTCCCTCTAGAACTTGAATTTTCTGAATTTCTTGGATATCTAATATTTTTACTTAAATATTTAGCTAATTCTTCATGGCCACCTGGAAACTGAGGTTGGGAATTTATTTTTGTTGAAACTAAATTTAATTCAGAAGTCTTAAATTCCACATTATCATCTATTGAAGCTAGCGTGTTTTGTGCATTTGTTTGTGCAATTAAAAGTATTAGAAATAATGTAGCTGAAATAATTTTCATTTTATGCATATTTAATAATTAGATTTTTAAAAATTCTAATTATAGTTGTTAAATTAATTACTACAAAATTCGCTAATATTTCCATTACCTGATATGATAAATATCACACCATTTTTTATTTTAAATAATATTCACAAAAGAAAACCCGAAAAGAATTAATTCTTTTCGGGTTTTAAAATTATCTTTTTTAGATATTTTTATTTTAGTACAAAATTTAATCTTGCAAAAAGGAAACGTCCACCAATACCAAATTGTTGTGCTCTTCTTGACCAATCAAATCTACCACTACTTCTATTTGTTCCTCCATCAGAGAATGCTAAAGCAGCTCTATCTGGATAAATATCAAACAAGTTGTTAGCACCAACAGTAATAGTTAAAACTTCTGTTGCTTTGTAACCAAAAGATAAATCTGTAACCACTTTAGTTCCAAACACTTGTTGTCTAAGAACATTATTTGTTGCTTCAGTTACTTCACCGAAATAAACATTTCTTAAGAAAATATTATATTTATCTGTTGTTAAACTATGTGATAAATTAATTTTTGTACGAGGTACAGCTTCTTCTAAGTAAACTCTACTTGCCTCATCAAAATAAGTATCAACTTTACCTGCAGCTATTAAAACATCAGATGCTTTTACATTACCAACACGTTTTGTGTTAGAGAAAGTAGCAGCCAAGTCTGTTTTTAATTTAGTACTACCACCCAACATTGCATCATGAGTAATTACAACATCTAAACCTTTTGATTCAGTATCTATTGCGTTTGCAAAGAATGCAGCGGCTCCAGCATTTGCTTGTGCTAATAAGTTATCTAACTCAGTACCTGTTCCAGGGCCAGTAAATCTACCCGTGTATACAACTCTATCATCAATACCAATCCAGTAACCATCAACAGTAAATGTTAAATTTGCGTCAGGTAATTTAGATGTAAATCCTAAACTTAAAGATCTAGAAGTTTCTTCTTTTAATTGAGGAATACCTAATAATTTTGCAGCTCTACTGTCATTAGCAAATGTTCCAACTTCAATTGGATCACCATTTTGATCAAAAATTGTTGAAGTAGAGTTAAAGTTTAATTGGTGTAATGAAGGAGCTCTAAAACCAGTGTTAAATGCAGCTCTAATATTTGTGTTTTCAGTAGCTTTAATTCTAGTTGCTACTTTAAAGTTTAATGTAGAACCAAAATCAGAATAGTCTTCATATCTAGTAGCTAAACTTACTAAAAAGTTTTCAGTAACATCAGCTTCCATATCTAAATAACCAGCAACACTACTTCTACCACGAGATAACTCATTAGCAGGGCTAAATCCTGGGAATACTTGAGATCCACCTGGTCTAGCTCTATCAAAGAAATCTACTGAAGGATTTTGTGAAGGTAAAGTAATTACCTGTCCATCAGCTGTATATTGAGCATAAGAACCCAACTCACCAGCGTATATTTCATAAGTTTCAACTCTATACTCTGCTCCAAAAGCTACGTTAAAACCAGACATTGTATCTTCATAAAATTTACTAATATCTAAATTTGTAGTGTTTTGGGCAAATGAGAATCCACCAGCATCAAAAGTTGTTGGAGATGCACTTTGCATAGAAGCATTAAATGTATTTCCTATAGTATACAAGAATTCGTTTTTACCGTAAGTATTACTAAAATCTACATCCCAATCAGAAACTTTACCCTTTATTCCAACAGAAAAAGATTTATCAGTAATTGCTGAATTAATTTCAGGTAAAAAACCATTGATATAAGCAGGTGTATATGTTCTATTTTGACTAGGAAGTCTGTAAAAACCTGCAGAATTACCAACTCTAGAACTAACTCCAGCAAAAGAGTAAAGTTCAGTACCATCATCATTTAGAGGTAATGAGAAGTTTGCAAAGAAACGACCACCACGTAAAGCAGATTGACCAACTCTCATATTAAAATCACTTCTGGTTAATCCACGTGCAGTTAATTCTGCAGTAGTATTATCAGCAGATAATATACTTTGTAGGTCAGCTTTTGTAGCATTAAGAGGTAGGCCTAATCCTGCAGCATTACCATATTGAATTACGTCAGAAACGTCATCATCTAATAAATTAGTAATATCGTATCCAGCATTGTCTGCAACTCTTTCAACAGTATTATAAAGGTTGAAAATTCCACCTTCAAATTCTTTCATTCTACTGTATTCATCTCTAACATCAAAATCACCAGTAAAGTTAATAAATCCACCTTTGTCTCCTAGTTGTAAACCATAGTTAGCACTTATGTTTGTTGTGTTACCATCGCTACCTCCAGTTTGATCATTTGAATTTTTTGAAAAATAGGCACCATTAGTAACATTTACAGTTAATTCATTGGTACTTCTTTTTAATACAATATTAATTACACCAGCAATGGCATCAGAACCATATTGTGCTGCTGCACCATCACGTAAAACTTCAATACGTTCAATTGAAGCAGCTGGTATAGCATTTAAATCTGTACCAACACTACCACGACCGAATGTTCCATTTACATTAACTAATGAAGAAGTATGCCTTCTTTTACCGTTAATTAAAACTAATACTTGATCTGGACCTAAACCTCTCAAAGAAGCAGGATCAATATGGTCAGTACCATCAGAAATAGTTTGTGTGTTTGATGTAAATGAAGGGGCCACATAATTTAAAATTTGATTTAAATTAATTTGTGGTCCAGCTGTAAGAAGCTCTGTCACATCAATAACATCAACTGGTACTGCAGTATCTACAGCTGTTCTGTTTGGATTTCTAGATCCAACAACAACAACTTCATTCAAAGAAACTCCAGAAACTAAGACAACGTTAAATGTTCTAGTTCCATCCATTTGTAATTTCTTTTCATTAAATCCAACGTATGAAAAAATAAGATTTTCACTGGACTCAACTTTAATAGAGAATTTTCCATCAAAATCAGTAGTAGTTCCCCTTGATGTTCCTTCAATAGTAACAGTAACCCCTGGTAATGGCTGACTATTGGAGTCAGTAACCGTTCCTGTAACTTGATACGATTGCGCATAAATTGCCATCGTAAAAAGCGATAAAATCGCTAAAATAAATTGTCTTTTTTGTTTCATGTATTTTGATTTATGTTAATTAATTCGCCAATATATAACAAAAATTTAACATTTGACGGGTAGTAATGTATCATTTATTACATATTAGTATGTGAAAATGTATATTTAGTATCAAATATATTCAATATTTTTTATTAAGTCATTAATAACGTGTAAATTATTTAATTTAGTTATTTTTGCATACAAAATAAATTTATTTTTTTTTAGAATGCTAAATGTTTATGTATGAACAAATTATTAAATAAAAAAACGATATCTAATATTATTTTTGGTATTGCGGTTGTATTATTATTGTATCCTCCAACGCGAGAGTGGGGTATGAGGCAACTTGCTTTTGCCCCTACCATTAAAAATAACAAAAAAGCTGAATTTGTTAAATCTTACGACTGGAATTTGAGGGGTCTAAATACAAAAGATATTAATTTAAGCGCATTTAAAGGGAAAATTATTTTTGTTAATTTTTGGGCAACATGGTGTCCTCCTTGTAGGGCTGAAATGCCAATGATTCAAAAGTTATATAATGATTATAAAGATAAGGTTACCTTTATATTTGTAACAAATGAGGATTGGAAAACAGTTGAAACTTTTTTTAATAAGAGAGCGTTTAATTTACCTGCTTATAACTCAATAAGCACACCTCCAGAGATATTTTTAAAAACGAATAGTATTCCGGCAACTTATTTAGTTAATAAAAACGGTGCTATTTTGATTTCCAAAACTGGTGCTGCCGATTGGAATAGTAGTAAAGTAAGGAATTTATTAGACGATTTATTATCAAAATAAAACCTATTGATTTTAATTACTTTATACCTATAGGTTAGAGTTCTATTTTTTATAAATCAAATGTTTAATTTAAATACTTGTTAATAACCATATCTCCTAAATTTATTCCATTGTAATCTTTTGGTATTTGTAAAGTTAATAAAAGATATTTTTTTTCTGTTTTGTTGCGGTAAGTTTAAATTTAAAATAGTCATAATAAATAGTATTTAAATATGTTAGTTTTACATGTATGACGCTTAACAATTTATTTTGTTACGCTATTATGTATAACAAGGTACTATATTAATATTTATTTAACTAAACTTTTTATAATTAAAGAAGGGAGAGATTTTTCATGTATTGAAATAGATGCTAAGATTTAACCAAAAGTTCATTTAAAGTCTCAAGGATTATAGTACAACCTTTGGTTATTTCATCATTAGATATTGTTAGGGGAGGTGTTATTCTAATAGCTTTTCCTTCAAACAATAGCCAAAACAATAACAATCCTTTTTCAAGGCTATTTAAAATTACTTTTGAGGCAATTTCCTCGGTCTTAACAATTATAGCCAACATTAAACCTTTACCTCTAATTTCTGTTATTAAAGGATGTATTAATAATTTCCGAATTAATTTTTCTTTATGAAGAGTTTCTTTAATAAGATTTGAATTAAGTAATTCAATTAATGTTGCATTAGCTGCTGATGCAATTACAGGGTGACCACCAAAAGTAGTAATATGACCTAGTTTTGGATGTGTTTTTAGGCAACTCATAATTTTGTTTGAAGATATAAAAGCACCAATTGGCATTCCTCCTCCCAAGCCTTTTCCCGCAACAATAATATGGGGGATAACATTGTAATTCTCAAAGCCAAATAATTTACCGGTTCTTCCAATTCCAGTTTGTATTTCATCTAAAATAAGTAAGGCACCAACCTCATCACATTTTTCCTTTACTTTTTTTAAATAATTATTTTTAGGTTCAATAAAACCTGCACCACCTTGAATGGTTTCCAAAATTACAGCAGCAGTTTTAGAAGTTATTTTCTGAATATCAATTACGTTATTAAATTCAATAAATTTAATGCCTGGTATTAAAGGTCTAAATGCACTATTTTGTAATTCAAATCCGCAAACACTCATAGCGCCTTGGGTATTGCCATGATATGAGTTTTTAGCAGCTATTATTTCACTTCTACCAGTATATCTTTTAGCTAGCTTTAAGGCACCTTCAGTTGCTTCTGTCCCAGAATTAGTAAGGTATACTGTTTCTAATGGTTTAGGTAAATTTTTAGCGAGTAACTTTGCAAGATTAACTTGTGGCTGTTGAATAAACTCTCCATACACCATAACATGTGTATATTTTTCAACTTGCTCTTTTATTGCTTGTATTATTTTAGGATGGTTGTGCCCTAATGTATTTGCTGAAACACCAGCTATAAAATCTAAATATGATTTGCCATTAGTATCATATATAAAGCTTTCATTGGCATGGGATATTTCAATGGCCAATGGATGATTGGAAGTTTGTGCTTGATATTTAAAGAAATCTTCTTTCAATTTTTTTCTAAATCTTTCTTTTTAGTTGTTATTATTTTATGAATAAAAATGTCTTCTTTTGTTAAAGGTTGCTCATCTTCTCTCCACTTAAATCCTTTAAATAATTTTTCATTGGGATTTAATTTTTCAAATTCAGAAGGAGGATACGTTTTACCTTCAATCATGTCGTAGTATTCAATAAAACTAAATTCGTTATTTTCTAATCCTATAAAAATATTTTTGCTACATTTTTTCTTGTCAATACCTATAAGTTTTTGATTTTCATCTCTTAGAAATAAAATAGATTCACTATTTCCAATAACTTTTAAGGATTTCAAATCGTTGTTTTTAAATTTACCATACATATATTTACCCTTTAATTGACTAAAGCCGCTAGAATCTTTTTTAATCATAAATGCATTGTTTAAAATTTTTAAAGAGTCAAGTTTCTCAGTTTTTAAGTTCGAGATTAAATAAATAGTATCGCCTGTTATTTGATTACCTTCAGCCCATAAAATAGGATTTTTAAATAATTTAGTAATTCCTAATTTTTCATTTGAAACCAGAGAGTCACATTTCCCTTGCAAATCTGATTTAAAAAATTTAACACGATTAAAAGTTCTTATAATACGGTCATTAACTTTGCCTGTAACCATAATTGTATCTCCATGAATATAAAGTGAATCTTTTTCCATTTTAGAAATTGCCACAGCTCTTTTTGTTATGAATAGAGAATCTTTTAGTTTGAAAATCTCAGCGTAACCTCCTTTAATTACGGTATTGTTTACAGTATCAACAACTTTTATGTTTCCTGTTGCAGAAGCAAAATCAATATTTTTATCGTAGTATAAGCTATCTCCTTTGATTGTTCTATCTCCATAAAAAATCTTTGATTTTTTTAAAAAATAGGAAATGTTTGTTTTTGAATTATGATGCCCTCTTTCAGTATAAATAGAGTTTTCTTCACTTGTAATGGTTGATGGGCCATACAGTTCGGCAATACCTGTATCGGTATAATAATCTAAATGATTTGAGACTAGTTTACTATCCTTATTAACAACATCAACATCAGTAAAAGCCTGAAATTTATTAGTTTTCAAATAATAATTACCAATTTTACTTGTTAAAACGTTGGTGGTATCTTTAATTGTGCCTCCACTTTTATAAAATAAATGTTGGAGAATTCTATCAAACCTTAGCGTATCAGTTCTTAACTCCATAAATTCATCTTTTAAAAATACATTTCCCCAAGAGGTCGCTATTTTTTTATTACCATCATAATCAGTGTATTTACTATATTGAATTATAGTATCACCTTGATTGATGATTACATTCCCCATTGCTTTTATTAATTTTTGTTCTTGATAAATGTAAGCTTTATCACAGCGCAATGTTGCGCCTTCATGTTCAATAAAAACGTTCCCTAACGATATTGTAGCTCCAGGAAATTCAGGTTTAACAAATGTATTATCAGCATGTATAATTTTAATTTTTTTTGACTGGGAATATGCAATAATACTAGATAGTATAAAAAATATATGTAGTAATTTTTTCAAACTTTTTTTTATTTGTTACAAAACTAATGAAAAAGTAATAAGGGAAGTTATAAAAGTGAGTTAAAAAAAACGTCATTATAAAGTGAGGAAAAGATAAAAAAAACTGTTTAACTACAGTAATATTGTTTCATCTTATTTATAATGACGCTTTGCCATCTTATTGTTTATCTTATAATCGTTTGTTTTCTGTCAGGGCCAACAGAAACAATTTTAACAGGAACTTTTACAAAATCTTCTATAAATTGAATATATTCAATCAATTCTTTTGGTAGGGTATTAGCAGTAGTCATAGATGTTATATCCTCTTTCCATCCTTTAAATTCTTTGTATATTGGAGTTACATTATGTTTTTCAATATTGTAAGGAAAGTGCTTAATGTTGTTTCCCTTGTAGTTATATGAAGTACAAATTTTTAGCTTTTCAAAGCCAGAGAGCACATCTCCTTTCATCATCATTAATTGAGTAACGCCATTAATTTCAACGGCATATTTTAAAGCAACCAAATCTAGCCAGCCACACCTACGAGGGCGACCTGTTGTAGCACCAAATTCATGACCAATTTTTGCCATGTTTTTTCCATCTTCATCAAATAATTCTGTAGGGAAAGGACCAGAGCCTACACGTGTAACATAAGCTTTAAAAATACCAAATACTTCACCAATTTTATTAGGGGCAACACCTAAACCTGTACAGGCACCTGCAGCAGTTGTGGTTGAAGATGTTACAAAAGGGTAAGTACCAAAATCAATATCTAAAAGTGAGCCTTGAGCACCTTCAGCTAATATAGTTTTTTTATTTCTTATAGCATTATTTAGATATTCCTCACTATCAATAAAAGTTAATTGTTTTAAAACTTTTATTGCTTCAAAGAATTCAGTTTCAAGTTCATTTAAATCATATTGAATATCAACATCAAAGAAATTTAACATTTTAAGATGTTTCTTTGCTAATAATTGGTATTTTTCTTTCCAATTATCCAATTCTAGGTCACCAACTCTTATGCCATTTCTACCAGTTTTGTCCATATATGTTGGACCAATACCTTTTAAAGTAGATCCAATTTTTGCTTTACCCTTAGCAGTTTCACTAGCTGCATCGAGTAGGCGGTGTGTTGGTAAAATTAAATGTGCTTTTCTAGATATGAGTAATTTATTTTTAAAATCTAGCTTAAATGAAGATAGATTGTCTAATTCTTTTTTGAAAATAACAGGATCAATTACAACACCATTACCAACAATATTTATCGCATTTTTATGAAAAATACCTGAAGGAATAGTGTGTAAAACATGTTTATGACCGTTAAATATTAAGGTGTGTCCGGCATTTGGACCGCCTTGAAATCTAGCAATAATATCATAATTAGAGGTAAGAACATCAACAATTTTACCCTTTCCTTCATCTCCCCATTGTAGTCCTAATAATAAGTTTACATTCATTTTACTTAATGTGTTAGTTGTTTTTTGTTTTTTTTGTTCCGTAGAAATAAAGGGAATGGTTGTGAATATCAATATTAAAAGTTTCTTCTATTGTTTTTTTAATTATTTGAATTCTAGGATCACAAAATTCCAGCACTTCGTGTGTATCTGTTAAAATAATATGGTCATGTTGTTTATCGAAGTACGATTTTTCATAATGTGCTTGGTTTTGTCCAAATTGATGTTTTCTAACGAGTCCAGAATCTAGAAGTAATTCTATGGTATTGTATAGTGTTGCTCTACTTACTCTATAATTTTTATTTTTCATTTGAATATAAAGAGATTCTATATCAAAGTGATGATCTAAATCATAAATTTCTTGTAGAATAGCAAATCTTTCAGGAGTTTTTCTATGGCTGTTTTCTTCTAAAAATTTAATAAAAACATTTTTAACAATTTTTTGATTTTCAATACTCATAAAAATAATATTTGAGTTGCCAGTCTATTGTAGCAAAGTTAATTTTTATTTTTTAATATAGTAAATGTCACTTGTATATTTATTAACTTTAATTGTGAATAAAATTAATGTTTATAAATTCTTTTAACAGTATCAATTCCTTCAATTTTCTTTATGCTATCACTTAATTTTTGAAGTTGAGATTGATTTTGAACACTTACTGTTATATCACCTTCAAAAATACCATCATGACCTGAAATATTTAATCCATGAATATTAACATTCATGTTTTTTGAGATAATTTGAGTTATTTCGTTGACCATACCTACGTGATCTGCTCCATAAATTTTCAAAATTGCTTTAAATTCTTGTTTGGTTGAGTCAATCCATTTAGCCTTAATTATTCTATAGGCGTAATTAGATTGCAAGCTTATAGCATTTGGACAATCTTTTTTATGTATTTTAATTCCATCGTTTATGGTAATAAATCCAAATACTTTATCACCAGGAATAGGGCTACAGCACGGAGATGTTTTATAATCTAATTGTTCTTCTTCTTTCCCAAAAACTAAGGAGTCATATTTGTCAATAATTTCTTCATTATCAATAGTTGCAGATTTATTAGGGTTACGTTTTATCCTATTTTTAAAGAAACTAACAAAAGCATTGTTACGTTTGGAAATAAAATCTTTAAGTTGATTATTGTCAATAGAACCATTACCCATTCTATAAAATAAATCTAAGCTTGTTTTTAATTTAAAATAGCTTACTAATTCGTTTATAACTTTTTCGGATAGTTTAATTTTTAAATGTCGAAGTTTTCGAGTTAAAACTTCTTTACCTTCTTCAGCAATTTTCTTCTGATCTTCTTTTAATATATTTTTTATACGAGTTCTAGCCCTAGCTGTAACAACAAAATCTAACCAACCAATATTTGGTTTTTGATTTTTGGATGTTATAATTTCAACTTGGTCTCCACTTTTTAATTGATGACTAATTGGCTTTAATTTCCCATTAATTTTTGCACCCCTACAATGCATTCCAACTTGTGTGTGAATTGCAAAAGCAAAATCCAACGCAGTTGCATTTTTAGGCAGTGCTTTTAAGTCTCCATCAGGTGTAAAAACAAAAATTTCTTTTGCATACAAATTTAATTTGAAATCTTCAACAAAATCAATAGCATTTCCATCAGGATTTTCAAGACTTTCTTTAATTCTGTTTAGCCAATCATCTAAACCACTATCCCGTTCATTCTGATTTTTATATTTGTAATGAGCAGCATACCCCTTTTCTGCAATTTCATTCATTCTTTCCGATCGAATTTGTACCTCAACCCATTTTCCTTTTGGTCCCATAACAGTAATATGGAGTGATTCATAACCAGTAGACTTGGGCTGGCTAATCCAATCTCTTAACCTACTAGGGTTAGGAATGAAATTATCGGTTACAATAGAATAAATTTTCCAAGCATCAAATTTTTCATTCTTTAATGTTGATTGATAAATTATTCTAATCGCAAATTTGTCGTAAATTTCATCATAAGTAACTCCTTGCGTAAGCATTTTTTTTCGAATAGAGTAAATGGACTTTCTTCTACCTTTTATATAATATTTAAAGCCTTCTTTGTCTAATGATTCTTTAATAATATTTGAAAAAGATTCAATGTACTTATTTTGTTCTTCAGTACTTTGTGTAATTTTTTCGGCAATATCATTATAAACTTCAGGTTCAGTATATTTTAGTCCAAGGTTTTCAAGTTCAGATTTAATGTTGTAAAGCCCAAGTCTATGCGCAAGAGGAGCGTAAATATACAGGGTTTCTGAAGCTATTTTTATTTGTTTATCAGCAGGCATTGCATCCATAGTTTGCATATTGTGTAACCTGTCTGCAATTTTTATTAAAATAACACGTACATCATCACTTAAAGTCAATAGCATTTTCCTAAAATTCTCAGCTTGAATAGATGAGTTTTTATCTTTCTTTAAGTGAGAAATTTTGGTTAATCCATTTACAATTCTTGCAACATTTTCACCAAATAAACGTTCAATATCCTCAATGGTATATTCAGTATCTTCAACAACATCATGTAATAATGCGGCAATAATTGAAGTAGTGTCTAAACCAATTTCGTATGCAACAATTTTGGCTACAGCAATAGGGTGAAATATATAAGGCTCACCAGTTTTTCTGCGTTGGTTACTGTGAGCTTCAAGAGAAATATCAAATGCTTTACGGATCTCTTTTTTATCAGCACTAGTAAAAGTTTGATAAGCTCCTTTTAGCAAATCTTTATATCTCCTCGCTATTTCCTTATTTTCTTCTTCTGAACTTAAGTTATATGCCATAGTTTAAAAATAGTATTTTAAAATTGACTTTCAAATAGAAAAGTTTATTTTTTTAAGTTTAAAATTCGTTGTAGTAACGTTGGGTGAGAATAATGAATTTTTACATACAAATTGCTAGGAGTTAAATTACTTAGACTGTTTTTCGATATTTTTTTTAACGATGAAATTAAATATTCTGGATTGAAATTTTCTTTTGCATAATTATCAGCTTGATATTCAAATTTTCTAGATAAAGCATTCATAAGTAAATTAGCTATTTCAGAGATAGGGCTGTATAAAATTACAAAAGCTATTAATCCAATATGAAAACTTGGAGTTTGAACATTCAATGCTTGAGATAGGGTTAAATTACCAACTAATAGAGATAAAATATATAGAGTTAAACCTGTTATACTAATTGATAAAATTAGGTTGTATATAATGTGTTTTCTTTTGTAATGTCCTACTTCGTGAGCTAAAACGGCAACAATCTCGTTTGTGTCTAAATCATTTATAAGAGTGTCAAATAATGTAATTCGTTTTTGTGAACCAAATCCCGAAAAATAGGCATTTGCTTTTGTTGAGCGTTTTGAACCATCTATCACAAAAATATTATCTAATTTGAATCCTATTTTTTTTGCAAAATTTTCAATAGCATTTTTTAATTCTCCTTCTTCAAGAGGTTTTTGTTTATTAAAAATAGGAACTACTAATTTGGAATAAAATAAATTTATAAAAATGGTAAAAATTGTAATTACACCCCAAGTATAAATCCAAAAATTTGTAGTTGTTAGTTCATAAAACCAAGTAATAAGAGATATTAATCCTCCTCCAATAATTAACAGCATAAACCATCCTTTAAATTTATCGAATACAAATGTTTTAATTGAAGTTTTATTAAATCCAAATTTATCTTCAATTACAAATGTTTTGTAATATGAAAAAGGAATCGCTAAAATGTCACTTGCAAAAAAAATAATTCCAAAAAAAACTAAGGTAATTACTATGGTATTGTTAGACACGCTCCTTGCTAGTTCGTCAACAAATTTAAATCCATCTAGAAAAAAAAACAATAATGTAGTTAAAACGGAGAATAGACTAGAAATTAGTGAAAATTGATAATTTTCTTTTTTATACTTTTGAGATTTTAAATATTCACGTTCGTTATAAATTCCTTTTAATTCTTCAGGAATGGGATCATTAAAATGCTTTGAATTTTGAGCATTAATATAGGTATCAAATAGAAATTTAATTAGAATGATAGCTATTAAAATATAAAATAGTATTTGTGGATTCATGAAGTGTATATTATAAATTTCGTTGTCTTACGGCTTCAAAGATAATAATTGCGGCACTAACTGATACATTCATTGAATCAATAGCTCCACGCATTGGAATTAGTATATTTTGCGTGCTATTTTGAAGCCATTCATTAGAGAGGCCTGTTGATTCAGTACCAACAACTATTGCTGATGCTTTTTTGTAATTTATAGTTTGATATGCTACAGAAGCGGTTAAAGCAGCACTATATATATGTATGTTATTTTCTTTCAAAAAAGATATAATTTCTGAAGTTGTTCCTGTAGCAATGGTTGTGGTAAATACGCAACCAACACTTGAGCGAATTATATTTGGATTGTAAATGTCTGTTTTTGGATTAGCAATAAAAACGGCATCAACTCCAGCAGCATCTGCAGTGCGTAAAAGTGCTCCAATATTTCCTGGCTTTTCAGGAGCTTCTGCGATTAAAATTAAAGGATTTTCACTTTTTAATTGAATAGAACTTAAAGATAAATTTTTACTTTTTGCAATAGCTAAAACACCTTCGGTAGAATCTCTTATGGCTAATTTTTTATAGATATCTTTAGAAATTTCAATAATTTCAATAGTTGAATTTACGTTGTTTAATAATTTTTCAATTTCTTTATTGTTACTAACTGACGAAGCAATTAAAATTGTTTTAATTTGATAGTCTCCACGAATAGCCAAAGCAATTTCGCGAAATCCCTCAATTAAAAAAGTATTTGTTTTTTTTCTAAGACGAGATTTTTCTTTTAACTGAACAAGTTCTTTAATGTATGAATTTTGTGGACTTGTTATTTGTTTATACATACTTAATTAAATAAGGTGACAAAGATACAAATAATTAAAATTTTAAATAAAGTAGGTCTTCTAAAAAGTAATTTTTAGGCGATTTTTTTTTGAATATTTATCATCCAATTTTTCATATTGATTATTCATCTAAAATTGCAATAAGAAAAAAGTAAACTCTCTATAGAGTGTTAAATTATACTTTTTAAGGTTATACGCCATTGCAATTAGCACTATTCCTATGTTTACTTTACCATACGGATAGGACTTTTTGCGTTGCGTCCGTTATTTAAACAATAGTTGTTTACTAATTCATCGTAAATAAAATAAAATAAATATTAGTGTCCGATAAACATTTTTAAAAGCAGGATTTCCATTTTGGATTTCCTGCTTTATTTATATCTTGATTTTTACTACAAAATTGAGATATGAACAAAAGTACACACTTTAGCGGAACTCCCATAATTAAACAAATTTTAAAGTATATCCCACAAGAAGATATTACTCGGACAGCCAAAACCTATAATAGCGACAGATATTATAAAAAGTTCAAAACCTACGACCATTTAGTCACGATGCTATATGCCACAATGAGCGGAGTATCCTCACTTAGAGAGTTGTCGACCGTTTTATTAGCCTGTGAAGGACGTATCAGTCATTTAAACCTAAAACATTTTCCAAAACGAAGTACATTATCAGATGCCAACAGGAAGAGAACCAGTGAAGTCTTTGGCGCAATTTATTCAAAACTATTGCAACGCTATGCTCCGTTTTTATCGGACAGCAGTCCATTAAAACCAACAATAAAGAATTTAAAAATTGTAGATTCTACCACAATCAGCCTATTTAGTGATATTTTAAAAGGAGTTGGTCGTAATCCTCTTAATGGCAAAAAGAAAGGAGGTATCAAGATGCACACAATGATAAATGCTTTGGAAGATGTACCTTGTCTGATACGTTTTAGCAGTGCTGCTACTCACGACCACACCTTTTTAAAAGAGTTAAATTTAGAGAAAGATTCTTTTGTAGTTTTTGATAAAGCATACAATGATTATCTCCAATATTTAGAGTGGACTTTAAATGATATTTACTTTGTAACTCGCCAAAAAGACAATGCTGTCTATAAAAGCATTAAAGAATTTGATTTAGCAGACAAAACAAGTGATGCAGTGCTAAAAGATGAACTTATATTGATAAAAAAAGACGATACATCTATTCAAATAAGAAGAGTTGCTTATTGGGATGCTACACAAGAAAAAGTGTATGAGTTTATCACCAATAATGTAGAAATATCTCCAGACCAAGTAGCCGATATATACAAACACAGATGGCAGATTGAAACAATGTTTAAAAGACTTAAGCAGAACTTCCCTCTTAAATATTTTCTTGGAGATAATCAAAATGCAATAGAAATTCAGATATGGTCAGCATTAATTATTCAACTCATTATACTAGTTATTCAACGAAAAATCAAACGGAAATGGGCATATTCAAATATGATTTCTGTGATGAGATTTCATCTGATGACCTACATTGATCTGTTTAAATTTCTCGAAAATCCAAACAAACAATGGTGGGAACTAACATCTAAACCTCCAGATATACAACTGCAACTTTTTAAGTAAGACACCTTGCTAAATCAAAAAGAAAAATATAAAGCGTATTTATTGGGATCAAAGATGGGTTTAATTAAAATTCGTAGTTTTATCGGACACTAATGTAAAATAAAATAAAATCAATTCATTGATTTTTCTAAGAAGATTATCTTTCGGTACAATTAAATCCTATAAATCAGAATACGCACTTAATTGAATTTTTTACTACTGGAATAACATACTTAGGGATTTGTTAATCAATATAAAATAGGTAAAAAAAGGAGTGAAAATAATACGGTTATCACTCCTTTTTATTCAACTTTTTAAGATGCTTTTCAGTTCACTTCTTTTCAGACAGCCTCTTTTTAGTAGGTAATTTACGATTCCAAAAAGAGTGTGACTTAAAAATTATTTTTTCTTATCAGATCTCATCAAGAGAAAAAGCGCCACCACTAATCCCAAAAATATCAAAAACATAAAGGCAGCACCAATGATACCCCAATTCCAATTAAATAATGCTATGCTGTTTATTAAATTCATAATATAAAAGTTTTAAAACAAATATAACGAGTAGGTTAGACTTTTTTTATGATATCTATCATTCTTTAACTTTTGTTACAATAAACGAAATAAAACAACTACTTTTGCAGCTTCTAAAAAATAAGAAAATGCAATCTATCAGAAACATAGCAATTATAGCCCACGTAGACCATGGGAAAACTACTTTGGTTGATAAAATTATTGATCAAGCTCATATATTAGATGAGCGTAAGGTTAGAACAGATTTATTATTAGATAATAATGATTTGGAACGAGAACGTGGTATTACTATTCTATCTAAAAATGTTTCAATCATTTATAAAGGTGTAAAAATTAATATTATAGATACACCAGGTCACGCAGATTTTGGAGGAGAAGTAGAGCGAGTATTAAAAATGGCTGACGGAGTATTATTATTAGTTGATGCATTTGAAGGCCCAATGCCTCAAACTCGTTTTGTTTTAGGTAAAGCATTAGAATTAGGATTAAAACCCATTGTTGTTATAAATAAAGTAGATAAACAGAACTGTACTCCAGATATTGTTCATGAAAAAGTATTTGATTTAATGTTCGCTTTGGATGCAACAGAAGATCAATTAGAGTTTGATACTATTTATGGTTCTGCTAAACAGGGTTGGATGAGTACTGATTGGAAAAATGAAACAGATAACATAGTTCCTTTATTAGATTCAATTTTAAAAAACATACCTGAAGCTCCATACTATGAAGGAACTCCTCAAATGCAAATTACATCGTTAGATTTCACATCTTTTGTTGGACGTATTGCTATTGGACGTGTTTTTAGAGGTGATTTGGTTGAAGGTAAAGATTATATGTTATGCAAATCTGATGGAAGTTTTAAAAAAGTTAGAATTAAGGAATTACATACTTTTGAAGGATTAGGTAAAGACAGGGCAACTAAAGTTAGAAGTGGAGATATTTGCGCTATAACTGGGATTGAAGGATTTGAAATTGGAGATACTATTGCTGATTTAGAAAATCCAGAGGTGCTAAAAAGACTAAAAGTGGATGAACCTACAATGAGTATGTTGTTCACAATTAACAACTCTCCTTTTTATGGTAAAGAAGGTAAATATGTAACTTCTAGACATTTAAGAGAAAGGTTGTACAAAGAGACTGAAAAAAATCTCGCTTTGAGAGTTGAAGATACAGACTATGAAGATAAGTTTAATGTTTTTGGTCGTGGAATTTTACATCTATCGGTTTTAATTGAAACAATGCGTAGAGAAGGCTATGAATTACAAGTGGGAAGACCTCAAGTAATTATGAAGGAAATAGATGGCGTTAAATGTGAACCTTATGAAACATTGGTTATTAATGTTCCTGAAGCTTTAGCTAGTAAAGCAATTAACTTAGTTACTATTAGAAAAGGTGATATGTTAGTTATGGAACCAAAAGGAGATATGCAACATTTAGAGTTTGATATTCCTTCGCGTGGTTTAATAGGCTTACGTAACAAAATATTGACAGCAACTCAAGGTGAAGCAATTATAAATCATAGGTTACGTGGATTCGACACTTATAAAGGAGAAATTTCAACTTCTAATAATGGAGCTTTAATCTCTGGAGATACTGGTAAAGCAACCGCTTATTCTATTGATAAATTAGGTGATAGAGGTATTTTCTTTATAGATATTAATCAAGAAATTTACAAAGGACAAGTTGTTGGAGAAAATAATAGACAAGATGATATGTCTATTAATTTAACAAAAGGTAAAAAATTAACAAACGTTCGTAAATCAGGTACAGATACGGCTGTTAATATTGCTCCTAAAAAAGAATTTTCATTAGAAGAATGTATGGAATACATTAAAGATGATGAATATTTGGAAGTTACGCCTTTGAGCTTACGTATGCGTAAAATTTCATACAGATAAATTAAGTAACAATATAAAAAGTTAAAACGCTTCCATTATTTTGGAGGCGTTTTTTTATACAATAATATATAGTTTTGGTTGTAATAAATGTTACTATGTGTGGTAACTTTTATTACAACCTTTTAATTTTTTGGGAATGACTTTTGCTTTTCATTAAAAGTACAAAAGAAATGTAAAAAACTAAAAAAATGAAAAAATTAACTTTATTGGTATTGGCATTAACAGCTTTAATAAGTTGTTCAGATGATGAGAATGATGTAATTACTGAATCAACAACTTTATCTCAGCTAGAAATAGATGACTTGTTATTTTTAAGAGAAGAAGAAAAATTAGCAAGAGACGTTTATCTATTTTCATACGACAAGTATGGAGAAACTATATTTAATAGTATAGCTCAGAGCGAACAACAACATATGAATAGTGTGTTAACATTATTAAATACCTATGGAATTGCTGATCCTGCATCTTCTGAAAGAGGTGTTTTTACAAACCAAGCTTTACAAAGTTTATATGCTGATCTTACTAATCAATCAAATATATCATTTTTAGAAGCTTTAAAAGTAGGTGCAACAATTGAAGATTTAGATCTTAATGATATACATGAAGATGAATCTAACACAACAAAAGAAGCTATTTTAGATGTGTATGAAAAATTGAGTTGTGGTTCTAGAAATCATTTAAGAAGTTACATAAATCAACTTGTTTTAAATGGAGAAAACTATGTTCCACAATTTATTTCATTAGCTGAGTTTACAGAGGTAATTAATAGTGAAAGTGAAAGATGTGGTTATTAAATAAATGTATATTTGTATCAATTAAATAAAAATATATGAAAATAAATAATTTGGCAGTATTAATGCTTACATCAATAGCTTTATTAAGCTGTAACACAACAAAAAAAGAGGAGAAAAAGTTAGAAAATAAAGTTATTTCCAAAGAAATAACAGAAGGATACACTTTATTAAAAAATAATTGCTATGCTTGTCACTCTGTAATTAGTAAATCTCATGATGAAATTATAGCTCCTCCAATGGTAGCTGTTAAAAGAAGATATAAAATGGCATATAATTCAAAAGAAGATTTTGTTAAAGCAATGGTGTCTTGGGCAATTGATCCTAAAGAAGAAAAGGCTTTAATGCGGGGTGCTGTTAGTCAATTTAAAGTAATGCCTAAGCAATTATTTAAAAAAGAGGATTTAACAAAAATAGCTGAGTATATTTACGATAATGAAATTGAACAACCAGCCTGGTTTGAAAGTCATTTTAAAACTATGCACCCTAATGGTATGGGAAGTAAAAAAGGAATGAGAATGAATAATTAATTTACATTTTCAAAAATTTTAGAATAAAAAAGGTCTGAATTTAAATTTTGACCTTTTTCTATTTACATTATATCATAAAATATTTAGTGATGGTGGTGATGATTTCCATCACAGTTACATCCAGACTTGTCATGTGAAATAGGGGACACAGCTTCTAATGTGCCATTAATTAATTTATGAATAGCCTTATCTGGATCTGTTTCTTCAATTTTATAACAAGCTACATTATGATTTGCTAGTTTTTGAATAGCTCCATTTCCAATACCTCTTGTTAGTAATATATCAACATCAAAAAGAACACTACCTTTAGTATTGCCATGAAAAACATTGTGTAAAGACTCTTCTTTAGGTAGTTTTAGTAATTTTTTATGTTCTATAATATTATTATTAATTGTGTAGATCAAAAAATTTGTACACCTTCCAGCGTGTTCAAAAACTGTTTTTCTATTTTGTGCAGTAACAGCTACAATTGTTTTCATTTCTAATAATTTTAGTACAAATCTAGTTTTAATACTTAAATTAATTTGCAACCAAAGTTACTGCAAAATGAATTGTCAGATACTAAAAATCTGATATCAAATGTGCTATTTTAAATGAATAGATTGATACTTATTAACAATTTAAGATTTTATTTTTTTAAAAGCGTTATTTTTTTATTCTCATTAAAATTAATACAGTCATATCTAATTTTTTGAATAAAAACAAATTTAAAAATTACTGTAACCCTTTGAAAATAAGGGTGTATGTAAATTAAATATTGAAATAACAATATTCAATTATATTTTATTTTACGTAAATAACACCTATATAAATGGTTAAAAGTTGAAATTAATTCAAAGTTTTTAACAAAAAAATTTGTTTGTTTTAATAATTGTATATACATTTGACGTATATACGATAGTAGTATAGATAATTGTTGTCCCCCACAAGTTGAATAAAAATGATAAAAAGGATGAGTTAAACTTACCTGAATTTACAATTGAAAATATATTGCAAACAGGTAACTGGATGAATGAAAATTTTTCAGATCATTTAAAACAATACGCTTTATCGATTCAACAATACAAAGTTTTACGTTCTTTAAAAGATTTAAATGGAAAACCTACCGACCTTTTAACTTTGCAGTCTCAAATGGTTAGTAAAAATAGCAATACTACACGTTTGGTTGAAAAATTAAGATTAAAAGGGTTAATCACAAGGCTGCAAAATGAAGAGAATAGGAGGAAAGTAGATATTAATATTACTGAGCTAGGTTTAAATTTATTAGATGAAATAGCTCCAGCTCAATTAAAATTTGAAAAGAGCATTGTAGGTAATTTGTCAAAAAAAGAAATTTTAAGTCTTAATACATTATTAGAAAAAATTAGGAATAAATAAATCAACCCAAGATAAAAGGTTATTTTTTAATTCAAATATTTAACCCCTAAATATTTTGTTTGAAAATAGCTTACAATTAGAATAGTAAGAATGAATAATTAGTAAGAGATTATGAAAAAGTAAATCAACCCTTAGAGGTAGTCACACTGTAGTCACATACTTATAAAGCAGTCCGAAAAGTGCTTTAATAATGTTAGATGGTTAGTAAGAACTTTGTTTCTACCTCTTTTTTTAAAATTAAATTAGTATAAAAAGAATAGATTAACCCAAACGAGCCAAAACCCCAATTTATGATACCAATTGTTATCACTATCACCATGGCTATTATGTTCTATAATAGCAAGTTTCAAAATAGAAAGAACATTTCTAAACGTTTGAAACATTTATATGCAATAATTTTAGCTGATTTAAGCAATTTTTCAAGTGAAAAATTAGCTGAACCTATGTGCATAGTTAAAAGCAGTCGCAGCATAATTATCAAACCACACCATTCCCACAACGGTTAGTAAGAAGGTAATAGTTGCGACTGTATTTTAAATGTATAACCCCTAAAACCCCAAACTAGCATGAAAACAATTCATTTTAAACTAGTATTAATTATTATAATTAGTAGTACTGTACTAGCCTCGTGTGCTAAAGAAGATGATGGTATTTATTTTAATGAAGTAAATGAAATTAAGGTTTCTTATTCAAAGATAGAGTTAGAAATACTAGACTTAGTAAATAAACACAGAAATTCAATAGGATTAGAGTCTTTAAATAAACTTGATGTAATTTCATCTGTAGCACGAAGCCACACATCTTATATGGTTGAAACTGGAAATGTTAATCATTTTAACTTTTCAAAAAGGCAAGAAAATTTGGTAGTTAATGCAAATGCAAAAACCGTTGGCGAGAATGTAGCATATGGATTTAATTCATCACAAGGTGTTGTAGAAGCATGGTTAAAAAGTGAAAGCCATAGAGCTTTAATAGAGAGTGATAGTTATACTCACTTTGGAATTTCTACAGAAAAAAATGCAGATGGAAGAAATTATTTTACACAAATGTTTATAAAACGTTAATTAAAAAATATAAATCATGATTTTAATTGAAAATACACCTATAAGAATTAAAAAATCAAATTTGTATATAAAATCAAAGAGTAAAATATACATAAATACATTAGTTCCATACTTTGAGTTTAAAAATAAAATTGGAAGAATTATTAAGGCTAAAAATAATTGTATCTGCTTATAAAGTAGAGAAACTGTTGTCCCCATTATAGTTACAATAAAAAAACAGTTGCAAAAAATCTTTTTGTAATTGTCGTCCCCACAACGGTAGTGTAATAAGATTCTTTATTTACAACTGTTTTTATGTAACACAAGTATATTAATTAAAACAGCCGCAATATTTTGAAAAAAACTGTCGTCCCCACGATAATTTTTTAAACTCAATCAATCACGACTGTAAGTTTTTTAGCCGTATTATTACAAACATGGTTAAAAAACAAAACATTCTTGAACTTTTTAGGTTTCGTAAATGTAAAATATAACATTCATAAATCCAACTATTTTTAATTGTAAATATTTAAACATTTCAACAACTTATTAAAGAAATATTCTTTAAATAGTAATTAGTTTATATTTAATTGTTAATATTGTTTTGATGCATAAAAAAATATTCTCTTTCCAATTAACTATAACTAAAGATGTAATAGATGTTTTAAACCATGTAAACAATGTTTATTATTTGCAATGGGTACAAAATGCTGCTCAAAAGCATTGGGATTTGTTAAGCACCTCAGATTTAAATAATAAGTATGTTTGGATTGTTTTAAGGCATGAGATTGACTATTTATATGCTGTAAAGTTAAATGATGAGATAACAATAAATACTTGGATAGAAAATATTTACGGTGTTAAATCTGAACGTATTGTTGAAATTAAAAAAGGAAATAAACTTGTTGCCAAAGCAAAAACTACTTGGTGTTTATTAGATAAAAAAACTATGAAACCTATTCGAATTCCTTCAGAAATAATAAAACTATTTAAAGCTGTTTAAGTATAACTTTATATTAAAAAAATCTTTTAGTTGTTTTTTTCTTCTATCCATTTTGAAAAATACTTTGTACTATTTAAAGTATGATGCATTAATATTGTTCCTGTAAAATTATTTAGCCTGTGTTCTATAATTTGTTTTTGGAGAAAGTTAATTTTGTTAATAAGCTTCTTACCATATTTATTTTTTGAATAGCATTTATGAAGTATTTTAATCCCATTTTGTTGTGAATTTCTCCATATTAATTCATCGTTATATAATTTAACAGATTTTAAGGCAAAATCTGCAGGGTCATTTGTTATAAAACCATTCCATGGTAAATTATTATGCATAGCTTCTGCACCAATTGTGGTAGTAATACTTGGAGTTCCATACTTCATTGAATCAATTAACTTACCTTTTAATCCTGCGCCAAATTGAAGAGGAGCAATACAAACCCTAGCATTTGTAAAAACTTTTTCAATACTTTCAGCCCATCCTTTTATTAAAAATCCATCTTTAATACTATGTAGTTGTTGTATTTTTTGAGTTGAATAGGCTCCGTATATGTATAATTTAGTACCGGGCAAATCTTTTCTTATCAATGGCCAAATATTAGTTTTTAGGTACATAACTGAGTCTAAATTTGGAGCGTGTTTAAAGTTTCCTATTGCAATAAAATTTTCTCTTTCAGTAAAAGACGGATATGAGTTGGGTAAAACTACTTTTTGAAGAAGAAAAGGAACATAATGTAAAAGAGATTTGTCAACGCCAAAAAAACGCTTCAGTAATTTAATTTCATATTTTGAAATAATAAGTGTTAAATCGCACCTGAAAATACTTGCAATTTCACGCTTAGTTATATCATTTTTCAATAAATTTTCAGAGATAGGAATCTTTTTTTTATAAGCCATTTGTCTTGCATTTCGTAAAAAATGTAGATCCTCTGTATCTAAAATTCTAAGCGCATTAGGACAATTTTCAGCAACTCTCCATCCAAATTGCTCTTCTGTTAAATAACGATCAAACAATACCAATGTAGGGTTTAACTGTTTTATTAATTCATCAAAACTACTGTTGTTTAGCTCAATATCAAATGTTTGAATATTTAATTTATTCAGGTTAAATGATTTATTTGTTTTAGAAGCAGCGCAAACGAAAGTTATGTTGTACTTATTATCTTGAAATAATTCAATAAGTTGTAACATTCTTGAGCCTGCAGCTGTGGTGTTAGGTTCGGGCCATACAAATCCAATAATTAATAGGTTCTTCATAAGAAGTAAAAATAATAAAGTTATGCTACAATATAGGAGTTTACACAAAGTGATTAGATACTGTAATTTATGAATTTAAATTTTATCTTTGTACAAAGATGTTATTAAATGCCAGATTATAAATTTATAGAATATTTAGAACAGTTTGTTACTAATGACAGAAAAGAGTTGTTTAAGAAAGTAATAAATAACAGAACACGCCATTTTACGGTTGCCATTGAAGATATTTATCAGCCACATAATGCTAGTGCAGTAGTTAGAAGTTGTGAAATATTTGGAATTCAAGATGTACATGTTATTGAAAATAAATACAAATTTTATGCTTCAAATCAGGTAGCAAAAGGAGCTCAAAAATGGCTTGATTTTAAATTTTATAAAGAAAAAGATATAAATAACACACTTGAATGTATTAATAATTTACGAGAGAAAGGATATAAAATTATAGCAACCACACCACATAATGATTCGTGTGTTTTACAAGATTTTGATGTTACTGAAAAATCAGTTTTCTTCTTTGGAGTAGAGAAAGAAGGACTTTCAAAAGATGTGTTGGAAAATGCAGATGGATTTTTAAAAATACCAATGGTTGGTTTTACTGAGAGCTTAAATATTTCGGTTGCTGCAGCAATAATTTTACAACGTATGAATGAAAAATTAAAAGCATCTAACGTAAAATGGCAGCTTAATGAACTAGAAAAAAGTGAATTATATTTAGAATGGCTCGAAAAATCAATTAAAAGTATCAAAAAAATAAGAGAACATTATTATTCTAAAATTATTCAACAGTAATTTTTTCAATAAAAGCAACTGAATCACACCTTTTAACTGTTAGCATAATATTTTTTAAATTATTACGCCCTTGAATATTGTATTGCATACAAGAATCTAATTTAAGTTTATTCCATATATCAACATTTCCATTTTTTAAAATTTGATTTATTGTTGAGGAATCTATTTTTTTTGAATGGATTATTTGTAGTACTTCTGGAGAAAAGATTTGTGGTTTTCTTCGAATACTTTTTAAAACTCTAGCATTGGGTAAATAATCAAATTCTACATTTTTTTTATTAAGAAAAAAATAGACAAGCATAATTCCCAAAAAGAAGCCAATAATATAATAGGGTAAACGTTGTTTAACAGTCATTTTACAAAAACAATAAATTAATATCTCTAAATGGTAAATTAAACCAATCGGCAACAGTTCTATTGGTTAAAATTCCGTGGTAAAAGTACATACCTTTTTGCAAACTTTTGTCTAAACGGGCAGCATTTTCAAAACCTCCTTCTTCTGCAATACTTAATAAATAAGGTGTAAAAATATTACTTATTGATACTGAGGCTGTTCTGGAATATCTGGAAGGGATATTTGGCACACAATAATGAATAACGCCATGTTTCATAAATGTAGGCTTTTTATGGGTTGTAACTTCAGAAGTATCAAAACAACCACCTCTATCAATACTTACATCAACAATTACAGATCCATTTTTCATTTGCTGAACCATTTCTTCAGAAACTATAACAGGAGACCTAGATTTACCTCTTAAAGCCCCAATGGCAACATCACAACGCATTAATGCCTTTTGTAAAGTTTTTGGTTGAATTGTAGAAGTATAAATTGACCGTCCTAAATTACGTTGTAAACATCGCAATTTAGTTATTGAATTATCGAAAACTTTTACATTTGCACCTAAACCAATTGCAGATCGTGCAGCAAATTCACCTACAGTACCAGCACCTAAAATAACAACTTCAGTGGGAGGAACACCACTAATATTTCCCAATAACAATCCGTTACCTTCATTATCATTACTCATTATTTCTGAAGCAATTAAAATTGAAGCTGTACCTGCAATTTCACTCAATGATTTTACAATTGAATAAACACCTTGATCATCTCTAATATAATCAAAAGCAACAGCGGTAATTCTTTTACTAGCAATTGCTTCAAAGTATTTTTTTGTTTGAGTTTTTAGCTGTAAAGCTGAAAATAAAGTACTCTGTGGGTTTATTAGTTTAATTTCATCTAATGAAGGTGGCTCAACTTTTAAAATGATATTGCACTCAAAAGCTTCTTTAACATCATAAGAAATTTTGGCTCCAGCTTCTGAATATTCACTATCAGAAAAGTTTGAACCATCACCAGCGCCGGTTTCAATTATAAAATTATGTCCATGCATTGTTAATGCGGCAACAGCATCAGGTGTTAAGCAAACTCTTTTTTCTTGGTAATGTGTTTCCTTAGGGATACCAATAATAAGTTTTCCTTTTTGTTTTTGAATTTCTAAAGTTTCTTCTTGAGGAAGTAGTTCCTGTTTGCTAAATGGAGAGGTTGCTTTTTTACTCATTATTTTTAAGTTCAATGGTTCGTTGCTGGTTGTTTTTTTTAGTAATTGAAATAGTTACCGACTTTAAAGGTAATAAATTTTCAACTTTATTAGGCCATTCAATCAAACACCAATTATCACTGTAAAAATATTCTTCTATTCCAATATCTAATGCTTCTTCTTCAGTTTCAATTCTATAAAAATCAAAATGAAACACTTTTTTATTTTGAGTTGTATGGTACTCATTTACTAATGAAAAAGTAGGAGAGCTAACTGTATCAATAACTCCAAGTTGTTTAGCAATTTCTTTAATAAGCGTTGTTTTTCCAACACCCATTTTTCCATAAAAAAGCAATATTTTATGGTTGGATAATTTTATAATTTCTTCAGAAATTTTGGGTAATTGTTTTAGCGAGTAATTTTTAAACATATAATAGAATTTAATACTAACTTCAGGTCATTTTTAAAAAAAATTGATTGTTATTTATAGCAGAATTTTTAAATATAATATCTCAATATTAGGACAATTTGACTGCGCTCAATGTGACAACTTTATAAAATTCTCTAACAATGTACTTTTATTTAGGTACAAATATAGCACAAGGAATTATCATTTCCTCTAAAGAAATTCCTCCGTGTTGATATGTGTTTTTGTAATACTTAACAAAATGGTTGAAATTATTTGGATACGCAAAAAATAAATCTTCTTTGGCAAATATAAAGGAGCTATTTATAGAGATAGAAGGTAACCCAATTTCTTTAGGGTTTTTAACTGCAAAAACTTCTTTGTCTTCATAAGATAAACTTCGGCCAGTTTTATAGCGTAAATTGGAACTTATATTTTTATCTCCAATTACTTTTGAAGGAGTTTTAGTATTTATGGTTCCGTGGTCTGTGGTTATAATTAATTTTAAACCTAAATTTTGTGCTTTTTGAATTATTTCAAGCAAAGGAGAATTTTTAAACCAACTATTACTTAATGATCTGTATGCTTTGTCATCACTAGCCAATTCTTTAATAACTTCCATTTCAGTTTTAGCATGTGAAAGCATATCAACAAAATTATAAACAATAACTGTTAAGTCATTTTCTTTTATTGAATTAAAATTGTCAGCCAATTGTTTTCCAGATTTTAAATTAGTTATTTTATAATAGGCCAGTTTTAGATTTTCTCTAAGCCTGTTTAATTGTGCTCTTAAAAAATCTTCTTCGTGTAAATTTTTACCACCTTCATCAGTATCATTTTTCCAATAATTAGGATGTTTTTGCTCCATTTCTAGAGGCATTAACCCTGAGAAAATAGCATTACGAGCATATTGAGTTGCTGTTGGTAAAATACTGAAATAAGAGATTTCTTCTTCTTTTTTATAATATTTTGTAATAGTTTGTTCTAGTATGTAAAATTGATCATAGCGTAAATTATCAATTATAACCAATAAGGTTCCCTTAGATTTTTTTACTTCTGGAAGTATTACATTTTTAAATAATGTATTCGATAAAATAGGCTCATGGTCATCATTATAAATCCAATCGGCATAATTTTTCTTTATAAATTTAAAAAAAAGGGTATTTGCCTCTTGTTTTTGACTTTCAAGTATTTCAATCATACCAGAATCGCTAATATTTTCTAATTCTAATTCCCAATAAACAAGTTTTTTATAAATATCAATCCATTCTGAATAGGAATTAACCATAGCTAAATCCATTGCTATTTTTCTAAATTCTTGTTGGTAATTTGATGTGGTTTTTTCAGAAATTAGCCTAGAATGATCTAAATTTTTCTTTAGACTTAATAATATTTGGTGTGGATTAACGGGCTTAATTAAATAATCGGCTATTTTATTACCAATAGCATCATCCATAATGTATTCTTCCTCACTTTTGGTAATCATAACTACGGGTATGTTTGGCCGTTTACTTTTAATTTTAACCAATGTTTCTAAACCACTTAAACCGGGCATATTTTCGTCTAAAAAAATAATATCATAATTATTTTCATCACACATATCAATAGCATCTGCACCATTATTACAAGTTGAAACGGTATAGCCCTTTTTTTCTAGAAAAAGAATGTGTGGTTTTAAAATATCTATCTCATCATCTACCCAAAGGATGTTTATATTGCTCATATTGTTATCTTTGTTGTAATATTATAAAAATAATTATTTTGATCGAAATTAAAACGAACAAACTTAAAATATTAAACGATCCAATTTACGGTTTTATTACCATTCCAAATACATTAATTTGCGATTTAATAGATCACCCTTATTTTCAACGTTTAAGGCGAATTTCACAAATGGGTTTATCCTATTTAGTGTATCCAGGTGCACATCATACAAGGTTTCACCATGCAATAGGAAGTATGCATTTAATGCAAAAGGCTGTGAGAATTTTAAAATTTAAAGGAATAAATATAACTACTGAAGAAGCAAATGCGCTCTATATTGCTATTTTGTTACATGATATTGGTCATGGTGCTTTTTCGCATGCATTGGAAAACAATATTGTTTCAGGAATAAACCATGAATTAATTTCTTTAAAATTTATGGAAGCCTTAAATAAAGAATTTCAAGGAAAACTTTCATTAGCAATTACAATTTTTAAGGGGAATTATCATCGTAATTTTTTGTATCAATTGATTTCAAGTCAGTTAGATATGGATAGGTTAGACTATTTAAATAGGGATAGTTTTTATACAGGTGTAGCCGAAGGAAATATAAGTTCAGAACGTTTAATTACGATGCTAAATGTTAAAAATGATAATTTAGTAGTTGAAGAAAAAGGAATTTATTCAGTAGAAAAATTTATTGTTGCTCGTAGGCTAATGTATTGGCAAGTTTATTTACACAAAACAGGGTTAGTTGCTGAAAAATTATTAGGAAAAATTTTAAAACGAGCTAAAGAATTAACATTACAAGGCAAAAAATTACCTGCTAGTAAAGCATTTCTGTATTTTTTAAAACGAGATACAGAACTTGAAGAATTTACAGATGAAGCGTTAAAAACTTTTGCGAAATTAGATGATTATGATGTTTTTTCAGCTATAAAAGAATGGATTTCTTGTAATGATTTTATAATTTCAACATTGTCAGAAAGTTTGATAAACAGAAAATTACCTAAGGTAATTCTTCAAAAAGAACCATTTGCTGAAAATCAAATTGAAATTATAAAAAAACAAGTTAAAGAAGCTTTTGATTTGAGTGACAAAGAATTAGATTATTTTGTTTACACCGGTAAAATCCAAAATCAAGCTTATGATGCAACAAAAAATAATATCCAAATACTGTATAAGAAAGGAGTAATAAAAGATGTTACAGAAGCATCAGATCACTTAAATTTGCAAGCATTATCAAATCCAGTAATTAAGTACTATATCTGCTATCCTAAGAAATAGGTAGTCGCCATTTTTTTTTTTACTTTTGCAACTCATGAAATTTACAGCAAATCAAATAGCCGAAATATTAGAAGGTGAAATAGAAGGAAACGAAAATGTTGAAGTATTTAAACTTTCGAAGATTGAAGAAGGTGAAAAAGGCTCTTTAACTTTTTTATCAAATCCAAAATACACACCGCATATATACTCTACAGAAGCTTCTATAACTATAGTAAATAAAGATTTTATTGCAGAGAAAGAAGTAAAAACTACACTTATTAAAGTGTTGAATCCTTATGAGGCTTTTTCAAAACTATTAGAAGTTTATAGTGAGGTTAAATTAAACAAATCAGGTATAGAGTCGCCTTCTTTTATTAGTAAATCGGCATCTATAGGTAAAAATATATATCTAGGGGCTTTTGCTTACATAAGTGATAATGTAATAATAGGGAACGATGTTAAAATTTATCCGAATGTTCATATAGGAGAAAATGTTGTAATTGAGTCGAATACAACCATATTCACTGGCGCAAAAATTTACTCAGAAACTATCATTGGAAAAAATTGTGCAATTCATTCAGGAAGCATTGTTGGTGCTGACGGATTTGGATTCGCACCAAATTCAAAAGGTACATTTAGCAAAATACCTCAAATAGGAAATGTTATTATTGAAGATAATGTAGATATTGGAGCTTTAACAACAATAGATAGGGCAACATTAGGGTCAACTATCATTAGAAAAGGAGTGAAATTAGATAATCAAATTCAGGTAGCACATAATGTTGAAATTGGCGAAAATACCGTAATTGCAGCTCAAACAGGTATCGCTGGTTCAGTTAAAATAGGTGAAAACTGCATGATTGGCGGTCAAGTAGGTATAGCAGGACATTTAGTTATTGGTAATAATGTACGTATACAAGCTCAAACAGGTGTAGGTAGAAATATCAATGATAACGAAATAATTCAAGGGTCACCTGCACTTAATTATTCAGATTATTTTAAATCGTATGTTTACTTTAAAAAACTTCCTGAATTGGTAGCAACGATAAATTTATTAGAAAAGGAAATAAAAGCTTTAAAAGAGAAATAATGAGTAACAAACAAAAAACAATCAAAAATGAGGTAACACTTACAGGTGTTGGTTTGCATACAGGCAATAAAGTTACTTTAACTTTTAAACCAGCTCCTGTAAACCATGGATATGCTTTTGTAAGGATAGACTTAGAAGGAGAGCCTATAATTGAGGCTAGTGCAGAATATGTTGTAAATACTCAAAGAGGTACTAATTTAGAAAAAAGAGGTGTTTTTGTTAATACTTCTGAACATGTTTTGGCTGCTGTTGTAGCAATGGACATTGATAATATTAAAATTGAAATTAGTGCAGCGGAACCTCCAATAATGGATGGTTCATCGAAATATTTTGTAGAAGCACTCGATAAGGCAGAAGTTATTGAACAAGAAGCCGAAAGAGAAGAGTACGTTGTAAAGGAAGTTATTTCGTATAAAGATGAGGAAACGGGAAGTGAAATTATCTTAATGCCCTCTGAAAAATATCAGATAACAGCAATGGTAGATTTTGGCACTAAAGTTTTAGGAACTCAAAATGCAACCCTAAATTCACTTTCAGATTTTAAACATGAAATTGCAAATGCAAGAACATTTAGCTTTCTACATGAACTAGAAACATTGCTTGATAATAATTTAATTAAAGGAGGAGATTTAAATAATGCGATAATATACGTAGATAAAGAAATCTCTAGACAAACAATGTTAAAATTAAAAAAAGCTTTTAAGAAAGAAAATTTAGCAGTTAAACCAAACGGTATACTAGACAACCTTACATTGCGTTGGGCTAATGAAGCTGCTCGTCATAAATTATTAGATGTTATTGGAGATTTAGCGTTGGTTGGTACAAGAATAAAAGGTAAAGTAATAGCGAATAAACCAGGTCATTTAGTAAATACAGTTTTTGCAAAAAAGTTACAAAAAATTATTAAACACGAAAAAAGAAATAGTGTACCCGAATTTGATTTAAACGAGCCTCCGTTAATGGATATTCATAAAATAATGAGTATTCTTCCTCATAGGCCTCCTTTTTTGTTAATTGATAGAATTTTAGAATTATCAGATAAGCATGTTATTGGAATGAAAAATGTAACTATGAATGAGGCTTTTTTTGTAGGGCATTTTCCAAACGCACCAGTTATGCCGGGGGTTTTACAAGTTGAAGCTATGGCACAATGCGGAGGTATTTTGGTATTGAGCTCAGTACCAGATCCTGAAAATTACTTAACATATTTTATGAAAATGGATAAAGTTAAGTTTAAACGTAAAGTATTACCAGGAGACACTTTAATTTTTAAAGCAGAACTTATTACACCAATTAGAAGAGGTATTTGTCATATGCAAGCATGCGGTTATGCAAATGGAAAATTAGTAGTAGAAGCAGAGTTAATGGCTCAAATAGCAAAAAAATCAAAAGAATAATGAATCAACCGTTGGCTTATATACACCCAGGAGCAAAGATAGCAACAAATGTAGTAGTAGAGCCCTTTACTACTATTTATAACAATGTAACAATTGGTGCAGGAACTTGGATTGGTTCTAACGTAACCATTATGGAAGGAGCGAGAATAGGAAAAAATTGTAGAATTTTCCCCGGTGCAGTTATTTCTGCAATTCCTCAAGATTTAAAATTTGATGGAGAAGATTCTTTAGCAATTATAGGTGATAATACTACTATTAGAGAATGTGTAACAGTAAATAGAGGAACAAAAGTATTAGGGAAAACCCAAATTGGTGATAATTGTTTAATTATGGCAACTTCACATATTGCCCATGATTGTATTGTTGGGAATAACTGTATACTGGCAAATGGATCAATAATTGCAGGGCATGTAACCATAGGAGATTATGCAATATTAAGTGGTTTAGTGGCTGTTCATCAATTTATTCATATAGGAGATCATTCATTAGTATCAGGAGGGTCATTAGTTAGAAAAGATGTACCTCCATATACCAAAGCAGGTAAAGAACCTATTTCATTTATAGGTATTAATTCTATTGGCTTAAGAAGAAGAGGTTTTGAAACGCAAAAAATTAGAGAAATTCAAAATATTTTTAGAATTTTATATCAAAAAAATCACAATACAACTCAAGCACTCGAAAAAATTGAAGCTGATATGGAAGCAACAAAAGAAAGAGATCAAATCATACTTTTCATTAAAAATTCTCAAAGAGGGATTATGAAAGGTTATATAGGAGGTTAATATTTATAAACTAGGTTAGATAATTCTACTTAGACTAAAACTTAAAATAAAAATGGCAACAACATCAGACATAAGAAATGGTTTGTGTATAAAACACAATAATGATATTTTTAAAGTAGTAGAATTTTTACATGTAAAACCAGGTAAAGGGCCTGCATTTGTTAGAACTAAATTAAAAAGCTTAACATCTGGTAAAGTGTTAGAAAATACATTTCCAGCTGGAAGAAAAATAGAGGATATAAGAGTTGAAACTAGAAAGTACCAATTTTTATATCCAGAAGGAGACACTTTTCACTTTATGAATACAGACGATTACAACCAAATAACATTAGAAAAAGAAACTCTTGATGCTCCAGATTTGTTAAAAGAAGGAGAAATAGTAACTATAATTTTTAATACAGAAGATAGTATGCCTTTATCTGTAGATATGCCAGCAAGTGTTATTTTAGAAATTACACATACTGAGCCTGGAGTAAAGGGCAATACAGCAACAAACGCAACAAAACCAGCAACCGTTGAAACAGGAGCAAAAATAAATGTTCCTTTATTTATTAACGAAGGTGATAAAGTTAAAGTTGATACTTCAAAAGGATCTTATTTAGAACGTGTTAAAGAATAATTAATTCTGCTTAATTAGTATCATGAAAAATTTAAAATCTGTTGAAGAAATAAATAAGACAGAACAGGAATATTGGGATGAAAATAAGTTAGAGAGAACAAAAATAAAGAAAATTAGGAGACATGCTTTTTTTTATTCTTATAAAAGAGAAAATAGAATATTAAATGATATTATTAAGACTTTTCATAATAAAGAAATACTTGAAATAGGTTCTTATACTTGGGCAAGTTGGATAAAAAATGGGGTAATACCAAAAAAACTTTCCTGTATAAATATTTCTGAAGTAGAATTGAATAAAGGAATTTCTCAAGCTAAAAATGTTTTATTTGATATTAATTTTCAATTGATGGATGCAAATAATTTAACTTTTCCTGATGAGTCATTTGATATTGTGTTTGGAGGTGCAATACTACATCATTTAAATATTGATAAATCAATTAAACATATTCATAGAGTATTAAAACCCAATGGTTATATCTTGTTTCTGGAACCCCTTAACATTAATCCAATCTATAAGATTTACAGAAAATTGAATCCAAAAGAAAGGACTCCAGATGAGCATGCTTTAGTGTCTAAAGACTTTAAACTAATAAAAAATAAATTTACTTTTAATCATCACTTTTTTGATTTTTTTAGTGTGGTTTTTGGATATTTATCATTGCAAATTTTTGGAGATAAAAAATACGATAATTGGTTAAATAAGACTGGGTATAACTTAGATGTTTTGATATCTAAAATTCCTATGTTATATTTCTTATTTGCACGTGTAATAATTTATGGTAAAAAAAAATAATGAATCATGAAATTTCCTCGAGGACATAGTTTAAAAGAAATTGCTCAGTTAATTGATGCAAAGTTTGTAGGACCTTCAGATTTTCCAGTTTTTGGTTGTAATGAAATTCATGTAGTTGAAGAAGGAGATATTGTTTTTGTAGATCATCCTAAATATTACGATAAAGCTCTACAATCAAAAGCTTCAGTAATATTAATTAATAAAAAAGTAAAATGCCCGCAAGGCAAGGCTTTATTAATAGCAAAAGACCCATTTACGTGTTTCAATAAATTAACAAAACATTTTAATCCTTTTGAGCCTTCAAATTCTTCAATTTCAAAAACTGCAATTATTGGAAAAAATACTATCGTACAACCAAATGTGTTTATTGGTAATAATGTTGAAATTGGGGAAAACTGTGTTATACATCCAAATGTAACAATTTATGATAATTGTATTATAGGAAATAATGTTACTATTCATGCCGGAAGTATTATAGGAGCAGATGCCTTTTATTATAAAAAAAGACAAGCAGGTTATGATAAGTTAATTTCTGGAGGAAGTGTACTGATAGAAGATAATGTAGATATTGGAGCTCTATGCACAATTGACAGAGGAGTTTCAGCAATTACAACAATTAAAAAAGGTACAAAATTAGATAATCAAGTACAAATAGGTCACGATACTATTATTGGTGAAAAATGTTTAATAGCATCACAAACAGGTGTTGCAGGCTGTGTTATTATAGAAGATGATGTTATTTTATGGGGACAAGTAGGAACAAACAGCGGAATTACTATTGGAAAAGGCGCAATTGTACTTGGACAAACGGGAGTTACCAAGTCTGTAAAAGGTGGTAAAACCTACTTCGGAACACCAATTGAAGAATCAAGAAAAAAGTTAAAAGAAATAATAGAAATTAAACAATTGATAAAAAATCAAAAAAAGTAATTTTTCTTTTATTCAGAACCTAGAAAAAATTACTTTTGTACTAGTTAATACATTAATAAAAAAATATACTTCAATGAGTGTTTTAGTTAATAAAAATTCAAATATAATCGTACAAGGTTTTACAGGAGGTGAAGGAACATTTCATGCAACCCAAATGATAGATTATGGAACCAATGTTGTGGGTGGTGTTACTCCTGGAAAAGGAGGGCAAACTCACTTAGGGAAACCTGTTTTTAATACCGTACAAGATGCGGTTGATAAAGTTGCAGCAGATACTTCAATAATTTTTGTACCACCCGCATTTGCAGGAGATGCTATTATGGAAGCAGCAGCCGCGGGAATTAAAGTAATTATTTGTATTACAGAAGGAATTCCAATTGCAGATATGGTAAAAGTAAAAGCCTATATTGATAATAAAGAGTGTAGATTGGTAGGCCCAAACTGCCCTGGAGTAATTACACCTGAAGAAGCTAAAGTTGGAATTATGCCTGGATTTATCTTTAAAAAAGGAAATGTAGGAATAGTTTCTAAGTCGGGAACTCTTACTTATGAGGCCGCAGACCAAGTTGTAAAAAACGGTTATGGTATTTCTACTGCAATTGGTATTGGAGGAGATCCTATTATTGGAACTACAACAAAAGATGCTATAGAATTGTTTATGAATGATGATGAAACAGAAGCCATTGTAATGATTGGTGAAATTGGAGGACAATTAGAAGCTGAAGCTGCAAGATGGATAAAAGAAACTGGAAATAAAAAACCTGTAATAGGTTTTATTGCTGGGCAAACAGCTCCAAAAGGAAGAACAATGGGACATGCAGGTGCAATTGTTGGAGGAAAAGATGATACAGCACAAGCAAAAATGGCTATTTTAAAAGAAAATGGTATTCATGTAGTTGAATCTCCTGCTAAAATAGGAGAAAAAGTTGCTGAAATATTAGGTTAATAAAAATCTTAACTTTTATTTAAAAAGCTTCCTATATGGAAGCTTTTTTTATACAAATGTGTATATTTGGTTTATCAAAAAATTAATAATAATTAGTATATGAAACTTTTAGAAAATAAAACAGCAATAATTACAGGAGCAACAAGAGGTATAGGAAAAGGAATTGCTGTTGTATTTGCAAAACAAGGAGCTAATATAGCTTTCACATTTAATGCTTCTATTGAAGCGGCCAAAGAACTTGAAAAAGAATTAGAATCTTATGGTATAAAAGCTAAAGGATACCAATCTAATGCCGCTAATTTTGACGCTGCACAAGAGTTAGCATCTAATGTATTGAAAGAATTTGGAACTATTGATATTTTAATTAACAATGCAGGTATAACTAAAGATAATCTTTTAATGCGTATTTCAGAAGATGATTTTGATACCGTTATTGAAGTTAATTTAAAATCGGTTTTTAATTTAACAAAAGCTGTTATTAGACCAATGATGAAACAGCGTAAAGGTTCAATTATAAATATGAGTTCTGTAGTAGGGCTAAAAGGAAATGCAGGTCAGGCAAATTATGCAGCATCAAAGGCAGGTATTATTGGGTTTTCAAAATCAATTGCATTAGAGTTAGGGTCAAGAAATATAAGAAGTAATGTAATTGCACCGGGATTTATTGAAACTGAAATGACTGCAAATTTACCTGAAGATACTGTAAAAGAATGGAGAAATGCAATTCCTTTAAAACGAGGAGGAACACCTGAAGACGTGGCAAATGCCTGTGTGTTTTTAGCATCAGATATGAGTGCTTATATTACTGGGCAAACACTAAGTGTTGATGGGGGAATGCTAACATAAATAAAAAGTATTGAAAACAGCAACAATAGTATTCATAATTTTAGCAGTTTTTGCAGCTTTATTTATTGCTAGTTTTCAATATTTATTTCAAAATAAAGAAAAAAGCCAATTAAATTATTGGCTTTTCTTTATTCGGTTTCTAAGTGTTTTATCAATCTTAATTTTAATAATAAATCCTCAAATTGAAAAAGAGAAACTTGTAATTGTTAAACCAAACTTAATAGTAGCTATTGATAATTCAAGTTCAATTGAGTATAAATCTCAAAATAAAAAAGTTAAAAATACAATAGAATTTTTAAAAAAAAATAAAGCGATAAATAACAAATTTTCAGTTAATTACTATAGTTTCGGAAGTAATTTAGCTGTTTTAGACTCTTTAAATTTTAAAAAAAACCAAACCAATTTATCACTGCCGTTTCAAGAATTTTCTAAATTATACAAAACAGGAACCAATCCTATTATTCTTATTACTGATGGGAATCAAACAACTGGGAGTGGAATTGAATTTATAGATTATAAAAGTCCAGTTTTTCCATTAATTGTTGGTGATACTACAACCTTTAAAGATATTGCAATAAAGCAATTAAACGTTAATAAATTTACAAATATCAATCATAAATTTCCAGTTGAATTATTTATAAATTATTTAGGAAAAGAAAACATTTCAAAAAATATTAATGTTTATCACAAAGGGAAAAAAGTTTACTCAAAAAAACTCCATTTTTTTGAGTCTGAGACTTCAAAAATAGCATCTTTCTTCTTAACGGCATCAATTAAAGGTACTCAATATTATACTGTTAAAATTGAAGAACTTGATGATGAGCAGAATACGCTTAATAATATGAAAACATTTAGTATAAATGTTATTGAAGAAAAATCTAAAATTTTAATTTTAACATCAATTATTCACCCTGATTTAGGAATGTTTAAAAAATCTATAGAACGCAATAAACAACGATCTGTGAAAATATCTAAAATTACTAATTTTAAGGGTAATATAAATGAATATCAGTTAGTTATATTGTATCAGCCAACCAATGATTTTGGAAAAATATTTAATGCTGTTAACTCTAATAAAATGAATTATTTGATAGTTTCAGGGTTAAGTACAGATTGGAATTTTTTAAATAAAATTCAATCAAACTTTCATAAAGAATCTATACCACAATTAGAAAATTACTATCCTATTTTTAATACAAGTTATGCTGGTTTTTTGAGTAATGATATTGGTTTTTTAGATTTCCCTCCTTTAGAAGATAGTTTTGGCGATATTACATTTTTTATGCCCTTTAACTCTTTATTATATCAAAAAGTAGGAGGTGTTAATACAAGAAACCCATTACTTGCAACTTTTGAAAATGGCAAGCAACGGATGGCAATTCTAACAGGTGAAAATATATGGCGTTGGAGAATGAGTAGTTATGCTTTAAATAACACATTTGAAATATTTGATGGGTTTATTTCAAATTTAACTCAATATTTAGCTTCAAATGAGCAAACTAAAAGATTAAATATTATAAGTAAGTCTATTTACTATACAAATGAAACGGTTACAATATCAGCAAGTTATTTAGATAAAAATTTTAACTTTGATAATAGAGCTAAACTTTGGTTGACGGTTTCCAATAAAAAAAGTGGTTTTTTAAAGAAAATACCATTTGCTAAATTCGATAGCAGATTTACAATTTATTTATCAAATATACCTGCAGGTGAATATAGTTACGTAGTTTCTGTAGAAAACCAAAAATCTTCAGTATCAGGACTCTTTAAAATACTACCTTTTGAAATTGAACAACAATATACAAATGCCAATAGCAAAGAATTAAAAATACTTGCGAATAATACGAATGGAAAAGTTTTTTACAATAACCAAGTAACTGAACTTGTAGCATATTTAAAATCTGATTCTCAGTTTAAAAAAATTCAGAAAACTGAAATTGTAAAAAAATCTTTGATTGACTGGAAGTGGGTTTTAGGTTTAATTATACTTTTACTGAGTATAGAGTGGTTTGCACGTAAATATTATGGAATGGTTTAAGGATACTATAAAGGTTAACTATTAGTAAATAAAATTTTATTATCATATTTTCTAGCCTAAATAAAAATAATGTAAAATATTTGCAAATATTGATTGTATTAAATTTGTTAAGTATTAATGAATAAAACCATTGTCTTCATATTATCATTTACCATTCTAATTCAAAGTTTTAACTTTCAATTAGAAGATATTACCAAGATGCCAGCTTTAGTACATCATATTGCTGATCATTTTAAGAGTGGAGATACTTTTATGGATTTTATTTCAATGCATTATGGGAGCCAGTTTGAAACTCATAAAAACAAACATAAAGAACATCAAAATTTACCACTTAAAAAATATTTGTTAGACCTACATTTTCAGGTTTATATTTCTGTAGCTATAAAAAATTTAGTATTAAATTCTTTTGAAGAAATCTATCTAGAAAAGAAAATATGTAATTATACAGAGCCTTTTTCAAGCTCATTCTCAACTGAAATTTTCCAACCGCCAAAGCATACATAATTCTATTATTATTTTACTATCAAGAAAGTCATACCATTGATTTTCAGCACTATAAATTATAATTAATTAAATTATGTTACAAAAAATTATTAAGCTAAGTATTAGCAATAAACTTATTATACTATTAATAACAGCTGCCATTTTTGGATTTGGAATATTTTCTCTTACACAAATACCTATTGGTGCTGTACCTGATATAACTAACAATCAAGTACAGGTTATAACAACATCACGTAACCTATCAACTCAAGACGTTGAGCAGTTTATTACATATCCTGTAGAGTTAGAAATGGCAAATTTACCTGGAGTAAAAGAAATACGTTCTGTATCAAAATTTGGGTTATCTGTAGTTACCATTGTTTTTGATGACGATTTAGGAACGTATTTACCAAGACAATTGATAGCTGAAAAAATAAAAACAGCTGCAGAAAAGATTCCTGAGGGCTTTGGAACTCCAGAAATGGGACCAATTACAACTGGATTAGGAGAAATTTATCAATATATTTTGGATACAAAACCAGGATATAAAAATAAATATTCTCCAATGGAACTTAGAACTATCCAAGACTGGATAGTTAAAAGGCAACTTTCAGGAATTCCAGGAGTTGTTGAAGTAAATACTTGGGGTGGCTTTTTAAAACAATATGAGGTTGCTTTAAACCCCGAAAAACTAAAATCAATGAATATTGAGATTACTCAAATTATTGATGCTTTAGAAAAAAATAATAGTATTGCTGGTGGTGGCTATATAGAAAAAAGTAATGAAAGTTACTTCGTTAGAGGGGAAGGAATGATAAAATCTCTCGAAGATATTAGAACTATTGTAGTTAAGAACGTTGAGGGAATCCCTATTTTAATACAAGATGTTGCTGAAGTTAAGTTTGGCTTTGCAAATAGATTTGGCGCCATTACAGGTAATGGAGAAGGAGAAAAAGTATTGGGACAAGTAATGATGCTTAAAGATGGAGATTCAAATAGAGTTATTGAAGCAGTTAAGCAACGTGTGGCTGAAATTCAAAAAACATTACCTGAAGGTATTTATATAAATGGTTTTTTAGAAAGAAGTGAACTAATTGGGAAAACTACTTTTACCATTGCCGAAAATCTAATTTTAGGGGTTATTATTGTAATATTTGTAGTCATCTTACTTTTAGGTAGTTTTAGATCTGGTTTAGTTGTCGCTTCTGTAATTCCTTTGTCGTTATTATTTACTCTCTCTATGATGTATATTTTTGGAGTAGATGCTAATTTAATGAGTTTAGGCGCTATAGATTTTGGAATTATTATAGACGGGGCTGTTATTATTGTAGAGTTTATTGCCTTTAAAATTACTAGTAATAGAACTGAGTTGATGAAGCTATCAAAAAATGATAGACAAGATAGTATTGATAAAATAACTTATGATAGTAGTTCAAAAATGATGACTTCAGCTGTTTTTGGACAACTTATTATATTAATTGTATTTATACCAATTTTATCACTGAGTGGCGTTGAAGGGAAAATGTTTAAACCCATGGCTATGGCTTTTAGTTTTGCATTAATTGGAGCTATGTTTTTATGTTTTACGTATGTACCTGTTATTGCATCTATCTTTTTAAAACCCGAAAAAGTAACAAAAAATAACATTTCAAAACGTTTAATGTCTTTCTTTTTAAGTTTATACGAACCAACAATTAAATGGGCATTAAACCATAAAAACACTGTAATTATTTCATCTGTAGCATTATTAATAGCAACAGGTATTCTTTTTAGTAGAATGGGAGGAGAGTTTATACCAACACTAGACGAAGGAGATTTTGTAATTCAACCTGTTTTAAAAACAGGAACTTCATTAACAAGAACTGTAGAAATTACAACACAGATAGAACAAATTTTATTAGATAATTTCCCTGAAGTAGCTCAAGTAGTTTCACGTATTGGTGCTGCTGAAGTACCTACAGATCCTATGTCAATGGAGGAAAGTGATGTAATTATTAAATTAAAACCAAAAGGAGAATGGGTTTCTGCAAATACAAAAGATGAATTAGCAGATAAGTTTAAAGAAAAACTTTCAATAATTCCTGGAGTTGATTTTGAATTTACACAACCTATAGAAATGCGTTTTAATGAGTTAATTACAGGTGTTAGAGCCGATGTTGCAATTAAGATATTTGGTGAAGACTTAACTGTTTTGGCAAGTAAAGCAACTGAAATTAAACAAAAAATAGCAAATGTTGAAGGAGCATCCGATATTATAGTTGAAAAAATTGACGGTTTACCTCAAATGACTGTTTCTTATGATAGAAAAAAAGTATCTCGGTACGGTTTAAATATCAAAGATTTAAATCAGGTAATTTCAATGGCTTTTGCAGGAGAAACTTTAGGGAGTGTTTTTGAGGGAGAGCGTAGGTTTGATTTAGTTGTAAGAATGCAATCGGGTTATAGAAAAAACATAGATGGACTTAAAAATTTATATGTTGATGCTCCTTCAGGAAATAAAATACCACTTCATGAATTGGCAACAATTGCATATACAAAAGGACCAGCAAAAATATCTAGAGACAATACTAAAAGGCGTATTGTTATAGGGGTTAATGTTAGAAATAGGGATATGGAATCAGTAGTTGAAGACATCCAAAAAATAATAGAAAAAGAAGTGAAATTACCTGTTGGTTACACCGTTTCTTATGGAGGACAGTTTGAAAATTTAAATAGCGCCAAAGCACGATTAATAATTGCACTTCCAATAGCGTTATTTCTAATTTTTATTCTATTACACTTTGCATTTAAATCTATAAAAGAAGCTCTTATGGTATTCTCTGCAATTCCTTTGTCAGCTGTAGGAGGCGTACTTTTCCTTTGGATAAGAGATTTGCCTTTTAGTATTTCTGCGGGTGTAGGGTTTATAGCATTATTTGGTATTGCTGTTTTAAATGGAATAGTACTTATTGAGCATTTAAAAGAATTGAAAAAAAGAGGAATGGATGATATAAATGAACGCATATTATTAGGAACAAAAGAGCGTTTAAGACCCGTTATATTAACTGCAGCAGCAGCAGCTTTAGGTTTTTTACCTATGGCAATATCTACAAATGCCGGAGCTGAGGTTCAAAGACCATTGGCTACGGTGGTTATTGGTGGTTTGGTAACTGCAACAATTTTAACCTTGGTAGTGCTACCTGTTTTATATGCTATTTTTGACACCAAAGAATTTAAAATTAAGAGAAAAAATAAATTTAAAATGACCATATTTTCTTTACTTATTTTGAGTCCAATAATTGCTTTTTCACAAGAAAAACCAATAACTTTAAGTGAAGCTATTTCTTTGGCTGTTAATAATAATAAGCAGCTTAATATTAAGAAATTAGAAGTTAATAAAGATAAAAAATTGGTTAATGGAGCTTTTGAAATTGATAAAACGAGATTGTACTATACTTATGATGAAACTAATTTAGGGGTTAATGGTAAACCATTTGAAACTTTTGGCATTGATCAAACAATTGAATTTCCAACAGTATACTTTGCGAAAAAGAAAGTAGCTAAAATAAACGCTAATTTATCGGATTTAAACTATAATATAGCGAAAGAAAACCTAATAAAAGAAGTATCTAAATCATATTATAAAATTGTTTATTTAAATCAAAAGAAGAAATATTTAGCTCATATAGATAGTTTATATAAAAACTTTTCAATAGCAGCAAAGCGAAAATTTGAATTGGGAGAATCTAGTTATTTGGAAATGATTATTTCACAGTCAAAACACAAGCAATTTGAGGTACAGTACAATCAACTTCAAAATGATATAAATATAGCTTATGAAAGTTTTAACTTATTGCTTCAAACAAATAGAGTAACCAGAGTAAAAAATATTGGCGTAGCAAAAGTTAAATTAAAGTATTTAAATTTAAGCTCTCATTTGGTTAATAGATATTATTCAGAAAACTCAAGATTATTTAATGCTAAAAAAGGATTAGAAAAGCAACAATTATTACCCGATTTACAATTTAATTATTTTAATAGTAAAGATTTAGTCGCAAATACATCTGTAAACAGTTTTCAGGCAGGAATTACGATACCATTGTTCTTCTTGGGAAAATCATCAAAAATTAATGCTGCCAAAATACAGGAGGATATTTCTAATGAAATGGCAATAGATTCAAGCCTGAAGCTAGCATCTAAATATGAGCGCTTATTAGAAGAACTTAATAAAAATGAATCACAGTTAAATTATTACCAAGATAACGGAAAAAAAATGGCGTCTGAAATTTTAAAAACGGCCATACTAAGCTATAGAAATGGGGAAATAGATTTTTTTCAATACATACAAAGCATTGAAACTGCAAGTAAAATTGAGATGGATTATTTAAACATTTTAAATGCATATAATCAAATTGTTTTAGAAATAAATTATTTAAACTTATAAAAATGAAAAATCACATATTAAAAATAGCATTCCTTTTTTTTATAATTAGTACAGTTTCTTGTAAAAATTCAAAAACTGAAGAAATACCTGTTGATATTATAAAAAAAGATAATAGCCTTGTTGAAATTACTTCCTCTCAGTTTGAAAATTCAAAAATGGAATTAGGGAAAATTTCAAAGCAACTTTTTACAGAAACTATTAAAACAAATGGATATATAGATGTGCCTCCAGCAAACCGTGCAAAAGTAAGTGCTATAATTGGAGGATATGTTAAGAAATCTCCGTTACTAGTTGGTGATAGGGTAACCAAAGGACAATTATTATTAACTATTGAGAACCCAGATTTTATTGAAATACAACAAAATTATTTAGAAATTTCTGAGAAATTAACCTATCTAAAATCTGAATATAATAGGCAAAAAATCTTATTTGATGAAAACATCACTTCGAAAAAAAACTATTTAAAAGCAGAAAGTGATTATAAAAGTTCTGTAGCTTTACTTAACGGATTGGCCGCAAAGTTGAAAATGATTAATATCAACCCCTTAAGTGTAAAAGCGGGTAAAATAACATCAATAGTGCCAATTTACGCTCCAATAAGTGGAAGTGTAACCGCTGTTTATACAAATGTAGGAGAATTTATGAATGCATCAGATGTTTTGTTGGAAATAATAAATAACGAACATAAACACCTTGAGTTAATTGTATTTGAAAAAGAAATTTTAAAAATTAGAGAAAAACAGCCAATTTTATTTAAAATTCCTGAGTCTTCTTCAGAAAAATATAAAGCTAAAGTTTTCTTAGTTGGAAAATCAATTGATAAAAATAGAACAGTTAGGGTGCATGGACACCTAGAAAACGAAGATGTACCTTTTATAGTAGGTATGTTTGTTGAAGCGAAGATTATTACCAACTCTGTTGAAAAACAAGCATTACCTATTGAAACTGTTCTTGAAAAAGATGGCGAATATTTTGTTTTGGTGTTGAGAGAAAAAAATAATGAAACATATAAATTTGAAAAAATAAAAGTTGAAATTGGAGAAAAAAATGAAGATTGGATTGAAATATTAGACAATAACTTAGAAAATATACAAATTTTAACAAAAGGAGCTTTTTTACCATTGGAGAAAGGTTAAACTGTTTATTGTTACTAAATAGTATTTAAAATTAAATTTAATGAATTCTATTTTGTATTTTTGGCTAAATCTAAAAAAACTAAAAATGAGCGATAACGGACAGTTAAAATTACCAAAATCAATAATGCCTATCATTATATTAGTGATAGTTGTTATAATATTTTTATCAAAGTCTACAATTACCATTGATTCAGGAGAAGTAGGAGTTTTATATAAAACTTTTGGAGGCGGAGTTGTTACAGATGAAGCACCTTTGGGAGAAGGCTTTCATATAGTTGCACCTTGGAATAAAGTTTTTGTATACAATGTAAGACAGCAAGAATTGTTTGAAAGAGAGATGTCTGTATTATCTTCAAATGGACTTGAAATTAAATTAGATGCTTCTGTATTATATCAACCTACAGCAGCTACAGTTGGATTTTTACATCAAACAAGAGGTTCAGATTATTTAAATAGTGTAATTATACCTGCAATTAGATCAGCAACAAGAAGTGTTGTTGGTAGATATACACCAGAACAATTATATTCAACAAAAAGAGATGCGATACAGGCAGAAATTTTTGAAGAAACAAAAAAAATTATTGAACCTCAATATATACAACTAAATTCAGTTTTAGTGAGAGATGTAACACTTCCTCCTACAATCAAAACAGCAATTGAACGTAAACTAAAGCAAGAACAAGAATCTTTAGAGTATGAATTTAGATTGGTAACAGCATCAAAAGAAGCTGAAAAAGTACGTATTGAAGCACAAGGAAAAGCAGATGCTAACCGTATTTTAAGTGCATCACTTAACGATAAAATTTTACGTGATAAAGGTATTGAAGCTACTATAAAATTAGCTGAATCTCCTAATAGTAAAGTTATTGTTATAGGTTCAGGAAAAGGTGGTTTACCTATTATTTTAGGAAATCAATAATAATTTATAGTTAACTTTTAAAAAAGACCGTCTGAAAATATTTTCAGACGGTCTTTTTTATTGCCTGAATTAAGTTATGAGCGATATTTGTAACGTGACTTGAAGCATTTTGGGTAGCATCTTCAATAGTTACACCTAAATCTAGAATTGCATGAATAGATGAAGGGTTTAAATTTTCTTGAACTAATTCTTTATCTTTAATAACTCCTGAAATAATAGAAAAGGGGATGTTATTTTGAGTAGCAATAACACTAATACCTTTAATTACTTTTCCTTCAAGAGTTTGTTTATCAACACTTCCTTCTCCTGTAATTATTAAATCTATTTTAGAGTTTAAATGCTTTTTGAATTTGGTTTGCTCTATCATAAAATCAATTCCTGATTTTATATTGGCATTTAAAAAACATACTGCGCCAGCACCCAATCCACCTGCAGCTCCAGCTCCAGCTCCTTCAATGGTATTCACAGATTTACCGAAGTGATTTTTAACTTGTTTACTGAAATTTAGCAAGCCTAAATCTAGCATTTCAATTTCTTCAGCAGAAGCTCCTTTTTGACTTCCGTAGGCAAAAGCAGCTCCATTTTTGCCATACAATGGGTTTTTAACATCACAAACAACGGTAAAGTTAATGTTGGTCAAATCAAAAAGTATATTTTCTTTTTTTATTTTGGTTATATTTATTAATTCTTTTCCTATTGGAGTAATTAATTCATTTTTGGTGTTGTAAAACTCATAACCTAAGGCTGTAGCCATACCAATACCAGCATCGTTTGTAGCACTTCCTCCAATAAAAAGCACAATATTTTTAAAACCCTTTTCCAGTGCATCTAAAATTAATTGTCCTGTACCAATAGTTGAAGTATAATAACAATTTTGCTGATGTTTTTCTAATAATTGGAGTCCGGAAGCACTAGACATTTCAATAAAAGCGGTATCACTTGATACATTGTAATTTGCAGCAATATACTTGAACAAAGGGTTTTTTACAAGTACAGAAATGGTCTCTAATTTAAAATAGTTTTGTAAAATATCTAATGTACCTTCACCGCCATCGGCAAGAGGGTGTTTAATGGTTTCAATTGTAGAATCAAATTTTTTAATACCTTTTTCAACTGCATCACAAACATCTTGTGCAGAAAGGGAACCTTTAAATTTATCAGGAGCAATAATAATTTTCATTTATGTTGTTATTTTTCTTTAAACCAAGCATAATTGTGTGGCTCAATTTTCCAAGTATTTTCTACTAACTCTTCATTATTTAATAAATCAACTGCATTTTTTGCTAAAGCATTTATTTTAATCAATGTATTGCTAAAGTTAAAAACTGTGTAAATAATTTCTTTATTGAACTGTCTTTTTATGACAAATATTTTATGGTTTTCAAGATTAAAGTATTCCGCTTTACCAAACGGATTAAAGGCCTTTTCATTGGTTCTAACCTTTAAGAGTTTTTTATAAGAAGTGTAAACTTTATTTCTTAAGCCTCCAAAAATTTTAAGTTCTTTAGAAATTTCTTCAAAAATAAGTTTTTCTCTGTTTATTCTTCTTTTAATACCCGATTCTTCAACGCCTTTATAATAATTACGGGAGCCAACTAACGAATGAAAATAAATACCTGGCACACCAGGCATTGCAAGCATAACAGCTTGTGTAAGTAACATTTTGCGTATAATGGTTTCTTCATTATCACTTTCGGTACTCAATAAATCCATATAGTTGCAATTCAATTCATAAGGAGATTGGGTACCGTCTTCGTTGTTTTTGTACCCAACTTGTCCGCCACGTTTTTCAGCATGATGTGCTAATTCATTTATTTCTTCACTAGAAATAATATTTTGAAGCGGTCGCATACCTATACCATCATGACTGGCGGTGAAATTGAAAAAACACACTTTATTACTTGGAAGTTCTAATGAGTTTGCCCATTTAGAAAGTACTTTTGTATTTCCTTTTATAATTGAATAAACTAATAAAGGAGCTAAGGTAAAATTATATACCAAATCAGCTTCATCTTGTCCATTTCCAAAATAGGAAATATTTTCTTTATGCGGAACGTTAGTTTCTGTAATAAGAAAAACGTTGTTTGTTAATGTCTTAATTATCTGTTTATACAATTTAATAATTGTATGAGTTTCAGTTAAATGAATACAAGATGTTCCAATTTTTTTCCATAAAAAAGCAATAGCATCCAATCGTATAAATTTTGCATTTTTTGAAGCATAGAATAACAAAACATCTAAAACTGCAATAAAAACTTCGGGTGCTGCATAATTTAAATCTACCTGATCTTCACTAAAAGTAGTCCATATATGCTTTTCAACTCCATGTGTATTTTTAAAAGGTGTTAATAGCGGTAAAGCTCTAGGACGAACTACCATAGATAGGTTTTCATTTGGGGTAACAGCTAAAAAAAAATCTTTATATTCACTATCTTCGGCTAAAAATGATTTGAACCATTGTGAAGATTTAGACATGTGATTTACTACTGCATCAAACATTAAATTACTACGATTAGATAGGTTTGAAATATCATTCCAACTCCCTAAATTTGAATCTACTTCAAAATAATCTGTAACAGAAAATCCATCATCTGATGTGTATGGAAAAAATGGTAAAATGTGTGTAGTATTAATTTCAGGTAAACAAAATTCATCCACAAACTGTTTTAATGTTTGCAAATGAGTTTGACCTTGTTTTTGTACATTATCTCCATAGGTAATTAGAATCACGTCCTTTTCATTTAAAGGATTATTTGTCGCATTAATTTTTGTCCTATATTTTTCAATTAATTGTTCTATATGCTTGTAAACCCAATTAGAACGATCTCCGTAAAGGTCTTTTAGGGAGTTAATTATAGTTGCTTTATTTAAAGGTTTTGTCATAAATATTGATAAAACAGATTGTTATAAATACAGATTAATAGTATTAATAATTAGATTTGAGATTAAATATACCCTAAAATTGTTGGTAAATAGAGACTAAATATTAAGATGACAATAAAGAATATAAGTAAAATTAAAACTTCTTTTGATAACACATCTTCTCGCTTTATTATGAAATTAATAGTGAAACTTTCTTTGGTTTTTGATTTGTAAATTTCGCTAAATAATAAAGCAAGCACTATAGTAATTACAAAACCTGTAAGATTAAACCATATCCAAAAGATGTTTTCAAAATTGAATTTGATTAAAAGGTTAATAACAACACCACCAACAATACCTACATTCATACCTATATGGTTTACTCTTTTCACTAAAATAGCCAATACAAATGTTGCTAAAATTGGCCCATAAAATTGAGATGAAATGATATTAATAAGTTCAATTACAGTTCCTTGAGTTCCTCCAAATAAATATGCTGCGGCAATACATACAATACCCCAAAAAATTACTGATAATTTGGAATATTTCATATAGTTAGCTTCACTTAATTTTTTTGAACCCCTATTAAAAAAATCCTCGATACTAACAGCACCCAAAGAGTTAATAGTTGAACTTAACGAAGACATTGCTGCAGATAAAATACCAACTATTAAAATCCCTATTAACCCATGTGGTAAATATTTGGTTATAAAAACAGGAATCATTAAATCTGCTTTAATGCCATTTGTAAGAAATTGCTCAGGATAATGTAATCGTGTCATATCAGTAATTTCGGTAAGAAAATCAGGTGTTAATAGTACTAAAGCACCAATAATCAATCCCATTAAGCTGTATACCAGTACAATAGGAAAACGTAACAATCCATTTGCTAATAATAATTTTTTAATTGTTCCTTCATTTTTAGCAGACATTAACCGTTGTGCCTGTGTTTGATCAGTTCCGTAGTATGAAATATATAAAAATAAGCCACCCAAAACCATTGGCCAAAAACCAAATTCACCACCATCAAATCCGTAATTTGAAAATTCGATAACATTTAATCTTTGTGGGTCAAAACCAGTAAAATTACCATTATCTTGTAATAAGTTCCATCCGTAAATTAAACAAATAATTAAGCCTGTAAATAAAATAATCATTTGTATAGCATCTCCCCAAACAACAGCTTTCATTCCTCCTTGGTAGGAATATATTAAAGTAATAACACTTATAATTAAAATGGTCCAATGAAAGTTTATATTTAATACAGCTTGCAATATCATTGCAATAGTGTACACCATTACACCAGTTGCCAAAGATCTACTAATTTGAAAAACAACACTTAAAATAATACGGGTTGAAGTTGAAAAACGTCTTTCAACAAATTCATAAATACTAATAATATTTGCACGGTAGAGTGGTGGGATAATAATTAGCATTATTCCAATCATAGCCAATGGAACAGCGAATTCAAAAGTCAACCATTTCATTCCGCCATTTTGTGCCAACCCAACAAAAGCGGGAGCAGAAATAAAGCTAATTGCAGATAATTGTGTAGCCATTGTTGATAAACTTAATGGAAACCAACCCATATCTTGACCACCCAAAAAATAGTCTTTAGCATTTTTATTTTCTTTGAAAAAATAACCCAATCCTAAAAAGCCTACGGAATAAACGATAACAACTAAATAATCTAACCAATTCATATTACAGATTTTATGTGTTTATTAATTATTAATTAAATCTAAAAATAAAGCTGCACTCCATGAAAAATTATTTCCTCCACATCCTTTACTTTCTGTATTATAAACTGATTTTCTAGCGTCAAAATATTCATAAAAACCAACTTTATCAACTAATTCTATACTGTCTGACTTTATTCTTTGTGCAATTTCATTATATCCATAATCAAGTAATCCATAATATAGCATCCAATTTAAATTAATCCAAACAGGGCCTCTCCAATATTTTTTCGGGTTATAGCGCTCATTTGTTGGATCAAATGAAGCACATAAATACATGTCTTCTCCTCCAAATTTTGTAATCATTGTAGAAATAAGTTGAGCTGCTCTTTGCTTACTTGGTATGTTTGCAAATATAGGTACAAAAGAAGATGAACTTACTAAACGAATAGGTTTTTCATTTCTTAAATCGTAATGAACATAAGCTCCTAATTCATCATCATATAATTTGGTGTTAAATGATTTAACACCTTTGTTTGTCCATTTTAGAAGTTGCGTTATTTTATCTTCATTATTACCAATAATTTTGTACAAATTAATTAATGCATTATTAGATTTTATAAGTACTGCATTAAACAAGGGGTCTTGCACTAAAAAAGGAGATAATTCAGCAATTTTTGCATCATCGTAATTGTTTTCTTTAGCAATATCAATAATGTGTAGATAGTAATTGTATTCTTTTTTTGTAGGTCTTTCAGAAGGATCTACATGTGAAGTGTCCCTTCTTTCAAAATCGTAATCAGGTGAGTTCATTGTTTTCCATATATCATCCCAAACAGGGGAGTTATCTGTTCCAGATTCCCAGTTGTGATAAATATAAACAAGTCCTTCATTATTTATATCTCTATTCTTATAAAAGTAGGTGTGATTATCATAAACTTTATCGATATTTTTTTTTATAAAATCCAAAATATCTATTTTATCTTTTGCAATCTGATATATTTTTTCAAGAACAAAACCTGTAACAGGAGGTTGAGTCATTCCTGTCGACTTATATTCTGTTGAAGCATCTAGATGTAATTCTGCCATATGAAAATCGGGCCCTGGGAAATAAGAATTACTTTCATTATGGAAAATTATGTGTGGAATAAATCCGTTATTCCATTGAGCATTTAAAAGTGTTTCTATTTCACTTTTTGCTTTATTTATGTCATAATGAGCATATCCAATAGCTATAAATCCAGAATCCCAATACCATTGAAATGGATACAAACCTTTGCATGGCAATGTAAATCCTTTTTTTTCTTGGAAGTTAGAGTTCAAAATATTTTGAGCGGTATTTACTAGGCTAGATGTCATTGAGGTGATTTTAAAAAAAGGATACATTAATAAGTTACCTCATTAATGTACCCTAGTCATTAATTAACAAATATTAAAAATTAAATGTTGCAGTTAAGAATACTCTACGAGGTAAAATAGGTCTTCCAAAGAAAAACTCTTCTTCTACCTGCCCTACAGCTCTTGGATCTCCTTCTGTAACAGCATCACTATCAAGTGCATTAAAGACTGAAAACCCAAGTCTTAAAGTCTCATCATTTTCACCTAAATTCATGGAATAACCAGCACCTAATCTTAGTATACTAATAGCTTCTAATTCTATATTGTTATTATCTGCAGCAAATTTTTTGCCCGTATAGTTCATTGATAGCATTGTATCAAACTTGCTATTGTCATAATATAAACCTAAGCTCCCTAAAATATTAGGCTGTCTTGCTAACTTATTTCCTTCATCAGCAATTGTTGTACCGCCATTCACTAAATCTTCATTTATATTTTTGGTAATTTCATGGTTTTGATAAGTTGCTGAACCTCTAAAGTTTAAAACTTCAGTAAGTTTATAATCCCAAGTAGCTTCTAGGCCAAAAGTAGCTGTATTTTGCTCAGACCTAGTTTGATCAACTAAAGAACCGTTTACAATTGCTTGAGTTATTTTAATTCTATCTTTTAAACTAACATAATACATGGCTAAAGAACCGGTTAATTTATCATTACCAATTTTAGTACCTGCTTCAAATTGAATAATTTTTTCTGAATCATATTTACTACCAGTAACACCTGTTGCAATTGGAGTAAACCCTCTAAGTTGTGGAAAGAAAAATCCTTTTGAAAAGTTTGCATATAAGTTTACTACATCAGATAATTCATATAAACCTGCTAAAGATAAGGCCCAATCTGTTGCATTAACATCTGCAATAGTAAAGCCTCCATCTGCATATTTTACATTACTTAATGCTGATGTAATGTTAGCATCATTATAAACTGTAGATTCAACTATACTACCATTGCTAAAAGTACCTTTTGTATTTTCAATTCTAAACCCTACATCAAAACGCCATTTATCAAAAATCATTTCATCTGTAGCATAAAAAGCAGATTTGTTTTGAGATAAATACTTGTTAGATGTCATTCCTATTCTGTTATAAATACCTTGTTGTGAATAAATAACATTGTTACCGCTAGCATTAGTATAACTAAGATTTACTATTTGTGGGTTATTGTTAAATTCAGATAACACTCTAAATTGATAGTTAATATCTTCAGCTTCCGTACGTGATATAAAAGTACCTACTGTAATATTATGAGATCCATTATCTGTTTCAACTCTTTTTATTAAAGAAGCTTCACCTGAGTAATCTGTCATAGGGCGTAGTCTATCAATATGTAAATTGTCAATTACTAAATCTGAACCACTAATTTGTTCAGAAGAACCTTGGTATGTAGCAGAGTAACCTAAATTACCAGCATCTAAACCATTTACATAATCATTTAAGGAAATTGGGTTGCCTTGAGCACCGTTTCCTCCAATGTATAATGCAAAGCTGTGTTTGTAATTTGCGTATTTAATTTTTGATTTAAATTTTAAATTATTATCAAACCTGTAATTAAAATCTGCCATTAAATATCCGCCTTGTGTTGAAACTCCATCAGCGATAGGACTTTTATAAATACCACCAGGTGTATTAAAAGAAACGTTAGCTAATTGAGAAGGTAATAATTGATATACATCTTCTCCGTCATTACCTGCTAAACGAGATCTACTACCTCCTTCTAATGGTAATGGCATAAAGAACTGAGCGTTATCATTTATAAATTGTCCGTGAATTGTAAAAGACCCATTATCAAATTTCTTTTTAATGTTAGCTCTTAACTGAACACCTTTTGTTGGTAATCCCGTGTTAATTGGTCCTTCATCATATCTCATAAACCCTGTTAAGGCATAGTATGTGTTAGAATCTTCACCACCTAATTGGCCACCAGTATAAAAATCAGTTTTAATTCTTCCTTCGTTAGCCCACTCTACGTTAACAAGATTTTCAGGATTAGAATCACCTGTTTTACTTGTATAATTTATAATACCAGCTACTGAACCTGCACCATATAATACTGCAGCACCACCTCTTACAAATTCTACACCTTTAAAACCAACATCAGGTCTAGCGTATACATCGTGTGCAGAAGAGTTTAAGCCAAAAGTACTCATTAATGGCATTCCATCATATTGTAAAGGGTTAAAAACATACTGACCACCAGAAGGTAACCCTCTAACAAAAACATTTGTTGCAGTTTCACCACCACCACCTTCAGCAGTTATACCAGGTACACTTCTAATGATGTCTGCTTGGCTATTTGCAGATAATTTAATAATATCTTTTTGTTTGATAGAAGTAATTGATAAAGGAGATTGTTTTTGGGATCTTCTAGTAGATGTAGCTGTTAAAACAACATCTTCGAGGCTTTCAACACTTTCATTTAAGATAAAATCAACTGTTACAATTCCAGAAAAATTAATAGTTTTAGTTTGAGAAAAGTATCCCATAAATAAAGCTTTTAATTCATGTTCACCCGTTAATTGAGTTGTTATTTCATAGTTTCCGTCAAAATCAGTAGTAGTTCCAACATCAGTACCACTAATAATAATATTTACCCCAGGTATTGGACTTCCAGATTTATCAACAACAGTCCCTTTAACTGTTGTTTGAGAATAAGCAAAAGAACTTATTAATAATAAAAGTCCTAGTATAATTTTTTTCATAAGTATAAATAGTTAAAAATTAGTATTCTATTAATTATTCTGTAAATGAAAACATAAACTAGTTAATTTTGCATCAAATTTAGTCAAATATCTACGCAAACGTTTGCGGTAACGTTTGCAATTTAAAATTATAAGGTTAAGTTTGTACTCATAAACCAAAAATTTATAAAATGCCAAAGAAAAATTTAATTACACTAAAAAAAATTGCTCAAGATTTAGGGTTCTCAATTTCTACTGTTTCAAGAGCATTAAATGATCATCCAGACATTAGTATAAAAACGAAGGAGAAAATTAAGGCATTTGCGTCTAAATTTAACTATGTACCAAATTTATTTGCTAGAGGTTTTAGAACACATAAAACAAATATAATAGGGGTTATTGTCCCAAATATTTCGCATTACTTTACCTCAACTTTGCTTAAAGGTGTTTTAGAAGAGGCAGAAATTCATGGGTATAAAGTAATTATATCAGAATCTGTTAACAATATTACAAAGCAAACTGAAATGCTGCAAACAATGAACCAATTTGGCGTTGATGGAATCTTATTATCTTTAGCAAGGGAGACTAAAAATGTAGATACTATTCTAAATATACTTGAGCAAGTACCGCTAGTTTTGGTAGATAAAGTATCTACTAAAGTGCCTTGCACTCAGGTTGTTATAGATGATGAAGATGCAGCATTTAGAGCTGTTGAACATTTAATAAATACAGGAAAAAAACGTATTGCAATTATTAAAGAGACAGAAAGTTCTTTTACTTCTGAAAAAAGATATTTGGGTTATTTAAGAGCTTTAAGAACATATAATTTAGAAATTGATGATACTATTATTTTAAGCTCGGAAGACATTTCAATTCATCAGGCAAAAAGACTTGCAAATATTTTAATAAGTCTACAACATAAACCTGATGCCGTTTTTGCTATTACCGATGGAGCAGCTATTGGGGTCATAAAAGCATTGAAAAAAAATAAAATTAACATCCCAGAAGAAATTGCTGTTGTTGGATTTAGCAATTCTCTAAATTCAATTATTATAGAGCCTAAATTAACTACTATTGATCAACCAGGTAATAAAATTGGGTCTGTAGCTATGAAATACCTCATTAATGAAATTAACAATGAAAATAATATTTCTAATAAAACAGTTGTTATAAAAACGAATTTAATAGTTAGGGACTCATCATTTAAAATAAATAAGTAGTTATAAATAAGATTAAAAGTATTCTTATTGTTTATCAATTTTTTTTATGGTACTTCCCTTTTTTATAGCTTTGTAATTTTCATAACATAATAGTACAGCTTCAATTAACTGTAAATCGCTTGCAGACTTAATAAAGTAATCTGAATAATTACATTCATTTAATAAATCATTTAATTCTTGGGCATCCATATCTAAATACTCCATCATAATTTCTCTATTAAATTTACCTTCTAGCATTTCTCGCAAATTATCAGTGCTTCTAAGTTTTTTTAATTTTTTGAGCTGCTTCGGTTTTTTACCAAATAAATTGTACACAAAATCTATAGGACGAAATAAGGCATCAATAGGAGAGGTGTAATTTTTTCTACTTCTTGAGCCTACTTCGTATGTTTGGCGTAAGCCAACAATATGAATTCTAGAATATTTATCTTTTGGTACATTTTTGGCGTCAATTTCTAAAACACCAATAAGTTTATGTGATTTAACAACTACCTCTTTTAACTGCTCTGTTTTTTCATTCAATTCAATAACAAGCTCATTTCTTAGTAAATCATTTGTTATTTTTAACTTAATAGATTGGAAACCTAAATAAGAAATATAAAGAGTATCATTAGCTTTTGTTTCAATTTCAAAATATCCATTGTCATCAGTTACGGTTCCAATTACAGAATTTAAATTAAATAAATTGGCGCCAATTAAGGGTTTTTGGTTACTATTATTAACAACTTGTCCTCTTAATGAAGCAGTTAATCCAATAGTGTCAATAGGTTTAATAACGTTAGATTCTTGTGAAAACCCTTTAAGTGTTATTAAAAAAAAGGCTATATATAGTGTGTATTTATGCATATGCAATGATACTAATTAAAAAGGAAAAAATTGTTAAAGAAATACAAAAGAGGCAGTATTTTTTTATTTTAGTATTAACAATTTAAAAAGTATATTCTCTACACTTAAAAAAGAAGTGCACATAACAGGAGTCGAACCTGCACGAACTATTGTTCACCAGCCCCTCAAGCTGGCGCGTCTACCAATTCCGCCATATGTGCTTTATTAGATGTGAATTTAAATAAAAAAGTTAAGCTAGTAGCTCAACTTTTAATGCGAATAGGCTTGGGCTTACTTTGGCTACGCTCAACATAAACTTTTCGCTCATAAAATTTTTATTCCAAATGTGACCTGGCTGGGGCTCGAACCCAGGACCACCTCCTTAAAAGGGAGGTGCTCTACCAACTGAGCTACCAGGTCAATTCTCCTTTAGCAATTGCGAGTGCAAATATACTATCTAAACTTAAGAAAACAAGTTTTTTTATGTTGTTTTTTAAACGATATTTGTTTTCTAATTTGAAATACGTAAAAAGTAATTATGAAAATTGTTTTATTAGGATATATGGCAAGTGGAAAATCTGCCATAGGTAGTGTTTTAGCAAACAAATTAAAAATTCAGTTTATGGATTTAGATGCATATATTGAAGAAAAAGAACAATTATCTATTGCTACTATTTTTGAAAAGAAAGGTGAGATTTACTTTAGAAAAATAGAAGGTGACTATTTACTAGAATTACTTAATTTAAAAAAAGATATTGTACTTTCTGTAGGTGGAGGAACGCCTTGTTATGGTAGAAATATGAAGCTAATTGAAACAAATTCAATTTCATTTTATTTAAAAGCCTCCATTCAAACAATTTTTGAGCGACTTCAAAGTAATAAATCTCAAAGACCATTGGTTGCCTCTATTGATAAAGAAAACTTGAAAGAATATATAGCAAAACACTTATTTGAGAGAGTTGCTTTTTATGAAAAAGCTAAACACACTATATTGGTAGATAAAAAAAATATTTTTGAGATTGTAAATGAAATTAAGCGGCTACTCTAAAAAGGCATATGAATTTTTATTTTCAAATACTACTGAAACATGCTCTCCCATTGAAGTTGATAATGAAAGACCTTTAAAATCTGCTTTCACAGGATATTTTTTATGATTTCTATTAATTAATACAGCTGTGTTAAATTGTTTTAATGGAACTTCTAAAAAATGTTTAATTCCATATATTAAAGTAGTCCCAGAGTTTAGTACATCATCAACCAAAATTAATGATTTATTTTTATAATTATCAGTATCTATACTTGTTGTTATTTTTTTTAAAGGATTTTTTTTATCAATTATAACCTCACATAAAGTTACTTTTAATTTAGATATTGTTTTTAAAATAGTTGTTATTTTTTGCGCAAATACGTATCCATTCCCATTTATTCCAGCAATTATAATTTCATTTTCATTATAATTATTTTCATAAATTTGATATGCTATTCTCCTAGTTTTATTTTGAATTTGCTCGTTTGTTAGAATAATAGAACCGTTCATTTTAAAATTATTTTTTTTCAAAGATAAAAAACAATTCTCTACCAAATCTCGGTTTAATAGAATTATAACATTTGTCAAGTGTTTTTATAGTAAAAAAAGGTGAAAATAGTTGCGAATATTTTTTTAAACTGCCACCATAAGGAGGTCCTTCTTTAGAAAATTCAACATCAAAAAATAAGCCAATTAATTTTCCGTTATGCGATAGTAAATCATGTGTTTTATGTACATATTTTTCTCTATGAGTAGGGTGTAAAGAAGAAAAAAAAGTTTGCTCTATAATTAAATCATATTTTTTTTGATGATTGAAGAAATTTTTTTGGATTAGATTCGTTTTAGGAAAGGAGGGAACCCTCTTTTTAAAATTATTTAACGGTTGTGTTGCAATATCAATTACATCTACATTTTGGAAGCCTTTTTTATGCAAATATTCCGCTTCATAACTATTGCCTGCTCCAGGAATTAAAATTTGCAAGTTTATAGTATTCAGTTGGTCAATATATTCTTTAATAGGGGGTGAAATATAACCAATATCCCAACCTGTTTTATTGCTATTGTATAAGTCTTCCCAATAACTTCTATCTAAAGCTGTTTTATTCATTTTGTAATTCATCTAAATTTCTTCTATCTTTTTTAGTAGGTCTTCCTGCTCCTTTCTTTCTGTAATAATCTTTAGAATATTTTAACAGTTCAAATTTTTCAAATTCTTCAGCAGGGGTAATATCTTTTCTGTATAAGTCAACAAGTTTAGCTCCAACACGATTAGTGGGAATATCTAGAACTTCTAATTTATAATTAATTTGATTTTTTCTAATTGTAATTTTTTCCTGATTGAATATTGCTTTTGAAGGCTTAACACTTTCACCATTTACTTTAACATGTCCCTTTCTGCAAGCTTCTGTAGCAATATTTCTAGTTTTGTAATAACGTACACACCATAAATATTTATCAATTCTCATATAATTAAGTTAAAATTCCTCTTTCTCTTTTGTCAAAGATAGAGAAAATAGTATCTTGCGCACCTAAAAATTAGACTGAATGAAATTAAAAAATTTATTTTTTATACTAGCTTTGGGTTTTGTAATTTTTTCTTGTAAAAAAGACGATTCAACAGATGTTGTATTTGATGCAGCTGCACAATCTTTACTTGATGATGAAGCCTTAATTGAATATTTACAAACACATTATTTAAATGATGTTGATGGAGGTATTTGGACTATCACAAATAATGAAACACCACTGATGGGGCAAGTTGAAACTCAAAATATTACTAAAAATGATATTTCATATAAATTATATTACTTAAAAGAAAATGAAGGCGCTACAGTTTCTCCTTCACGAGCAGATTCTGTACTAACAACATATACTGGTATGCTATTAGACAGTACTGTTTTTGATTCTAGATCATCATTAACTTGGTTGTCTCTAACAAAAGTGATTGATGGTTGGAGTTATGGATTTACAAATTTTAAAGGAGGAGATAAGATTGTAAATGAAGATGAATCTTTTTATTTTGAAAATTCAGGCAAGGGTATTTTGTTTATTCCTTCAGGTCTTGCTTATGGTAATATTGGTCAGATTGTAATCCCTGCAAACTCGCCACTTGTTTTTCAAATTACTTTAGAAGATGTTAACCAGTCTGATGATGATAATGATAGTATTTTATCTATTTTAGAGGATATAGATCAAGATGGTGATGTTAAAAATGATGACTCAGATGGTGATTTGATTCCTGATTATTTAGACATTGATGATGATAACGATGGTATTTTAACGAGAGATGAAGATCCAAATGGTGATGGAAATCCCTTAAATGATGATACGGATAACGATGGTATACCAGATTATTTAGATACAGATAATTAAATAGCGAATTTTAATTTATAAAAAAAACCTTCTCAAAAAAGAAGGTTTTTTTTATAAATTAATTTGAAGGTTATTTCTTTTTATTTGATAAACGGTACGATAAGCTGAAAATAATTTGCTCAGGTCTAGAATCTAACGTAAAAGTATCACCAGCATTTGTCCAGCTGGCTTCATTACTACTTAATCCTCTTTCATACCTAACATCAATTCCTAATTTACCCAATTCAATAGAGGCGCCAATATTTACTCCAACAGTAAAATCATTTTTTATGGACTGAAACTCTAGCCCTTTTAAATCATTGTTTAAGATGTATTGGAATGCAGGGCCTGCAAATATATTTAAAGGGCCAATTAATTTTAAGCCAACCAATACAGGAACATCTAATTTGGATAATTTATAATCTTCTGTATTTCCTGTATTTAAAACATACTCACTTGTTGTTTTGGTATAAACCAATTCAGGACGTAAATAAATAGGCCCTAAGTCTAATTTACCATAAAATCCAATATTGAAACCAGATTTTCCTTTACCTTCATTTTTGTAAATATTTGTTACTTCAGATGTAAATTCTTTATACTCACCGTTTGAGTTATAGCTTAAACCTCCTTTGATTCCAAATTCACTTTGTGCATTTGCATAAAACAACGTTGATAAAAATACAACAGTTAATAAAATAATTCTTTTGTTCATAAGATTAAAATTTAGGGTTTACAATATTCTTTAAACGCAATAATGATATCATTATTTTCTTGAGATTGCTTTTTTAGCTGCTAAAACAATATCATTGTCCGTTAAGCCATATTTTTTCATGAGTTGTTCTGGGGTTCCAGACTCTCCAAAACTGTCATTTACGGCAACAAATTCTTGAGGCACAGGATTGTTTTTAGCTAAAACACGCGAAACACTTTCACCTAAACCTCCTAAAATATTGTGTTCTTCAGCTGTTACAATACAACTTGTTTTAGCAATTGATTTTAGTATTGCTTCTTCATCTAACGGTTTAATGGTATGTATATTAATTACTTCAGCACTAACACCCATAGCTTCTAATTTTTCTGAAGCTTGTAAAGCTTCCCATACTAAATGACCCGTAGCAATAATTGTAACGTCATTACCCTCAGTTAGTTGAATTGCTTTTCCAATTTCAAATTTTTCATTTTCAGGCATAAACACAGGTACTTTTGGTCTGCCAAAACGTAAATAAACAGGGCCAACATGTTCTGCAATTGCCAATGTAGCTGCTTTAGTTTGGTTATAATCACAGGTATTAATAACGGTCATTCCCGGCAACATTTTCATTAAGCCAATATCTTCTAAAATTTGGTGAGTTGCTCCATCTTCGCCTAATGTTAAACCTGCATGTGATGCACATACTTTTACATTTTTATTGGAATAAGCAATAGATTGTCTAATTTGATCATAAACTCTACCAGTTGAAAAATTTGCAAATGTTCCTGTGAAAGGAATTTTACCTCCTATAGTTAAACCTGCAGCAATTCCCATCATATTAGCCTCAGCAATTCCAATTTGGAAAAATCTTTTAGGATGATTTTCAATAAATTTTTCCATTTTTAATGAACCTACTAAATCGGCACAAAGCGCTACAACATTCTCGTTTGTATCTCCTAACTCAGCTAATCCTGCTCCAAAACCAGATCTGGTATCTTTTTTTTCTGTATACGTGTATTTTTTCATCTTTATTATTTATTAAAAATCCTTCAAAAATAAGGATATTAATGATACGAAACTATATTTTTAGCAATTCTTCATACAATTTATGTACAGGTAATCCCATAACATTAAAATAGCTCCCTTCAATTTTTGTAACACCAATAAAACCAATCCATTCTTGTATTCCGTAAGCACCTGCTTTATCAAAAGGTTTATATTTTTCAACATAATAACTAATTTCATCGCTGGTTAATTGTTTAAAATAAACAATGGTAGTATCAAAAAAAACTTTTTGTACTTCTGTTGATTTAATGCAAACCGACGTAATTACTTTATGATGAGTTCCCGATAATTTTTGCAACATTTCAATTGCTTGTTTTTTGTTTTTAGGCTTTTCTAAAGCACTGTTTTTATACCATACAATTGTATCAGAAGTAACTACAAATTCATTTTTATTTATTTCACCTTCGAAAGCTTCGGCTTTGAGTATCGCTAAATAATTGGTTATTTCTTCTTCTTTTAAGTTCAAAGGGTAATTTTCTTCAATTTCTTTTATTTTGATTGAAAAATCAATTCCCAATTTTTTAAATAACTCTTGTCTTCTAGGTGAAGATGAAGCCAATACAATGTGTTTATCTTTAAATTTATTAAAAATCATTTTTTAGGTATTAAATGAAAAAAACAGAAGTGAATTGATTCCTAAAAACATAATTATTTTTAGAAGTATGCTAATTTTTTTATAATTTTTTATTGAGGTTGCATAAAACAACTTTAATGCAATATAGAGTAAAGGAATGAAAGTAAAAAGTAACAAATACAACACTGTGAATTTATATATTGAGGCATAATTTATAATTATAAATAATAATATTATAATAGGGATTATACATAAAATTAATGCAGTTTGTTTAGCTCTTTTTTTACCAATTAAAATAGGTAATGTATTCATTTTTAGGTTGTAATCTCCTTTTACATCTTCAATATCTTTAATAATTTCTCTTATTGTATTTAAGAAAAAAGCAAAAAGAGATAGTATTAAAATAGCGTTTGTAACTAATTGTTGTTCATTACTTTGAATGGTTTTGTTAACATCAAATACAACTAAAATTAAAAAGCTACATGCAACTAAAAAAGAGACAACAATATTACCTATTAACGGTTTTGATTTTAACTTTTTAGCATAGTAGTAGAGTAGTAGTGAAGCTCCAATAAAAATTAGTGAATATGTTGGTTTTTCTATATTTAAAGATAAAGCGACACCTAAAATAATTCCGCAGGTATTTAAAATTAAATAGAATTGCTTTGCTTGTTCAACTGAAAAGTATTTTGTAATAATAACTTTAGAAGGCTTATTAATTAAATCTGTTTTTATGTCGTAAATATCATTAATAATATATCCAGCAGCAGTAATTAATAATACTGAAATAATTAAAACAATAAATTGAATTGGAGAAAGGTTTAGAGAAATATTAAAAGAATTAAAGACCAAAAATCTTATTAAAAGTAATGTGTATAGTATTAATAGTAAGTTTTTCCAACGTATTAATTTTAAAAAGGCTATAAACTTCATTAGTGTTAATTAAAGTTCTTTTTAATTCTATCTAAGCTAATTTTGCTTTCACGATCTTTAATGGCTTCTCGTTTATCATAATTCTTTTTACCTTTACATAGTGCAATATCTAATTTAGCCCAGCCTTTTTCGGTTAAAAATAATCTTAATGGAATAATTGTTAATCCAACATTTTGAACTTCTTTCTGTAATTTTTTAAGTTCTCCTTTGTTTAATAAAAGTTTTCGTTCACTTTTAGGCTTATGGTTGTATGAGTGTCCGTATAAATATTCTTCAATAAACATATTTATAACAAATAATTCTCCTTGTTCATTAAATTCACAAAAACTCTCTGTAATACGTGCCTTACTTTCTCTAATTGATTTAATTTCAGTACCTGTAAGTTGAATTCCTGCCGTATACCTATCAAGTATTTCATATTCAAAACGGGCTTTTTTATTTTGTATATTAATTTTCTTCTGCATGCTACAAATGTACTATAATTTATAATGAATTTATATAGGATTTAAAGGTCTTTTAATATGATTTTTATCATAATATTTTAACATAAAATATAATATTTTTGTAAAACTAATAAACTATAAATATGAAAAAATTACTTTTAAGTTTTATTGCAGTAGCAACAATTTCAATTAGCATGACTGCACAAGAGAATAGTGATAATTTTAAAAAATGGCAAGTTAGGCTTAGGGTAATCACAGTTATTCCATATGAAAGCGCCACGATTGAAACTATTGGAGGAGATGTTGAAATTTCTACAGCTGTAGTTCCAGAATTAGACTTTACCTATTTTTTTAACAAAAATTGGGCGGCTGAATTAATTTTGGGAACAACAAATCATGATGTAAAAGCAGTAGCAACCTCAGTAGGGGATATTGAACTAGGTGATGTTTGGTTGTTGCCACCAACATTAACATTACAATATCACTTTGATACAGAGGTGGTTAGGCCTTATTTAGGCGCGGGTTTAAATTACACTATATTTTATAGTGCTAACGAAGGACCAACCGCAGATGATGTTACTTATGACAACTCCGTTGGATTTGCATTTCAAGGTGGATTTGATTATGATTTAAATGAAAAATGGTTTTTAAATTTAGATGTAAAATACATTTTATTATCAACCAATGTTACAGTAGATGCAACAACTGCTTTAGGAGCTACAGTAGGTGCTGATGTAGATATCAATCCATTAATTATTGGATTTGGTATTGGAATGAAATTTTAAGATAAAATTATTTAGATAAATTTTAAAAAGTCACTTTCTTAAGTGGCTTTTTTTATTATTCAATTTTCAATAAAATGGTTGTTTTCTGTCCATTTATAATAGTAACAATATATAGATTTGAATTGTTTGAATCATCTATATTAGCATATTTTTCTTCTTCTATTATTTTATTTACAAATTGTGGTGTTGTATTACTATGCCCAACTACTAAAACTGTTTTTCCCGTTGTTTTTAATTTAAATTTTTCATTGTATAAATTTTTTGGGTTATAGTATTGAATTTCTAAATTTTTACAGTTAGCCGTTGGTTTAGCTGTTTGTTTAGTTCTGTTGTAATTTGTTGAATAAATTAAATCAAAAGGAATATTTTTAAAAACCACACTCCACTTTTTCGCCCTTTTTCTTCCCTTTTCAGTTAGATTAGGGTCTTTATTTAAATTATTGGTTCTATCTTTTTCTGCATGTCTTATTAGGTAATAAGTAGTGACTTCACCTTTTTTTTCTTGAGATTTAGCGGCTGATAAGTTTATTATAATTAGTAATAAGAAGAAATAATATTTCATATATAAATTTTAGTATTTTGGTGAAATATAAAAAAACTCCTTCAATTATAAGGAGTTTTATGATGATAAATAAAATTATAAGTTACTTAAAACTATTTTTATAAAATTGATTTTTAATAGAATCTAGCCTTTTAAGATACTGCTTAAGTTGTTTTTCTTGAAGCTTAAAATTATCATTAAAAAAATGATCTGTATAAAAATCATTCATTTTAAATAAGTCGTCATTAAAAAAATTATTAAATAATATTGAATCAATATTTTGAGAGTTATTATTTAAATCTAATTTTAAATTATCAAATAATTTTTTTTGTAACAAACTGTCATTTTTAAGGGTAGAATACACATACGTATAAGAAGAATCTACACGAATTAAATTTCCATTTTCATCATACTCTTTATGAACAACAATGTTTGTTTTTGGTTTAACGGCTTCATTATTTCCCTTATTTTTATCAGTGTTGGTTTGAGCATTACAACTAGAAATAGTAAGCAGAAGCATTAATAATAAACTAATTTTTTTCATAACTAAAGGTTTAAATTTAAAATAAAGAAGAGGCTGTCTGAAAAGCAATTATACTTGTCATTTTGAACAAAGTTAAAAATATCAACATCTTGATATGTAAGTGTTTAACCTCAAGGAGATTCTTCATTTACATTCAGAATGACACTTTTTAGACAGCCTCTTCCAAGTTATTTAATTTCAATTAATTTAGCAGGTACAGGTTTAGCTTCTTCTCGCTTTGGTACAGTAATAATTAATTCGCCATTTTTGTAGCTGGCAGTAATTTTTTCGCTATTTACAACGTTTTTTGGCAAATTAAAACTTCTTTCAAATGATTGATAACTATATTCTTTACGAGTATATTTATCATTTTTTTCTTCGTTTTCTATTTCTTTTTCTGATGAAATTGTTAGGATGTTATTTTCTAAATTAATTTTAAAATCTTTTTTATCCATACCAGGAACTGCTACTTCAACTTTAAATTCATCATCATTTTCTTTGATGTTAACAGCAGGTAAAGTAGTGTTGGTATTAGAAAAATTTGATAAAGACCAATCTCTAAAAAAATCATCAAAAATAGATGGCATTACAGGAATACCGTTGCTTTTTACTAACATATCTTTCAATTTTTAAGTTAAACATCTAATTTAAATTTCTTTTTACATTAAGTGTATTTACAAAATAAATACCAAAATAGAAACACTGTCAATTTTTCATTATTTATGTCATTTTGGCTACTGACTGTCAGTTGCTTAACAAAAAAAAACTCCTTTTAGATTTCTCTAAAAGGAGTTCTCATTAATCAATATATTTTACTTATTTCTAAATACTATTTTTCCGTCAAAGGCATCAATTAAAATTGTACTTGATGCTGTTATTTTACCAGCTAAAATTTCTTTAGATAATTCATTTAATATATCTCTTTGAATCACTCTTTTAACGGGTCTTGCACCAAATTGAGGGTCAAATCCTTTTTCAATAAGTTCATTAACAGCTTCATCAGTATAACTGAGGTGTATATCTTTTTTAATTAGTATTTTAATTAAGTTATTTAATTGCAATTTAACAATTTCACCTATTTCTCCTTTATTTAGAGGTGTAAACATTATTATTTCGTCTATTCTGTTTAAAAATTCAGGTCTAATTGATTGTTTTAATAAATTAACAACCTCTATTTTGGTTTCTTTAGTTATTAATGCACGTTTAGACATGTCAATATTTTCAAATTTTTCTTGAATAATACCTGCCCCCATATTCGAAGTCATAATAATAATTGTATTCTTAAAATCTGCCACTCTTCCTTTATTGTCTGTTAATCTTCCTTCATCTAAAACTTGCAATAAAATATTAAATGTGTCAGGATGTGCTTTCTCAATTTCATCGAGTAAAATAACAGAATATGGTTTTCTACGTACAGCCTCGGTAAGTTGTCCTCCTTCATCATAACCAACATATCCTGGAGGAGCACCAACTAACCTACTTACAGCATGCCGTTCTTGATACTCACTCATATCAATTCTGGTTAATGAATTTTCATTATCAAATAAATATTCGGCTAATGCTTTTGCAAGTTCGGTTTTACCTACTCCTGTAGTTCCTAAAAACAGAAATGTTCCAATAGGTCTTTTCTCATCTTGTAATCCAGCTCTTGAACGTCTAACGGCGTCAGCTACTGCTTGGATAGCTTCATTTTGGCCAACAACTCTTTCATGTAATTCTTCCTCAAGGTGTAATAATTTTTCACGATCACTTTGTAGCATTTTGCTTACAGGTATTCCTGTCCATTTTGCCACAACTTCGGCAATATCATCACGTGTAACCTCTTCTTTAATTAAAGCTGAATCTTGATTTTGAATTAATTGTTGTTGAAGTTCATCTAAGCGTTCTTGCTCTTGTTTTACTTTCCCATATCTAATCTCAGCCACTTTTCCATAATCCCCTTCACGTTCGGCACGTTCGGCTTCAAGTTTATAATTTTCTATTGCTTCTTTAGAAGCCTGTATATTTTCAATTACTTCTTTTTCACTTTTCCATTTCGCATTAATTTCATTACGTTCTTCTTTTAAATTAGCGACCTCTTTTTTAAGGAAATCTAATTTCTTTTCATCTTTTTCACGTTTAATAGCTTCAATTTCTATTTCTAACTGCATAATTTTTCTATCCAAAACATCTAATTCTTCAGGTTTTGAATTTATTTCCATTCTAATTTTTGCAGCAGCTTCATCCATTAAATCAATTGCTTTATCAGGTAAAAAACGATTTGTAATATAGCGTTGAGAAAATTCTACAGCAGCGATTATAGCATCATCTTTAATTTGTACTTTATGATGATTTTCATATTTATCTTTAATACCTCTTAAGATTGATATAGCACTTTCAGTATCAGGCTCATCCACTTGAACTCTTTGAAAACGACGCTCTAAGGCTTTATCTTTCTCAAAATATTTTTGATATTCATCAAGCGTTGTAGCTCCAATTGCTCTTAGTTCACCTCTTGCCAATGCAGGTTTTAAAATATTTGCGGCATCCATTGCTCCTTGCCCGCCACCAGCACCAACCAATGTGTGTATTTCGTCAATAAATAAAATAATTTCTCCATTAGCAGAAGTTACTTCTTTGATAACGGATTTTAATCTTTCTTCAAACTCGCCTTTATATTTAGCTCCTGCAATAAGAGCTCCCATATCTAAAGAGTAAATTTGCTTATCTTTTAAATTTTCAGGGATATCACCTTTTACAATTCTATGAGCTAAGCCTTCTGCAATAGCTGTTTTTCCAGTTCCAGGCTCACCAACTAACATTGGATTGTTTTTGGTTCTTCGTGATAAAATTTGTAAAATTCTTCTTATTTCTTCATCTCGTCCAATTACTGGATCTAATTTTCCTTCTTTAGCTAATTGATTAAGGTTTTTAGCATATTTGTTTAATGAGTTGTAGGTTTCTTCTGCACTTTGAGAAGTTACTTTACTACCTTTTCTCAATTCTTGAATAGCAGTTATTAAATCTTTTTCAGAAACTCCTTGATCTTTTAAAATTTGAGATGTAGTATCCTTGGTTTTTAGAATTGCCAATATTAAATGCTCAATAGATACATATTCATCTTTCATTTTTTTAGCTTCAGTCTCAGCTATATTTAACATTTTTGAGGCATTTCTTGAAAGCATAATGTCTCCTCCAGTAACTTTTGCATAGCTTTCAATTGTTTTGTCTATCAAACTTTTTAACAGCTCTATATTTACTCCTAGTTTATTTAAAATAAATGGAATTACATTTTCATCTACTTCAAAAATTCCTTTTAAAATATGTGAATTTTCTATTTGTTGATGCTCATTACTTTGCGCAATTTGTTGTGCTTGTTGTATGGCTTCTTGTGATTTTATAGTAAATTTATTTAAGTTCATAATATTTAATTTTTTTGTGTTTATATTTGACACTTCAAAGAATATTCCAAGATACAAAATTAAATTATTCTTGTCATTCTGTCTTTATTTTATGAGTTTAACGACATTTTGTCTTTATTTTGGTAGTTATGGATTAATTTTGGCTAAAAGAAAAATAATATAAATGGGGTTATTTAGCAATTTTCTTAAAGGAAGTGAGGAAAATAAAAATTCAGTAGAAGTACAATGGGTATTATTAACTGAAAAAAGTCAAATAGAAGAAATTATTTTAAAGTCAACTACAAAACCTGCTTTAATATTTAAGCATAGTACCAGATGTGGTGTTAGTAGAATGGCTCTTAAGAACTTTGAAAGAGGTTTTGATATAGCAAAAACGGATTTAACGCTATATTTTTTGGATATTCTAAAATACAGAGAGTTATCAAATGAAATTTCTGATAAGTTTGGAGTTCATCATCAATCTCCACAAATTTTACTTATAAAAAATAAATCTGTGATTTACCATGATTCTCACTATCAAATAAGTATTGAAACAGTAAAAGGGGCTTTATTAAAATAATGCAACCTTATATAAAAAGCTAAGTTTAAAATTATTTTAAATTTATTGGAGGTAATATTTTACCAGAGCATTTCCCAAAACCTATTTTAACGTTATCATTTTCACAAGAACCTTGTAAAATAACAGTATCTCCATCATTAAAGAAAGTTCGTTTAGTACCGTCTTTTAATATTATGGGCTCTTTACCTGCCCAAGTTAATTCTAACATAGAGCCAAAGCTATTTTTAGTAGCACCCGAAATAGTACCACTACCAATCATATCACCAGTTCTAATGTTACAGCCATTTATTGTATGGTGAGCCAGTTGTTGTGACATAGACCAATATAAATATCTAAAATTAGATTTACTTAATAGGTTTAAATCTCCGTTTTCTGTTTTTAAGATAGCTTCTAGTTTAATATCGTAAGTACTATCCTTTCTTTCTTGTTGTAAATAGGGTAGTGGTGTTATTTCTTGTTTTGGACTTTCACATCTAAAAGGTTCTAAAGCATCCATTGTTACTATCCAAGGAGATATTGTTGAAGCAAAGTTTTTTCCAAGAAATGGGCCTAGAGGAACATATTCCCATTTTTGAATATCACGAGCGCTCCAATCATTAAATAAAACCATTCCAAAAATATATTCCCAAGCTTCATCAACAGCTATAGATTCACCTAAATTATTTGCAGCAGTTGTTATAAAAGCTGTTTCAAGTTCCATATCTACTCTTTTTGAAGAACCAAAAACAGGTGTTGTTTCTCCTATTGGTAGTGTTTGTCCATAAGGTCTGTGAATTGGTGTTCCAGAAACAACAATAGATGATGAACGACCGTGATAAGCTACGGGCATATGTAACCAGTTTGGCATTAAGGCATTTTCTTTTCCTCTAAACATCATACCTACATTAGTAGCATGTTCTTTACTAGAGTAAAAGTCTGTATAATCCCCAACATCAATAGGTAATAACATTTCAACATCATTCATATCAAAAATAATAATATCTCTATGCTTTTTATTCTCTCTCAAACTTGAATTTTCTGCATCAAATACATCTGCAATTCTATTGCGTACCAATCTCCAAGTTTTTCTTCCATCAGCAATAAAATCATTTAAAGAATCTTGCATAAACATATCATCTGTAAGAGGTATACCATCGAAATAACCTAATTGGTGAAAAGCACCTAAGTCAATAGCATATTCACCAATTCTAGTTCCAATGGTTATAATATCCTCTTTGGTTAAAAAAACACCAAAAGGTATATTTTGAATAGGGAAATCTGTATCTTTATTTACATGTAACCAAGATTTTCTGTCTGGATTATTGGCTGTTATTTGCATATAGGTAAATTTATTTTCAATTATTAAATATTCTTATCAAATATATGAGTTTCTTGTTAATTGCGAAATGAAATTGCTATTTTTGCGAATAATTTAACTTTTAAAATTTTATATGTAATGCAACGTGACCAAGTAATATTTGATTTAATAGCGGAAGAAAGAGATAGACAAACGAATGGTTTAGAATTAATTGCTTCAGAAAACTTTGTGAGTAACCAGGTTATGGAAGCGGCAGGTTCTATTTTAACCAATAAATATGCAGAAGGATACCCTAATAAACGTTATTACGGAGGTTGTGAAGTAGTTGACATTATTGAACAAATTGCTATTGATAGAGCAAAAGAGCTTTTTGGAGCTGAATATGTTAATGTACAACCTCACTCTGGTTCCCAAGCAAATGCAGCAGTTTACCAAGCAGTTTTAAATCCGGGTGATAAAATTTTAGGGTTTGATTTGTCTCACGGTGGACATTTAACTCATGGTTCACCAGTTAATTTTTCGGGCAAATTGTATAAAACTTCATTTTATGGCGTTGAGAAGGAAACAGGGATATTAAATTATGATAAAATCCAAGAAACTGCAGAAAGAGAAAAACCTAATTTAATAATTGCGGGTGCTTCTGCTTATTCAAGAGATATTGATTTTGAGAAATTTAGAAAAATTGCAGATTCAGTTGGAGCACTATTATTGGCTGATATTTCTCACCCAGCAGGTTTAATAGCAAAAGGTATTTTAAATGATCCTATTCCTCATTGTCATTTTGTTACTACTACTACTCATAAAACATTGAGAGGTCCTAGAGGTGGGATGATAATGATAGGAACCGATTTTGACAATCCTTTTGGTTTGAAATTAAAAAGTGGAAAACTTAAAAAAATGTCAACACTCATAAATTCAGCCGTATTTCCAGGAAATCAAGGAGGACCGTTAGAGCATATAATTGCAGCAAAGGCTATCGCTTTTGGGGAGGCATTGACAGATGATTTTTTACATTATCAAATTCAGGTAAAGAAAAATGCAGCTGCTATGGCAGAAGCTTTTGTAAAAAAAGGATATGATATTATTTCTGGAGGCACAGATAATCATATGATGCTAATTGATTTACGCAATAAAAATATTAGCGGAAAAGATGCTGAAAATGCATTGGTTAAAGCAGATATTACTGTAAATAAAAATATGGTTCCTTTTGATGATAAATCTCCTTTTGTTACCTCGGGAATTCGAATAGGTTCGGCAGCAATTACAACACGAGGTCTTAAAGAAAATGATATGAAAAATGTGGTTGACTTAATTGATGAAGTAATTTTAAATTTTGAAAATCAGGAAATTATTGAAAAAGTAGCCCATAAAGTAAACAATATGATGGCAAATAAACCGCTATTTAATAAGTAAATTATCCATTTATTATGTTGTATAACCTAAAATCCTGCTTTTGCAGGATTTTTTTTAAATTAACTTTTTGAATAATAAACTATCAATATTATTGATACTTAAATTTAAAAAATCAATTTATTTTATAGCTAATAATTGCTTTTATGATGTATCTTTGATGTAGAAATAATCTAAAACATATAAATATGGAAACACAACAAGAATTTACGTCAATGCCAAGAATTGGAGATAAAGCTCCTGAATTTAAAGCAGTAACAACACAAGGAGATATAAATTTCCCTAGTGATTACAACGGAGGATGGTCAATATTATTTAGTCATCCAGCAGATTTTACACCTGTTTGTACTTCAGAATTTATAACTTTTGCCTCTTTAGAAGATAAATTTAAGGAAGCTAACTGTAGCTTAATAGGTTTGTCAATTGATGGTTTATACAGTCATATTGCTTGGTTGCGTTCAATTAAAGAAAAAATTGAATATAAAGGAATGAAAAATGTAGATGTTAAATTTCCTTTAATTGAAGATATTACTATGGAAATTGCTAAAAAATATGGTATGCTTCAACCTAATGAAGATTCTACCAAAGCTGTAAGAGCGGTATTTTTTGTAGATCCAAAAGGAATTATACGAACAATCATTTACTATCCGTTAAGTTTAGGTAGAAATTTTGATGAATTGTACAGAGTTTTAATTGCATTACAAGCAGCAGACGCTTTTGATATTGCAACACCAGCAGATTGGAGACCAGGAGATGATGTAATTATTGGACCTGCAGGTTCATGTGGAACAGCAAAAGATAGAATGGAAGGTAAAGAAGATATGGATTGTAAAGATTGGTATTTCTGCACCAAAAAAATTAGTAAAGAAGAAATTTTAAGTAAAGTTTTAAAAAAGTAATTTTTTAAAAATAAAATTTTTAAAAATAAACGGCCTTGTTAATTTGTTTAAACAAGGTCGTTCTTATTTTTTAGCTTTATTCATTTGCCCTATCTAAAATATTTTGAGGTAATGATTTTTTGTTTTAGCCCCTAATTTTTTAAGGTTTTCAATTTTTTTAATCATGTTTCCTCTCCCAGACGAAAGTTTATTCATAGCATTCTGATAGCTTTCTTGTGATGAATTTAGAGCTTTCCCTATTTTTATTAAATCCTGCACAAAACCTTCAAATTTATCATATAGCAATCCGCTCTCTTTAGCAATTTCCATTACATTTCTTTTTTGATCTTCCTGTTTCCAAATTGAAGCTACAGTGCTTAAAGTAGCTAATAATGTTGAAGTAGATACTAATACTACATTTCTGTCTAAAGCTTCTAAATATATTTTATTCTCTTCATGCAAAGCAATTAGTAATGCAGGTTCTATAGGTACAAACATTAAAACGTAATCAGGAGTATTTATACCGTATAAATTGGTGTAATTTTTTTCTCCTAATTCTTTAAAATGCTTTCTAATACTTATCAAATGATTTTTTAAAGCTATTTTTTGATTTACATCATCTTCAGCATTAAAATAATTTTCATAAGCTGTTAGCGAAACTTTTGAATCAATAATAAGTTGTTTATTATCAGGTAAATTAATAATAAAATCGGGTTTTTTTAATAAATCATTATCATCTCTGAAGCCTCCCTGAGTTGTAAAGTGCAATCCTTTAGTTAAGCCCGCTTTCTCTAATAATACTTCTAGTTGTATTTCGCCCCAATCGCCTTGAGTTTTAGATTCTCCTTTTAGGGCATTTGTTAAATTAATGGCATCTTGACTCATTTGTTGATTTAGCGATTCAAGAGATTTTATTTTTTGAATTAGAGCTGAATTTCGCTGTATATCTTCCTTGTTTATATCTTCTACTTTTTTCTCAAATGTTTGAATTTTTGCTTGAAGAGGCTCTAAAATATTTTTGATGTTTTCTTTATTTTGTAGCGTAAACTTTGAAGATTTTTCTTCTAATATTCTATTCGCTAGAATTTCAAAATCTTTTGTGAATTTTTCTTGAAGTTTTTCAACTTCAGCTTTGTTTTCTTGTAATTTTTCTTCTAAATATTTCAATTCCGACAGTTTATCTGCAAGTTTTAAGTCTAGTGCGTGTTTTTCATTGTTTAAATTAACTTTATCGTCATTTAACTTATTGATTGTACTTATGTTATCTTCTTTATCTTCAAGTAAAAGTTTATTTTTAATTTCCAATTCAGAAATTCGTTTTTCATAAGAACTTTTTGAGAGTAACTTGCCTATAAAAAACCCAATTATGAGACCTAAAATTAAAACACCAATAATATATTGTTCCATGGCTTAATTAAAGGTTATAAGTTGATAGCCGTTTGATTGATACTCTATCAATGCAGTTAAAGCTGAAAGCGCGAGTTTTACTTGGGTAGATTTTTCATTTATTTGGTATTTATGTGCAATATAAGACTGTCCGCAAACAAATAACTCTACATCGGCTTTTTCTAATGCTTCAATTAATGCTGTGTTTGGGTTACTAACTTTAAAATGTTTTTGATAGGAGCTATCATTAAGTGCATTCTTGGTAGCTGATCCGTGCAAAACCAATACAACCTTCATGTTTTTTAATGGTACACCTTGTTGAGCGTGCATATTTAAGTAACGAGCAACAGTATTCAGTAAAGGATTAACGTTATTTTCTTTAGATTTATCGGTATAAATATCAAAAATTACTTTATATACTTTGTCTGTTTTAAGTAATAATTCTGGACTTTCAATTTGAAATACTTTGCCATAGTTTTCAATAATTGGACCCATTTTTGTTTGAGTATTTTGAGCATTTATTTTTGTTAGACTTAACAATAGCATTAAAAGCATTATTTTTTTCATAAGTGGATTTTTAAAATTTTAATAGTTTATAAAAGTAAGATTTTTATATTTGCTGAAATAACTTGAAGTTTAAAAATAAAAACGGAGTTATTAACAATTATATGAAAACACTTACACGATTTATTTTATACACTATTTTAGGTTGGAAAACGGTTGGGAAGTTCCAAAAAGATATAAAAAAATGCGTTATTCTTGGCGCTCCACATACGCATTGGCTAGATTTCCCTCTTGGAATTGCTATTAAATTTGCTGAAGAAGTACCAGCAAACTATATAGGTAAAGCATCATTATTTAAGCCTCCTTTTGGTTTTATTTTTAGGTGGCTAGGAGGAACACCAATTGATAGGAGTACAAGTAATAACAAAGTGGATGCTATTGTAAATATTTTCAATAGTCGTGAAAAATTTATTTTGGCAATGTCTCCAGAAGGCACTCGAAAAAAAATAACTAAATGGAAAACAGGGTTTTATTACATAGCTAAAGGAGCCAATGTGCCCGTTGTTATGATAACCTTTGATTTTGAAAATAAACAAGTTAAAGTTTCAAACCCATATTACCTAACCGGTAATAGAGAAGAAGATTTTAACTTTATTTATAACTTTTACAGAGGTGTAAAAGGTAAAATTCCAGAAAATTTTAATTTGTAATTACCCTTTATAAAATGGCAATTTAACAACTACTGCCGGCAATGCTTTTTTACGAACTTGAATAAAGATTTTTGAGTCGCGTTTTGCAAATTCTTTTGGTACATATCCCATACCAATTCCTTTCTTAAGAGAAGGGCTCATTGTTCCTGACGTTACAACTCCAATTTTTTCACCTGTTTCATCAACAATATGATACCCATGACGTGGAATTCCTTTTTCAATTAACTCAAATGCTACCAATTTACGTGTAACACCTTCTTCTTTTTGTTTTTTCAATGCCTCTGCATTTACAAAATCTTTGGTAAACTTAGTAATCCAACCCAACCCAGCTTCAATAGGAGAGGTAGTATCATCAATATCATTTCCGTATAAACAAAACCCCATTTCTAAACGCAATGTATCACGTGCTGCCAATCCAATTGGTTTAATTCCAAAATCACTACCTGCCTTAAAAATAGCCTTCCAAATTTGTTCAGCATCTTTATTGCTGAAATATATTTCAAAACCACCAGAGCCTGTATAGCCTGTTGCTGATATAATTACATTATTAACTCCTGCAAAAGTGTCAATTTTAAATGTATAATATTTCATAGTTGACAAATTGATATCTGTTAACGATTGTAAGGCTTCTGCAGCCTTTGGGCCTTGAACTGCCAACAATGAAATATCATTTGATTTATTAATCATTTCAACACCTAAATCGTTGTGTTGTGAAATCCAGTTCCAATCTTTTTCAATATTTGAAGCATTTACAACTAATAAATACTCTTCACTGTTTATTCTATACACTAGTAAATCATCAACAATACCGCCGTCAAAGTTCGGTAAGCAGCTATATTGTACTTTGCCATCAATAAGTACTGAAGCATCATTAGATGTTACTTTTTGTATCAAAGCAAGTGCATTTTCACCTCTTAAATAAAATTCACCCATATGTGATACGTCAAAAACACCAACATTATTTCTAACGGTTTGGTGTTCAATATTAATACCTTCATATTGTACAGGCATATTATAGCCAGCAAATGGCACCATTTTAGCTCCTAAAGATTCGTGAATATGTGTTAAAGCAGTATTTTTCATTGAATTAAATTTTTGCATAACAAAAGTACTAAATATTCAATAATTGAATTGGTAGTATTTTACCTTTTTATCAACTAATTTTATAGGTAATTAAAAGGAGTCGTTGCGACGCGGTAATTTATTACTTTGTAGTTCTAATATAAGAGATTGCCGCGCTATTGCTCGCAATGACGGTTCAATTCATGAGATTGCTTCATTTCACGCCATTGCGAGGAGCGGTAGCGACGAAGCAATCTGTTACTATTGTTTCGTCATTGCGAAGGAGGTACGACTGAAGTAATCTATTTAAAAGATTTTTTATATTTACTATTTGCATATTAATGTTTAAATGATTAGAACCTTGCTTATTTCTTTTTTATATATTTGAACCTAATATTTATAACAATCCAATTATTTATGAAGTTTTTTAAGTTATTCTTTTCGTTATTTTGTTTGTATCTCTCAATAAGTTTCGCTCAAAATAATGATTTGCCACAAGATTTTTTAACTCCGGAATTTCATAAAGATAGACGAGAACAACTACGAGCTTTATTGCCAAAAAATAGTGTAGCTGTGTTTTTTTCAGCTGCGGTGAGAAACAGGGCAAATGACGTAGATTATATATACCATCAGGATTCTAATTTTTATTATTTATCAGGTTATAAAGAGCCAAATAGTTTATTAATGATTTTTAAAAATGAACAAACCATTGATGGAAAAACATTTAATGAAGTTTTATTTGTACAAGAACGGAATGAGTACGCAGAAATGTGGACAGGGAAAAGACTTGGTGTTGAAGGGGTACAAGATAATTTGGGATTTCGAGTAGTTTACAATGGAAAAGACTTCAAAAGTTATAACATTGATTTTTCCAAGTTTGATACCATTATTTTTGAGAACTTTAAAAATGACGTAAGAAATACAAATGATGCTGCAGATTTATTTGATTTAATTAAAACATTTAAAGAAAAAATATCATTTGATTTAATGAATTTGGAAAGTTTAACGAATGACAAAATAGATAATAAAGCAAAAAAAAGAATTGACACAAAAATACTTCAAAACCTTATGGCTTCAATGCGGGAAGTTAAAACCATAGAAGAATTAAAATTACTAAAAAAAGCAATTAATATTTCAGCAATTGGTCAAATTGAAATAATGAAGGCAATGAAACCTAATATGTCTGAAACTGAAGCTCAAGGTGTACATGAATTTGTATATAAAAAATATGGTGCTGAGTATGAAGGATACCCTTCAATAGTAGGATCAGGAGATAATGGCTGCATTTTACATTATATAGAAAATAGTAAAACTACCATTGGTAATAATAATTTAGTTTTGATGGATTTAGGAGCTGAATATCATGGGTATACAGCAGATGTTACACGTACCATCCCATCAAATGGTAAATTTACCACCGAACAAAGATTAATTTACGATTTAGTTTACAAAGCTCAAGAGGCTGGTATTGCTCAAGCAAAAGTTGGTAATAAATTTAGTACAACTACTACTGTTGCCCGTAAAGTAATTAATAAAGGTTTAGCTGATTTAGGCATTATAGCATCAGAAAAATCATATCACAGTTACTTCCCCCATGGTGCAACGCACCACATTGGTTTAGATGTTCACGATTTAACGAATTATGGGAAGTTTAAAGAAAATATGGTAATTACCGTTGAGCCAGGAATTTATATACCAAAAGGAAGTGCTTGTGATAAAAGGTGGTGGGGTATTGCCGTAAGAATTGAAGATGATATTCTGATAACAAAAAAAGGCCCAATAATTTTATCAGCAATGGCACCTAGAAAATCTGAAGATATTGAGAAAATGATGAAATTACCAAGTGTTTTAGATAATTTTAACTTACCAAAGTTAGATTGATTTGTTAATAAAACAAATTTTTGTTAAAAATGACACTATCCTAAAAATTATGATATGTCTTCTGTTTTTTTGGACGCATCATTTTTTATTTCTATGAACTTAACAAAAAATGTTTCAATTCTTCATATTTTGAGATTTTTATAGAAACTTTCTCTTTTTCAATTACTTCTTTAATTTGAGTTGGCAGTTTAATAGTTTCATTAATAACAGGTTCAACAACATCTAAAAATTTAACAGGATGTGCTGTTTCTAAAAATATTCCCTGAACGTTGCTTTTTGTTAAATATTTTTTCAAACCTAGATACCCAACAGCACCATGTGGGTCAGCAATATAATTGTATTTTTGTTTTAATTCTTTCATAGCTTCACGTGTTTCATTATCTGTAAAAGAATAGGAGGATAGGTGTTTTTTCAATGTTGAAATATCATTATTGTATATTTCTAAAATACGTATAAAATTGCTTGGATTACCTACATCCATTGCGTTAGAGATGGTTTGTTTTGATAATTTTGGTATGTATTTACCAGTTTTTAAGTAATTAGTAACAATATCATTCACATTCGTTGAAGCAATAAATTGTTTTACAGGTAGTCCTAATTGTTGTGCCATCATACCAGCGCAAATATTTCCAAAGTTTCCACTAGGAATAGAAAAAATAAGGTTTTTCTCTTTGTTTTTTAATTGTTTATAAGCAAAAAAGAAATAAAACATTTGAGGTAACCAGCGAGCTACATTTATAGAGTTTGCTGAAGTTAAATTTTTATTTGAAATTATTTCCTCATCTAAAAAAGCTCTTTTCACCATTGCTTGGCAATCATCAAAAGTACCATTAACTTCCAACGCTGTTATATTTTGGCCTAGTGTTGTTAACTGTTTTTCTTGCACATTACTAACTTTCCCACTTGGATATAAAATTACAACGTTAACACCTTTAACTCCCAAAAAACCACTAGCAACCGCCCCTCCAGTGTCTCCAGATGTAGCTACCAAAACAGTAACTTTTGTAGTGTTTTCTTGTTTGTTGAAAAAAGCCAAACAACGTGCCATAAAACGGGCTCCTACATCTTTAAATGCCATTGTTGGGCCATGAAACAATTCTAATGTAGCGATATTATCATTAATTTTGACAATGGGGAAATCAAAATTAATAGTCTCAGAAACTATTTTTTTTAGCGCTATTTCTGGAATTTCATCACCAACAAACTGTTTAATGACCTCAAAAGCAATTTCTTCATTAGAAAAACAGTCTATCTGATTAAAAAAATCTTTAGGTAAAGGAGTAATTTTTTTCGGGAAATACAATCCTTTATCTGGAGCTAATCCCTTTATTACCGCATCTTTAAATGATACATTTGGTGCTTTTTTATTTAAACTATAGTACTGCATATTTTTATTATTTTTATTTGTCATTCCTGCAAAGGCAGGAATCTGTAACTTAGAAGTTCAATTCAAAAAATCCCCAGTCAAGCTTAGGATGACAACTTTAATTCAATTTTGTTTGTCATTCTGAACGTGTTTCAGAATCTCACCATACGAATCACTAGTTTATATGAGAACCTGAAACAAGTTCAGGTTGATGTAAATTTCTTGATTTCATAATTATTTTAAAATTTTAATTCCTTCTTTATTCACTTTAGATATGTGTATATCATAATCAATACCAACCTTATTATAAACTAATTTCATTGCTTCTGCTACTTTTAAGGCTGTTTCTTTCCCCTTACTTAAAGCGAAAATTGAAGGGCCTGATCCTGAAATACCACACCCTAAAGCACCTGCTGTTAAAGACTGTTGCTTAACAAGGTTAAAAGCAGGAATTAAAATTGAACGAATTGGTTCCACAATATGGTCTTCTAAAGAGCGACCTATTAAATCGTAGTCTTCAGTATATAAACCACTTATTAATCCGCCAACATTTCCCCATTGTTTAATAGCATCTTTTAAAGTAACAGTTGTTTTTAAAATATTTCGAGCATCAGAGGTTTTAACTTCAATTTGAGGGTGGATAATTGTGGCGTATAATTCTTTAGGAGTGTGAATACGAATAATATCTAATGGCTTATAACTTCTAACCAATGTAAAACCTCCAAAAAGGGCAGGAGCTACATTATCTGCATGTGCTACACCAGAAGCTAAACGTTCCCCTTCCATAGCAAAACGCACTAAATCTAAATTGCTAAAAGGTTGCTCTAGTAATTTGTTAATAGCCCAAACGGCACCTGCAGAACTTGCTGCGCTGCTTCCAATGCCACTTCCGGGTTTTATTTTTTTAGTTATTTCAATTTCAAATCCAAATTCACAATCAATTTCATCTAGCAAGGCTAATGCGGCCACACCAGCAACATTATTATGTGTTTCTAAAGGTAGTTTTTGACCAATTATTTTTGTAATTCGAATACCTTTTTGCGTTACTTTTTTAATAATCATTTCATCTCCAACAGTATCAAGTGCTAAGCCTAATACGTCAAATCCACAAGAAACATTCGCTATGGTTGCTGGGGTAAATATTTTAATTTCGTTCATAATTATTAATTATTTCCAATTCTAATAATATCTGCAAATAATCCTGAAGCAGTTACGTCTGCACCAGCACCAGCACCTTTAATAATAAGTGGTTGCTGCTTGTATCTTTCTGTGAAAAAAAGCACAATATTATCACTTCCTTCTAAATTATAAAAAGGATGATTAGGCGCAATTTCATTTAAACCAACTTTTGCATTCCCATTGTTCAACTCGGCAACATATTTTAATCTGCAATTATTAGTTACTGCTTTATCTCTGATTTTATTAAAATGAGTTGCTTCATTTTTTAAGGTATCCATAAAATCTTCAACTGAATCAGTATTTAGGGACGATTTTGGCAAAAAAGATTCATTTTTAATATCTTCTAATTCCAATTTCATTCCACTTTCACGAGCTAAAATTAGTATTTTTCGCATTACATCTACACCACTTAAATCTATTCTTGGGTCAGGCTCTGTGAAACCCTCAACACCAGCTTGTTTAACCACTTCAAAAAATGAAGTATTAGCATTGAAATTATTAAATATAAAGTTTAAACTACCAGATAAAACAGCTTGTATTTTAGTTACTTTATCTCCTGAAGCTATCAAGTTTTTAAGTGTGTCAATTATTGGTAAACCTGCACCAACATTTGTTTCATATAAAAAAGGAGCATTGTATGCTCGTGATAATTTTTTTAGGTTCAAATAGTTTGAATAATTTGAGGAACATGCAATTTTATTACAAGTAACAACAGCAACACTTTCTTTTAAATAATTAGCATATAAATTAGCAATATTTTTATTGGCTGTATTGTCAACAAAAATACTATTTCTATAATTCAGTTCAATTATTTTAGTATGAAATAAACTCATATCTAAATTTTCTGCATTTTCTAGAGGTGTCTTCCAATTCTCTAAATCAATACCATCCTCATTAAATAACATTTTTTTAGAATTTGTAATTGCAATTATTCTAATTTGAATTCTTAAGTTATCTACCAAATATTGTTGCTGGTTTTTAATTTGATTAAGCAATTTGCTACCTACATTACCAACTCCAACTACAAACAGGTTTAATTGTTTTACTTGATTTTCAAAAAAGGTAGAGTGTAATGTGTTTAAAGCTTTTTTAACATCTTTATGTGCAATTACAGCTGAAATATTTTTTTCTGATGCACCTTGGGCAATAGCTCTAATGTTTACATTATTTTTCCCTAGTGTACTAAACATTTTACCACTTATACCTTGATGACTTTTCATACTGTCACCAACTAAAGCAATAATGGCATTATTTTTCTCAACATGCAAAGGCTTTACTTTGTGCTGTTGTATTTCATAAACAAATTCTTCATCAATTATTAATTTTGCCTTTTCAGTATCAATATTATCAATGGCAATACATATAGAATGCTCTGATGATGCTTGAGTTATTAGAGATATGTTAATTTTTTCTTGAGAAAGTGCACCAAATAAACGTTTAGAAATACCAGGAATACCAATCATTCCACTGCCTTCTAAGGTAATAAGTGCCATGTTTTCAATATGACTAATTCCTTTTATTGGATTTTTATTTGTAGATATTTTGGTAATTAAAGTCCCTTCTTCTTTAGGGTTGAATGTATTTTTTATTACAATTGGAATTTCTTTTTCTAGTACAGGTTGTATCGTTGGAGGGTAGAGTACTTTTGCTCCAAAATGAGACAACTCCATGGCTTCTTGGTATGAAATATTTTTTATTGGAAATGCCTGCTTTACAAATTTAGGATTGGCTGTAAACATACCACTAACATCTGTCCAAATTTCTAGAATTTCAGCATTTGTTGCTGCAGTAATAATTGCAGCGGTATAATCTGATCCTCCACGTCCTAAAGTTGAAGTTTCACCTTTGTTTGTAGCAGCAATAAATCCGGGTAAAATAACTATCTTATTTTTACTTTGTGTAAAAAAATCTTCAATAGCTGTATTTGTTTTCTTAAATTTAACAGTTGCATTTGAGAAATTTTCATCAGTAAATATCAACTCTTTAGTGTTTTTTAAAGAAACATCAAGATTGTTATTTTTCATTGCTTCAGCAATAATATATGATGAAAGTAATTCTCCAAAACTTACTATTTTATCAGCTGTTTTGTTAGAGAGTTCATTAATTAAAAAAACACCTTCAAGTATATCTTCTAATTTATTTAGCATTTTTTTTACGGTTCCTAAAATACTACTTTGACTATTTATGGATATTAATTCTCTAACAATTTGTAAATGGCGTTCTTCAATATCTTGTAATTTTTCTAAATAAAATTTATTATTGGCACAAGCCAAATCACCAGCTTCTAAAAGTAAGTTTGTAACTCCACCAAATGCAGATACAATAACTGCTATTTTAGATTTTTTAGCACTTTTTTTTACAATATGGATTACTTTATTTATATTTTCAGAGGAAGCTACTGATGAACCTCCAAATTTTAATACTTTCATTTGTATTAATTTTTTATCTTAATTTAAATTTTTATTAATTGATATTCCTTGTTTCAATATCTTTTGAAAACGAATATATAACGGACGGATGATATAAATAAAATGATAACCCTAAAGGGTAATTGTAATTGTAGTAGCCATAACAAAACGACGCAAAGATGTTGCGTTTTTAGTTAATTGATATGATTTTATAATTTGCATAAGGCAAAAGTAACTATTTTTTTAATTACACGAAGATTTTATCAAACTTTTGTTGTTTTCTTTATTGAATGCTTTATTAATTGTTTAATTGATAGTATTTCGATATGTTTTTTATGAATATTTAAATATAGAATAATTTTTTATACATTGTTTAGTTTAAGTTAATAATAACTTGATTTTTAAGTAAATCATCAAAGGTTTCTTGTTTTCTTATCAAATAGTCTTTGCCATTATAAAGTAAAACTTCGGCAGGTTTGTAGCGAGAATTATAATTAGAAGCCATAGAAAAACAATAGGCACCCGCATTGTTAAAACATAAAATATCACCTTCTTTAATTTCGCTAATTCTTCTGTTAGATCCAAAAGTATCTGTTTCACAAATATAACCTACAACAGAGTAATAGCGTTCACGTCCTTTAGGGTTTGATATGTTGTGAATATGATGATATGAATCGTACATCATTGGGCGAATTAAGTGGTTAAATCCAGAATCTACACTAGCAAAAACATTTGATGTTGTTTGTTTAACTACGTTTACATTTGCTAAAAACACACCCGATTCACTTACTAAGAATTTACCAGGCTCAAACATTAAAGTCAATTTTTTACCGTATTCTTTACAGAACAGATTGAATCTTTTAGATAGTTTTTCTCCTAATTCTTCAATATTTGTTGAAATATCTCCTTCTTTATAAGGTACTTTAAACCCACTTCCAAAATCTATAAAATCTAAGTTTTTAAATTCAGTAGCAGTATTAAAAAGTATTTCTGTAGCAGCAATAAATACATCAATATCTAAAATATCAGAGCCAGTGTGCATATGAAGACCATTAATATGCATTCCTGTGTTTTTAACAACACGCATTATGAGTGGAACCTGATGAACTGAAATCCCAAATTTAGAATCTATATGACCTACTGAAATTTTATGATTCCCACCGGCCATAATATGTGGGTTTATACGTACACAAACAGGAATATTAGGGTGCTTGTTTCCAAACTGTTCTAAAATGGAAATATTATCAATGTTTATTTGAACACCTAATTTTGAAACTTCTTCAATTTCTTCTAAAGAAACACCATTTGGTGTAAATATAATATTCTCTGGTGAAAAACCAGCTTTAATACCTAGTTGAACTTCTTGAATAGAAACAGTATCAATTCCAGATTTTAATTTTTTGAAAAGCTTTAAAATATTAATATTTGAATTTGCTTTTACGGCATAATTTAATTTTAAGTTTTTTACTGTTGAAAAAGCATTTGTAATACGGTTGTATTGTGATATGATTTTTTCAGCATCATAAACATATAATGGGCTTCCATATTTATGAATAAGTGAAACTAAGGTTTTATTTTCCATTCATTTATTTTTTTGAAGTCTCAAATGTATAAAACAAATTCAGGTTTTTAAATATAATTCTATAAAATTACAATATCTAACAAATTGTTAAATAAAAAAACTCTCGTTAAAGAGAGTTTTTAAAAAAAATATCAAAAATAGCTTACTTAGCTCTTTCAGTAGTAATTTGTGCAATTTTAACAATTACATCAGTCGCCAATTGCATAGATTCAACGGCTACATATTCATATCTTCCGTGAAAATTATGACCTCCAGCAAAAATATTTGGACAAGGTAAACCCTTGTATGATAACTGAGAACCATCGGTACCACCTCTAATTGCTTTAATTAGTGGCTTAATACCAAGTTGTTTCATAGCTTCTTCAGCAATATCAACAATATGCATCACAGGTTCTATTTTTTCACGCATATTGAAATACTGATCTTTAATCTCAACTTCTACAGTAGTACTCCCTATTTTTTTATTTAAATCATCAGCTACTTTTTGAAAGGTTTCTTTACGTTCTTGGAATAACTTTAAATCGTGATCTCTAATAATATATTGAAGTTCGGTTTTTTCAACTTCACCCTTCATAGCATATAGGTGATAAAAACCTTCGTAACCTTCCGTTTTTTCGGGAACTTCATCTTTTGGTAGTGCTGCAATAAAATCGTTAGCGATTAACATAGAGTTAATCATTTTTCCTTTCGCATAGCCAGGATGCACAATTTTACCATTAATTGTAACTTTTGCTCCAGCAGCATTAAAATTTTCGTATTCTAATTCTCCAACTTGACTTCCATCCATTGTGTAGGCCCAATCTGCACCAAATTTTTTAACATCAAACATTCCTGCTCCTTTACCCACCTCTTCATCTGGAGTAAAAGCTACTCTAATTTTACCATGTTTAATTTCAGGGTGCTTAATTAAATATTCCATGGCTGTTACTATTTCAGCAATTCCAGCTTTATCATCGGCCCCTAATAGGGTAGTGCCGTCAGTGGTTATTAATGTTTTTCCTTTGTATAGTAGTAAATCTTCAAAATAACTTGGAGAAAGAATAATATTTTTTTCTTTATTTAAAATAATGTCTTCACCATTGTAATTGGGATGAAATTGAGGGTTTACGTTAGTGCCTGAATAATCTGGACTAGTATCAATATGTGAGATAAAACCAATGGTTGGAACTTTGAAATCTACATTTGAAGGTAGTGTAGCCATTACATAACAATTATCATCTAATGTTACATTTTGCATCCCAATTTCTTGCAGTTCATCAACTAAAATACGTGCTAAATCCCATTGTTTTTCAGTACTTGGAAATGCTGAATTTTCAGGGTCTGACTGAGTGTCTATAGTAATATACTTAACGAATCGATCTGTTATATTTTGCATTTTTTTATATTTTTATCAAAAGTAAGAATAAGACAAAGGTTTTACAATCTAATTGTCATAAATTATTGTAAAAATTCTACTTTTTCTATAAGTGAAATAGTTTCGCAAATACGCTCATTTATATCAGTATCTCCATAAATTTCAGAATAAACGTTAAAATAGGTGTTTTCTGAACGTTTGGTAGTTAAATTAAATTGATGATAACTAAATCCGTTTTTCACTCCCTTTGCAACATACCAGTAGGTTGGTTTAGATTGGTATGGTTGATTTCCAGAGTCAATTATTTGTAAATTATTTTTTTTTAAGATGGAATCAACTCTCCTATAAAAAAGGGAATCAATATTTAATATTCCCGTACTAAATGAAGCAACTAGTATTAACGATTTTGTAAGTTGTTTTGTAGTGTCAGCAGTAAATATTTCAGATTCAAAATTGTTATAATATAATTTTGTTTTCCAGTTAGTTATTATATCTAATTTAAAGTTTTTCTTAAAGTCGTATACTGATAAGGTTTTTTCTGATTTATTAACCGGACAATTGTATTTTTTGCTTAATTCAGATGGATTATTACAACTAATAAGTTGTGCACAGAATACAATTAAAATAATTTTTCTTTTCATTTTTAAAAATTAAGAATATTCATTTTTGCAATTTTATTGTTTCCTGAAAGCCAAGCTGTTTTTCTTGAGACAAATCTAATGGCATAAAAACCTTTGTCACTAATTTTCTCCCAATTTCTTCCTGAATTTTTAGAATAAAATATACCGTTGGTTGATACCGCAACAACTTCTTTCCCCTGTGTGTTTGGTATGTATTGTACACAACTTACGTATTTGGGTGCTTTATTTTCTGATACCAACTCCCACGTTTTACCTCCATCAAAAGTAAGTGCTTTATTTGCGTAATTTCCAAATTTATCTGTATAATCTCCGCCACAAATAATGCCTTGTTTTTCATTATAGAAATCTACGGAGTAAATGCCTGTTGTACTTTTCCCTTGAATGATGGGTGTGTTATAAACTTCCCATGTTAAACCCATGTCTGGTGTGTGAAAAATACGTGATTTTAAGCCACCAGTTACTATCCAAGCTTTTTTACCAATAATAGCAATATTAGTGTTACTTGCAGCAAAAGCAGCTTCTCCTTTATTAACTTTGGGTAAAAAATCACAATTTATTTTATTCCAAGTGTTTCCTCCATCACGTGTGATTAATATGGATAAACAATCATCTGTTGGGTCACCAATTGCAATTCCATTTATACTATCGAAGAATTTTATGCAGTCGTAAAAAACTTTTTCATGCTCTTCTTTATATACAACAACTGCTTTATTATTCTTCACTTTATAAAGTAGTGCTGGGTTCCCAATGCTTAGTGCATATATTCCTTTATTGGTGTATGCCAATGACCTAAAGTGAGGTACAATAGTATCTGTAACTATTTTTTTAACGACTTTAAATTTACCTGAATTGGTAATTATACCAATGTCGCCTATAGATCCAGCATACACAATAGATGAGTCATTTATAATTTCAATAGCCCTAATGCTACTACTGTCTAATTTAATATTTTTTATTGAAATTTTAATAGTTTCTCTAGCTTTGTATTCTTTTTTACAGGTGCTAAAAAAGATTAAAATTAAGAAGAGTAATACTTTGTTTTTCATATTACTAACAAATATAATTAAAATAAAAGTATGATGTAAAACAAAAAGAGGCTGTCTAAAAAGTGTCATTCTGAATGTAAATGAAGAATCTCCTTGAAATTAAACACCTATATATCAAGATGTTGAGATTTTTCACTTTGTTCAAAATGACAAGTATAATTGCTTTTCAGACAGCCTCTTTTAAAATTTGGGTTTTATTAATAAATTATTTATTGATAAAAAAATCGTCACTAATATACATTTCTTTTTCAAATCTAGTTTCAAGTTCAAGCACATCAAATTTTTCTAGATTATTGTATTTAAATGTACTTACATTTTTTGAAGTAAGTCCCCTAATATCATCAAGTGCTGCTTTAAGTACTACTTCATTTTCATCTCCAAAAGGTAAAATAGCATTCCAAAACTGATATTCTTTCACTTCAATATCAGGTGTAAATCCTTGTGTGTAATCACTTTCACCATTCTTGTTATATATTTGAAAAACAATAGGTTGCATAGCATTTAGGTGGGTTGTTTTTGCTGAAGATTGACTCAGAAAATCTGTAGCAGGAGAGTCGTACAACGTAATTGAACCAACATTTTTACCATAAGTAGTGGTGCCAATTACTTTAACAGGAATATACGATTTTAAACCATTGATAATCATTTCACTTGCTGAAGCTGTACTACCTGAAGTTAAAACATACAATTTTGAAATATCACTTAATCGGTTTATAGCCTCTTCAGTTGTTTTATTACCATTTACATCGTAAACATTCAATGTATTTTGAAAGTTATAAGAACTATTTTGATTGCTATGTTTTGGGTTAAATTTTAAAGTTGCGAATATATCCGTATTTGCGTTGCTGTATATCATACTTGCCAAGTAAGCAGACGACAAAACAGATCCTCCGCCATTTAACCTTAAATCTAAAATTAGTTCATTTACTCCTTCACCTTTAAAATAGCTAAAAGCAGCGTTTAATTCATCGTTATATGAAGATCTAAACCCATTGTAAACTAAATATCCAACTTTTCTACCGTTAATATCATTAAAAACTTTTTTTAAGTAAATAGGGTTGTCAGAAACTTCAACTGCCGTAATTGTTTTATCTTCAATAGGGGTAAGTACACCTCCATTTTCAGAAACAAAAGATAACGTAATTGTTTCATTTGAAAGTTTGCTAACAGTATTGCTGTAATTACTTTCATTTAAAACGATACCGTCAATGGCATTTATAATATCTCCTCTTTTTATTCCTGCAATAGCTGCAGGCGAGTTAAGAGCCACATACCTAACATAAAATATAATATCATTATTGTCATTTATCAATACAGCTTGTAATCGAAATCCAAATGATAATGAAATTCCTTGAAATGATTTCTGTAGTTCAATATAGTCTTCAACAAACCATGAAAACCTATCCGTATTTCCTTTATCAAATAACAGGCTTTCAAATAAGGTTTCTGGATCTGCAAATCCATCCAAATAATTAGTATAACTCTCTTGGTTATCATCTTTAGAATCTGCTAAATTTGGCACATTTGCTTGCCAGTTGTACCATGAATTCATTCCTTTCCATACAAAATCTTGAATTTCAATGTTTTGAGGAATAGGTATAACAATATCATCTTTTTTGCTGCAACTAACTGATATAGCAATAATTAACAGTGTAGCTGCTATAAAATTGGGGATTCTTTTCATTTTTTAAAATTTATCTTTTTATGATTATAAGTCGCAATATATTAATTTTTATTACAAAATTTAGGACTCCTGTTACAAAAACGTAACTTGCTCGTCATAATTGTAACAGCATCAAAAAAAATGTTGTTAAACCAAACTTTAAAATGAAGCAGTCTGAGTTTTTAAAAACGGTAATGCCTTTTAAAGATAAAGTTTTTCGAGTGGCGAAAAGACTTTTGGTATCTACAGAAGAAGCAGAAGACGCTACTCAGGAACTTTTTTTTAAGTTATGGAAAAACAAATCGAAATTAAAAGACTATAAAAGTATTGAGGCATTTGCTATGACAATGACTAAAAATTATTGTTTTGATCGTTTAAAATCAAAGCAAGCTAATAATTTAAAATTAATACATAGTAACTATAAAGAGAATGGAACGTCTTTAAATAGACAAATAGAACTAAATGATAGTGTAAGTAAGGTTCATGAATTAATACAGAATTTGCCTGAGCAACAAAAATTAATAATACAACTCAGAGATATTGAACAATATGAATTTGAAGAAATTGCGGAAATGTTAAATTTAAAGCCAACAGCAATTAGAGTTTCATTATCTAGAGCACGAAAAACAATAAGAGAACAATTAATAAAACAACATAATTATGGAATTAGCTAACATAGAAAGGTTGTTAGAAAAATATCTAAATGCAGAAACCACATTAAATGAAGAAAAGGAGTTAAAAAACTACTTTTCTGGAGATAATGTAGCACCACATTTAGAAGAATACCGAGTATTATTCGAATATTTTTCAACTAGTAAAAATGAGCGCTTTACAAAAACCATCCAATTAAACAGTAAAAAGAAGCATTGGAAATGGCTTTCGGTAGCAGCCTCAATAATATTGCTGGTAAGCGTTTATACTGGTTATGAAAAAAATCAGGAAAGAAAAGCTGAAAAAATATACAAAGAAACTCAATTTGCTCTTGAAATACTTGCTTCTAACCTAAACAAAGGAACAGTTGCAGTGGCCCAATTGAAAGAGTTTGAAAAAGCAAAAAATAAAATTTTTAAACAACCTAAATGAAACAAAAAATGAAAAAAATAATAACACTAATTGCTCTTGTAATTTTACCTTTTGTAAATTATGCACAGAGTTCAATTTTCGATAAATTTGAAGATATGGATGATGTATCATCTGTAATTGTAAATAAAGAAGCCTTTAAAATGGCTAGTAAATTTGGAGGAAATAGCCCTGAAGCAAAAGAATATGTGGATATGGTTAAAAATTTAGAATCGTTAAAAGTATTTAGCACAGAAAGTGTTGAAATTGCAAAACAAATGAGCAATATTGTATCTAAATATTTAAAATCTGCAAAATTGACTGAATTAATGCGTATTAAAGATGATGAAGCTCATGTAAAAATTTATATACGACAAGGAAAAGATGAAAATCACGTAAGTGAATTGTTAATGTTTGTGAGTAACTTAAAAAATAAATCGAATCAAGAAGCTGTGATACTTTCATTGACTGGAGAGATTGATTTAAACAAAATTTCAGAGTTAACAAATAATTATATTCCAGAAAGTGGTAAAAAACTTAAAAAACAATAAAATGAAATTATTTATAAAAATAACGGGATTTATAGTAGTAGCCTTTTTAATAATTTCATGTGATACCAACCCTTCACTTCAAAAATATTATGTTAACAGTAAAGAAAATAACGAGTTTATTTCTATTGATTTACCATCGAGTATTTTAGAACTAAAAGATAACAATATTTCTGAAGATATTAAAAACACCTTGTCAACAATAAAAAAAGTTAATTTTTTAGCATTGCAGTTAAGTGATACAAATAAAGAATTGTACACCTCTGAAAAACAGAAAGTTAAAGATATTCTTAAAAATCCAAAATACAAACAGCTAGTTCGTATGAAGATGGGTAAAACGAGTATTTTAGTTAATTTATTAGGTGAGGAAGATGCTATTGACGAGGTTATTGTTTTTGCTTCAGATAATGAAAAAGGGTTTGCAATAGTTAGAGTTTTAGGAGAAAATATGAATCCGTCAAATATTTTAAAACTAACACAGGAAATAAAAATGGATGGAGATTCTGAGCAATTGAAACAACTTGGAGGATTGCTAAGTAGCCTTAAATAACCTTTTTTAAATACAAAAACACAAGCCATACTATGAAAAGTATGGCTTTTTAACAGCCCATTAACTCTTGAAAGCAATTAAAATAGTATTTTTGAAATCTTAAAATAAATAATTACGAATGAAAAATTTATTACTTACACTAATTTTGTTGTTTTCAGTACTCTTAACCGCTCAAGAAAAAGAATACAGAGGAGAAAGAGAAAAAATTAATGATTTAGTACATACAAAACTAAAAGTAAATTTTAATTTTGAAAAAAGTCAAATGAATGGAGAAGCTTGGATTACGTTAAGCCCTCATTTTTACCCAACAAATAAGCTGGTTTTAGATGCAAAGTCTTTTAAAATTTATGAAGTAAAAATTAATAACAGGAATGCTCCATATAATTATTCGAATGATGAATTAACAATAGAGTTGGGTAAAACATATAAAAAAGAAGAAAATTACACTGTTTATATAAAGTATACAGCAAAGCCTGAAGAAGTTAGACAAAAGGGAAGTAATACTATTAAAGAAGCTAAAGGATTGTATTTTATTGATCCAAAAGATGAAGACCCTGAAAAGCCAACTCAAATTTGGACACAAGGCGAAACTGAGTCAAGCAGTTGTTGGTTTCCTACTATAGACTCACCTAACCAAAAAACTACAGAAGAGATTTATATGACGGTTCCAAACAAATTTGTAACACTATCAAACGGAGAATTAATAAGCCAAACCTCAAATGCTGATGGTACAAGAACCGATTATTGGAAAATGGATAAAAAACATGCTCCATACTTGTTTTTTATGGGAGTAGGAGAATTTAGTATTGTAAAAGATACCTGGAATGGTATTGAAGTAAATTATTATGTTGAAAAGGAATATGAATCTGTTGCTAAAGATATTTTTGGAAAAACTCCTGAAATGATGACGTTTTTTTCAACAATTACAGGAGTGCCATATCAATGGAATAAATATAGCCAAATAGTTGTTAGAGATTATGTAAGTGGAGCAATGGAAAATACGACTGCAGTTGTACATGGAGAAGCAGCACAACAAAAAAAAGGACAATTAATTGATGAAAATATTTGGGAAGAAACTATTGCCCATGAATTATTTCACCATTGGTTTGGTGACTTAGTAACTGCTGAAAGCTGGTCAAATTTAACAGTAAATGAATCTTTTGCCACTTATAGTGTTTATTTGTGGTATGAACATAAATACGGAAAAGATAAAGCAAATGCTCATATGTATAATGATGTACAAACGTATTTACAAAGTCAAAGTGAAGATAAAAAACTAGTCAGATTCTATTATGAAAATAGAGAAGATATGTTTGATACTGTTAGTTATCATAAAGGGAATGCAATACTACATATGTTGCGTGATGTTTTAGGGGATGAAGCCTTTTTTGCAGGGATGAAAAACTACTTAATTGAGCATAAATTTGGGACCGCAGAAGCACAAGAGCTCCGTTTATCTTTTGAAGAAGTTAGTGGAAAAGATTTAAATTGGTTTTTTAACCAATGGTATTATGGAGATGGCCACATAAGGTTAAGTGTAACGTATGATTACAATACCATAATCAATACTGTGACGGTTAACATTAATCAGCAAGGGAAAACATTTAAATTTCCTCTAAGTATTGATATTTATGAAGGAAATAGTAAAACTAGGCATAACGTTTGGGTAGATAAAACTAGAAATTCATTTACATTTCCTTTTAATAAACTCCCTAAACTAATTAATATAGATGCTAAACATGTGCTTTTAGCTGAAATAGATGATAAAAAAACGTTAGATAACTATATATTTCAATATAAAAACGCGTCACATTATTTAGATAGGAGGTATGCTTTAGAAGAAATTGCCAAACACCAAGATAATAAAGAAGCATTTAATACTCTAATCAAAGCTATGAATGATTCGTACTATGAAATAAGAATTTTGGCACTAGAGAGTGTAGATTTGTTTCAGAAATATTATAAAAAGGAAGCGATTTCAAAAATTGAAAATTTGGCAAAATTTGATAAAAAAACTTTGGTAAGAGCCGCTGCAATAGAAGTTTTAGGTAAATTAGTTGAAGTAAAGTATAAGTCTCTTTTTGAAAAAGGGATGAATAGTAAATCATACGCTATCTTAGGAAAATCATTATTTTCTTTATATCAAATAGATAGAGAAACCACATTGAAAAAAATTAATACCTTAAATAGTGATACTGAAAAACTTTTAGCTGAGGCAATTACCAATATTTATATTAATGAAAAAGATAAAACAAAATTACCTTTTATAGCAAACCATGTGTTAAGCGGTATGTTTTTATCTAACAATAAAAGAGTGCAACAGCTTTATTCTGAAGCGTTTAAATGGATTTCAGAAAGTGACAATAAAGAAGCAATAATAAACCTTACAAATGATTTTGTAAAATTAGGTAAACTGTATAAAAAATTCAATTTTGATAAAATGGCAATTAATATGCTGAATCAGTTGGTTTATACACAACAGCAATCTAGCAATGAGAATAAAGAAGAATTGATATTAATTTTAAAAACAGGTATGGCTAAATTAATTGAATAATTTACCTGTATAAATTTTACTTTTTTAAGTTCAACTGGTTTTTATAAGATTTGTGTAATTCTGTTTTTGACTAAAACATTCAGATAACTAACTCAATTTCTTTAATTGTTCAACCCCCAATTAATCGAGCGTTGTTTATAATAATTAGGATAATACCAATCAAGGTTTAAATTGAAAATCATTTAATTAATTTTTTCTTCTATTATTTACAATATTGAGAGTAATTTATAACAACCCAAAACCGGTAGAAGGTTGTTTTAGGAAATGAAATTTTTAAAAGTGCCATTTTTATAAAAAATAACGATTCGTTCAATTTCATCTTCTTTTTTAGCATCAGTTACACTCTCAGTACCTAATTTTTTTGTTTGTGTACTGCCACCATCAGTCAAAGATAGGGGAGTGTATTTGTTGTTCGTTATTGTTTGTTTGGGAAATTCTCCAATACCATTTAGTAACCAATATAATTCTACCTCGGGAAATGTTTTTAAAATTTTAAGCACAAATTCTAAACTGGGTTTATTTCTTCCAGATAAAATATGTGAAATACTCGATCGCTGTATTTCCATTTTTTCTGCTAGTAGGGATGCCGATATTTCGTAATAATCTATAATTATTTTAAGCCGTTTTGCAAATTCTTCAACGTTTACCATTGTAATAAAATTAATATTACAAATGTAACATATCTCTAAGTAAGAAACAAAAAATAAATTTAAACGAGTAATAAACCCTGACTAAACCTACAATAATCACTTCAAATAATACTAACTAATGTATTAATTAACAAGACTTTAAAATTAGTATATAGATTTTTCTTATTTCATTTATCTAAATGGTTCACATACTTAAATAAAAGCAAGTAAAATGTTTACAATTGTATATTTTTGAATAGGTAATCTTGTATACAATTGTAAACATTTGATTATTTACATTTGTAACATGGATTTTATGAGTGTAAATAAGTTAGAACGTTGGTATAATTTAAATTTTGAAAAAAGATTAAAAGGTAGAAGAATTTTGTTTGTAGATATTGATCCTTTAATCTTAAGTTTATCCTCAAAATTTAAAAAAGAAATTTTAGGCTATTCAGAAAATAATATCCCAATTTATAAAATAAGCGTTGGCACTGGTAAAGTGAAGATTCTTACTTGGTCTCAAATGCATGGAAATGAAAGTACAGGAACTAAGGCTTTATTTGATTTGTTTCATTTTTTTGAAGATGATTCTGTTGAAATTAAAAAAATAACCGAATTAATCCTTTCTAATTGTACGCTTGAATTTATAGTTTTATTAAATCCAGATGGCGCCATTCAATTTACTCGAGAAAACGCCATTAAAATAGATTTGAATAGAGATGCTGTAGCTCAAAAGGCGATTGAAAGTAGGTTATTAAGAAGTACGTTAGAAAATTTGAACCCTAAATTTTGTTTTAATTTACATGACCAGCGTTCTATTTTTAATGTTAAAGGATCTCAAAACCCGGCAACTATTTCTTTCCTAGCACCTTCAGAAGACATTCAAAGGACGTTAACAACCGGCAGAAAGCAAACTATGAGTGTTATTGTTGCCATGAATAGCTTTCTACAGCAAATAATTCCGAATCATATTGGTAGATACACCGATGAATTCTATCCAACTGCTACCGGAGATAATTTTCAAAAATTAGGACACAATACAATCTTAATTGAAGCAGGGCATTTTAAAAATGATTACGAAAGAGATATTACCAGAAAATTCAATTTTTATGCATTATTAAAAGGATTGTTTTATATAGCAACCTCTAAAAATTACATTAATTATAAACCTTATTTCAATATTCCAAATAATGAAAAGAAGTTTCTTGATATCATTTATAAAAATGTCACAATTAAAGAGAATAACATTGAACACACGAAAGATATAGGTATTCAATACAGGTTTAAAGTAGAAAATAACAAGTTAATACGGTACAAGCATATTGAAAAAACAGGAGATTTAACAAATTACTACACTTATAACTATGTAAATAAAGAAAATTTAAAATTAAAGGATTTAAAATTGTCAAATTCGTAAATAATTTGTCGTTTTATCGTTTTTTTTTAATAAATTTGCTGAATAAATATATTTTTTTTTAACATAAACAGATTATGAAGAAATTTATTCTAGACGAAATTGATCATCAAATTTTAGATATTTTAATTGAAAATGCCAGAACTCCTTTTACGGATATTGCTAAAAAATTAGTTGTATCTGCAGGAACCATCCATGTTAGGGTGAAAAAAATGGAAGATGAAGGAATTATTAAAGGTTCAACACTAACATTAAATTATGAAAAAATGGGTTATTCATTTATTTCACATGTTGGTATTTATTTAGACAGAACTTCAAAAACAAAACAAGTTATTAGAGACTTAAAGAAAATACCAAATGTAACAATAGCCTATATTACTGCTGGTAAATACAATATTTTTTGTAAAATAAGAGCGAGAGATACAACTCATGCAAAGGAAATAATTTTTGAAATGGACGATATAGATGGTGTTTCAAGAACTGAAACTATGATTTCTTTAGAAGAAAGTATCAACGATAAAAAACGTTTAATGCACTCTATATTTGGAGAGTTGTAATATTTATAGAATTAACTTTAAAATATACCTTATCATTTTTTTTTGATAAGGTATATTTTGTTTTAGAACAATAGTGTACATTTAAATTTATTTTATATTTAATGAGAACAGACAATACTATTCCAACGCCAATTATTTACAATCGAAAGCATTTTAGTGATGTTGAATTGTTAGACCTATACAAAGCACTTTTAAAACCTCGTTTAATTGAGGAAAAAATGCTCATTTTATTACGTCAGGGTAAAATTTCAAAATGGTTTTCAGGAATTGGACAAGAAGCCATATCGGTTGGTGTTACAACAGCACTAAATGAGCAAGATTATATATTACCAATGCATCGAAATTTAGGTGTGTTAACATCTAGAGATGTTCCATTGCATAAACTTTTCTCACAATGGCAAGGTAAAAAAAAGGGATATACGAAAGGTAGAGACAGATCTTTTCATTTTGGTGTGTTAGCACATAAAATTATTGGTATGATTTCTCATTTAGGTCCGCAATTAGGTGTTGCCAATGGTATAGCTTTAGCAAATATTCTTAAAAACGAAGCTGGTATTGCTGTTGTTTTTTCAGGAGATGGAGGTACAAGCGAAGGAGATTTTCATGAAGCTTTAAATGTAGCTGCCGTTTGGGATTTACCAGTATTGTTTTGTGTAGAAAATAATGGATATGGTCTTTCAACGCCTTCAAGTCAACAGTTTAAATGTGAAAACATTGCAGATAAAGGGATAGGATATGGAATGGAGAGTCATATTATAAATGGAAATAATATTTTAGAAGTTTATTCCAAAGTAAAAGAAATTGCTGAAGATGTTAGAAAAAAACCAAGACCTGTACTTTTAGAGTTTAAAACATTTAGAATGCGTGGGCATGAAGAAGCTAGTGGTACAAAATACGTTCCTCAAGAATTATTGAATGAATGGTCTTTAAAAGATCCTGTAGAAAATTTTGTTGCTTTTTTAAAAAAGGAAATGATTTTAACTATAGAAAACGAACTGCAAATTAAAGATAAATTTACAAAAGAACTTAATGAACATTTAAAAATTGCTTTTGATGAAAAAGAAACTTCATCTACAGTTGAAAAGGAATTAGCAGATGTTTATAAGAAAACGAATTATGTAGAAATAAAACCACAACTAGAAACTACAAATATTCGTTTTATTGATGCTATTTCACAAGGACTAAAACAAAGTATGGAACGCTTTGGGGATATGGTAATAATGGGGCAAGATATTGCTGAATATGGAGGTGTTTTTAAAATTACTGAAGGGTTTTTAGAAAAATTTGGAGCAAATAGAGTTAGAAATACACCAATTTGTGAATCAAGTATTATTGAGGCTGCTTACGGACTTTCGATTTGCGGAATTAAATCTGTTGTTGAATTACAATTTTCTGATTTTGTAACCTCAGGATTCAATCCCATTATTAATTTATTAGCCAAATCACACTATCGCTGGAATCAAAATTCGGATATTGTTTTACGTATGCCTTGTGGTGCTGGAGTAGGAGCAGGCCCTTTCCACAGTCAAACAAATGAAGCTTGGTTTACCAAAACCCCTGGCTTAAAGGTTGTTTATCCTGCATTCCCTTATGATGCTAAAGGATTGTTAGCAACTTCAATAGAAGATGAAAACCCCGTACTGTTTTTTGAACATAAAGCACTGTATAGGTCTGTTTACCAAGAAGTTCCAGATAGTTATTACACCATTCCTTTAGGGAAAGCTACTCTTTTGAACGAAGGAAATGATATAAGTATTATAACCTATGGCGCTGGAGTGCATTGGGCTTTAAACGAAGTGAAAAAACATCAAATTTCAGCAGATATAATAGATTTAAGAACTTTACAACCACTTGATACAGAAACGATTTATAAATCTGTAAAGAAAACAGGTAAGGCATTAATTTTACAAGAAGACACCCTTTTTGGAGGAATTGCTTCGGATATTTCAGCTTTAATTACTGAAAATTGCTTTAAATATTTAGATGCTCCAATTAAACGTGTGGGGAGTTTAGAAACCCCAATACCATTTGCTAAAAACTTGGAAGATATGTTTTTACCTAAAAATCGTTTGTATGCTAACATTGTTGAATTGCTAAATTATTAGTAAAATAAATTTCATATCTGATTTTTATCATTAATTATTACTTATTTAAGTAATAACTTTCATCTCAAGAGTTATTTTAAATAATACTTTATTTAAATGTATTTATTAAATTTGAGTATTTATAAGTTCATTTATTAAAATTAATAGCCATGAAGAAAAAGGCACTATTGATTGAAGATGATAAAAATATTAGGGAAACTACATCCAAAATATTAGAACTTGCAAATTACAGGGTTAAAACAGCCGAAAACGGATTTTTAGGAGTACAATTGGCAAAATCTTTTTTACCAGATATATTGATATGTGATATTTCAATGCCTGAATTAGACGGGTTTGGAGTTTTGCAAATAATATCTAAAATACCTCATTTAATAAGTATTCCCTTTGTTTTTTTAACTACAAAAAAAACGACTTATACTGATTTGCGCAAAGGAATGGAGTTAGGGGCTGATGATTTTTTAAGAAAACCTTTTGAAGAATCTGAGTTATTGAGAGTAATTGAAAGCAGGTTAAAAAGGGCAGAGGCATTTAAAAATAAGAATGAAGGCCTAATTACTGAAATTGAACATGTTGAACCCCACGAAAAACATGAGCAGCATATTCAAAATATGATTCAGTTTTTAGAGCAAAAAAAATATATAATTATGAAAAAGGAGCGTCAATTTATTGCAAAGGAAATTTAAGTAATCACGTTTTTTTTATAAAAAAAGGAGAAGTAAAAACGTACAAAATTAACAATGAAGGTAAAGAATTTGTTACGGGGTATTTTACAAAAAATCAATATTTTGGCTATTCTTCATTTATAAAAGGTTTGGCTCATTTTGAAAATTCTAAAGCAATTACAACTACTCAATTGTATAAAATCACTAAAAATGAAATAATTGAAATCACAAAAAATAATCCTTCTATTATATATGAATTTATAGATTTATTAGCTAGTAATTTAATTGATGTAAAAGAGCAATTAATACTTTTAGCTTATGGTAGCGTTCGAAAAAAAACAGCGATTACTTTACTCAAATTAGCAACTACCAATTTTGTAAATTCTGAAAATAAAATCACTATTTCACGCAGTAATTTGGCTAAATCAATAGGAATTGCTAAGGAAACTTTAATAAGGACTTTACATGATTTTAAAGTGGAAAAACTGATTGAAATAGAACCCAAAAGTATTAAGCTTATCAATAAAAAAAAGCTACTTAAAATACAGTAAATCAATATTTAAATTGATAACAATCATTTTTTACAATGATGGCTATCATTGCCATTTTAGCATTTATAAACTAACTTGTAGTGTGTAATAAAAAGATGGAGGTTTAATTTTTAAAATATAGTTTATCATGTCACTTATTAAATTTAACAGACGTTTTCCTTTATTTGATCAAATGCTACCTGATATTTTAGATACAGATAGGCTTTTAAATGAAGATTTGATTTTAGAAGATAATTGGGTACCAGCAATTAATGTTAAGGAAAACAAAAACGACTTCGAAATTGAAGTTGCAGCACCTGGTTTTTCAAAAAAAGATTTTGAAGTAACCATTACCGATGATATTTTAACAATAGCAGCGGAAAACAAAAATAGTGTAGAAGATAAAGATGAAGAATACTCTCGACAAGAGTTTTATTTTAACTCTTTTAAAAGATCTTTTACATTACCAAAGAGTATAGATTTTAGTAAGAAGATTAAGGCTAAATATGACAATGGTGTTCTAAGGGTTCATTTAGAGAAATTGGAGATTTTAAAAAGTGAAGAACACAAAAAAGTGATAGAAATAAGCTAATCTTCTTTTTTTGAGCCCGAGAGATATGTAATTATTTCTCGGACTCTTAATCAATTTAAAAACAACTAAAATGAAACAAGTAATTCCAAAACAAAAAGTGGCTACATTTAAACACAGTATAGATTATTTGCATAGTAAATCAAAACAATGGATTTCTGAAATTAAATTTATTAAAGTTGAGCAAAATTTTCTCAAAGAGTTACTAGCAGAACATATTATTGGTTTGTGTGATTCCAATAATTTTACAAAAGCAAAATTATTTTTAAATGGTATCAATCACGAAAAAAAATTAGGAGATGAATTAATTAATTCAATTAAAGAACACAATATTAATTTAGCATTATTAATTGAAAAAGTTTATTTAAAAAAAGAAGATACCATTAGAGAAAAACATGAGCTTTTAAAAAAAGAAGTGAAAAATTATATTGAAAATTTTAAATATATTAAAGAACAAGTATTTGAACTTATATTACTTATAATGAAAAAAGAAAAACAACAAAAATTGTTAGCAAAATAGGTGTGTAAATACAAATACTTTAATCGTTTTCAAATTTTAGTTCTTTCAAATTTTGTAGAGTAAATAAACAATAAATATGCTATTTATTGGCCATTAACGAGGTGGCTGGTGAAATAGCTTGGGGATATTTATTATTTGGACAGTTAAAGATATTGAATTTTTTGATTTGGGGTAAAATTGATTCTACATTTTGACTGTTGTTTATACAAAATTTTGAAGTATGAAGTATTCAGAACTAAAGTTTGAAAACGATTTTTATGTTTTCAAATAATCCCAATGAAATATTTTAAAAACAGATAGCCAATCAGAAGAAAATTGGGCTTTTACGGTTATTTTTTTGTCAGAAATAGGGTGTATAAAACTTATTAAATAAGCATGTAAAAATAAATTGCAACAGTTAAATTTCTGTTCAAACATTCTATTATGAAATCTATCTCCATATTTAGAATCTCCAATAATAGGGTTACTTATTTTGTTCATGTGAATTCGAAGCTGATGCATTCTACCAGTAGAAGGTGTAAGTTTTACCAAACTATATCTTGAAACTTCATAAGGATGAACCGGAATTTCTATTGATTTTGTAAAAATAGGTTCCAAAAAAGTTGTTGCTTCCTTGTAAGATTGAGTATCAGGATTTTTAACAGGAGAGTCAATAATTCTAGATTTAGTTACAAAGCCTCTTACAATTGCTATGTATACCTTTTCTATTTGATTAGAATTAAAGAGTTTTTGGAAAATAGCAACATTTTCTTGTTGTTTAGCCAAAATTAAAGTTCCTGAAGTTTTTCTATCTAAACGGTGAACAGGATAAAGAGTAATACCCATTTGTTGTTTTAGAATTTCTAACAAAGTAGCATCTTTAATATTACGAGCGTAATAAGAGTTATGAACTAAAATGTTATTGGGTTTATTTACAATTATAATAAATTTATCTTCAAAAATAATTTCTAGCTGCATAGTACAAATATATGTGTTGAAATGGATAGGGCAATGGTTTTTTAACTAAAACCTAAATAAAAATAAGTACATTTATGCGACCTAAAATGTTTTAGTTATTATGAAGTTTATGACCGCAATAGATTTTCAAAGAAAATGTATTGTAAAAATGTATGTAATACTTTTTACCTGCTTAACTTTTACAAATGTAAGTTCACAAAATACTAATTTTAAATCAGCTGGTGATGCTCTTTTGGTTGTATTACCTTTAAGTGCATTTGCAGCCACAATAATTAACAACGATAAAATTGGCAGAAAACAGTTTTATAAAGGATTTGCTATTAATTTTGCTACAACAACAATACTTAAATTAGCGATTGTTAAAAAAAGACCCGATGGAAGTGATTTTAATTCTTTTCCTTCAGGGCATACTTCAATAACTTTTCAAAGTGCTTCTTATTTGCAAAGAAGATATGGGTTTCAATATGGAATTCCTGCTTATATTTTAGCTAGCCTTACAGCGTATTCTAGAATAAAATCTAATAAACATGATTTATTGGATGTAGTTGGTGGAGCTTTTATTGGTATTGGAAGCACTTATTTATTTACTACATCGTATCAAAAAAAACATATGGAATTAACTTTTAGTAGTGGCAAGGGTAGTAATTATTTACTTGGATTTAATTTTACATTTTAATTGCTAGTATTTTTAAAGTTAGGGGTTTAGAATACCCTATTTAACATAATATAAATTATAATACAAACATAGTAATTTCTGTATAGACGTATTTCAGGCTATTTATACATAATAAGAGGAGGCTGTCTGAAAAGCAATTATACTTGTCATTTTGAACAAAGTGAAAAATCTCAACATCTTGATATATAAATGTTTAATTTCAAGGAGATTCTTCATTTACATTCAGAATGACACTTTTTAGACAGCCTCCGGCTTATTATGTTAAAAGAAATTACGGCTTTGAAGTTCACATTTCTATTTGATAGCTATAATTGCATATTATGTTAAATATCCCAGGAACATTCTATTTCTATACGATATTCAGTACTTGGGTTAAGAAAATTTCAAATACACGATTCTCAGTGTACAGTAATTTAGTAAACCATTTGTAGCTATAATTTGCCATTATGTTAAATTACTCATCTAATTTCTATTTTATTTATTAGGTATTCGTGATGTGCTTCGCAGTTGCCGCTGCCAACCACTTTATTGTTTTTTAAAACCAAATTGTTAACTCAATTTATTTTACACACAATTTGCAGCCGCTTGCCAACGCCAAAAAAAGCAATCCTTTTAGTTTCATAATTTTGTTTTGAATATTACTGAATATTCTCGTTTAAAAAGTTTTCAGGTTGTTCTCGTTAAGTTGGTGCAACAGTTTAAAATTTTTGAAATCGACTTATTAGGAGATTCACGAACACTATTGTAAATTTTTAAAATAAATAATGCTGTGAGTAAAATAAAAATTTCTAAACACTTGCTTAAATTTCGTTTCTAAAAGAACTTTCTTTCATTATGCTTATCTTTTTTCCTTGATACGGCATAAATTTTAAAGATTAAGAATCTTTGAAATTTTGAGCGAGTTGGAGCGCTGGAAAACAAAAAAATCAAGGCTGCATATAACTTTGGAAACAATTACGGCTTACTCGCCTATTGTTTTAGCCAAAGTTTTATGAGGCCGTTTTTAAAAATAATTTATAGATTCATTATTAATCTCATCTATAACAAAAAACAAATTCTCAAATATTTTGAAAATTTCCGGTTCATTTAAAACCTTAATTTTATCTGCAAAATCAGCTTTATTACCTGTTATTTCAAATATACCATTAATATCTAATTCGGTCAACATATTATTTTCTTCTAAAAAACTCACTGGAAAATAGTGCTCAATTTCAAAGAATTTAAATTCTTGTTTCCTTTGATTATAAATTTCCATACCTGTAGGTATAGGTATTATAATAGCATAAATATTTTTCGTTTTATGCTTTTTTACAACCCCTTGCTTAAATATCTGATATTCACTTTCTTTAAGCCCGTTAAACTCTTGATAACCTGAAGAATCATTATCATAAATACCAATTATTATTTTATCTTTATACTTACCTGAATCAATATCTTCAGAGATTTTGTCTAATAATTTAGTCAGTTCATGCGTGCCTCCACCATCTTTTTTGTTTTTTATTTCACACGAAAAAATGTATAATATCCAATTGTTCTCATCAATGATAATCTTATCACTAATATTAGGATGTAAATCAAAAAACTCTAATACAATTATGAAAATAGAAAAAGAAGTTATATTCAACGTAAACAAAGCAAAAGTTTGGGAATTGCTAACAAACCCATCAATAACTAAACAATATATGTTTGGATGTGAAGTATTGTCTAATTGGGAAGTCGGTAATACTATTCTTTGGAAAGGCTATACCGAAGAAGGGAAAGAAGTTATTTATGTAAAAGGAGAAATAATTGAATGTAAAAAAGGAGATAAAGTAACTTTCACAATGTTTGATCCAAACATGGAAATTGAGGATATTCCCGAAAATTATCTCAACCTAACTTACGAGTTGATAGAAATAAATAATAAAACACTATTACGATTAACTCAAGGTAACTTTGCTACAGTAACACAAGGAAAAAAAAGATACGAAGAATCTTTAAAAGGCTGGGAAATGGTGATACCAATAATGAAGCAAATAGTTGAGCATTAAAAATCTATATTATAGTATTAATAGTATGTCCTGCTTATTTAAAAATAAGCCTGATACTCTTTTTCAATAAGAGTTTCACTCAAATTTATATTTGCTATAAGTTCCGATTCAATACATAAACCTGCACTGATGGTTCCAAATTGCATGCATTTCTTTGTGTCATATCCTTTTGAAAACCCATAGAGAAATCCAGAAAAGAAAGCATCTCCAGCTCCATTTGTGTTTTTCATTACGTAATTATTAATAATGGGGACTTCTACCCATTCACCCTTGTGTGTATAAGCAGTTGCACCACCTTTTCCGTGAGTGCAAACTACTAATTTCTTACCCTTTGTGACTTGTTGTATCATGAATGGCTTATAATCGGGTAAATTATCTGAGCTTAAAAAAATATAATCAGACGCATCAATAAAATCTTGATGGTAACTATTTTTCCCATCATAATCGTGTAAGTCTGTCCAAATTTCTTTATTCAATTGTTTACAAATTGGCAATAGATTTCTAGAATAATTTGAAATGTTAATCACGACATAATCAGCATTAGTTATATATTTTTGAAATTTTTGATAATCTATTTTTGGTTCATCAGTACTTGGATTTATAAAAATAGAGATACGTTCTCCTCTACTATTCATAATATTTAGATGTCTTTCTGTTCCATTAAGGTCAACGTCAGAAATAAAGTGTAGGTTTGGTTCTTGTAAAAATGATCGAACTTTTTCACCGTATATATCATTACCAATTAACGAATGGAATATAGTTTTAAAACCTAATTTTGAAAGTGTTAATGTTTTTCCTGCACCTGTATTTCCAATAGTTTCGTTAAAGTGACAATGATGAATGGTTTGTGGAATTACTTGTGGGAATTCATCTAAAGCAATGACTGAATTATAAGATGCTCCTCCCGAAATAAATATACTTTTCATTAGTTGCTTAGTTTAATAATTAACGCTTTATTGGCTTTTAAATTGACAGTTTTTAAGGAAGAAAGTTTAGTGTTTGTTATAATGTCCATTCCTGAAGTATACCCAACTAAAGATTCCTTATAACGCTCTAAACTATATTTATTAATATCATTTTTGCTGTTATTGATGATAACCATGGTACTTTCAGTAACTGTATATCTAAAATACACATAAATATTTTCTATAGGTTGAAAATGTTTCAATTTTCCAGTATGAATTTCTTTTGCATTTTTTCTCCAATGTAAAATCGTACTTATATAATTGTAAGTATCATTTTCTTGAATCGTTCTTCCCTTTTTAGTAAAGGCATTTCTTTTGTCAGATTTCCAACCTCCTGGAAAATCTTTTCGTAATTGCCCATCAGGTTTATCACCATCAAATAACAACTCATCTCCATAATACAATTGAGGAATCCCTCTTGTTGTTAAAATAAATGCCATACTTAATTTTAGTTTGTCAACATCTTCATTTAACAGTGTAAACAATCGACCAACATCGTGGTTTCCATTAAAAATCTTATTATTAAATGCGTCACCATACAAAAAATCTTCTGCCAATGTTTCGTAAATTTTATAGATATTGTTTTCTTCTCCGAATGCTTTAAGCATTGAATAATATAGAGGGTAATCGCATACACTATTTACATAAGAATTATACCCGTCATTATTTACACCTCCATTATTCCAATATGATAATGAGGATGCTTTTGCTTCCCAAGTTTCTGCAACAATGTAAAAATTTGGGAATTCCGTTTTAATTGTTTGTATCCATTTTGCCATTACTTTTTTATCAGGATAAGGGTATGTGTCCATTCTAATCCCGTCTAAATTAGAATATTCAATCCACCAAATAGAATTTTGAATTAAATAAGTTGCTAAAAATAAATTATCCAAATTTAAATCTGGTAAGTTAGTATCAAACCAACCTCTTGTAAATAGATTATAATCACTTTTTGAAACATGAGGATCAGATGCAGCAATATTGGTAAAGTTACTTCGAGTAAATGTTTCCCATTGATTTAACCAATTTTCAGATGGTAAATCATTCATCCACCAATGACCAGAGCCACAATGATTAAATACTTGATCCATAATTATTTTCATCCCTTTTTGATGAGATAAATCTACCAAATCTTTAAAATCTTTATTCCCTCCAAAGCGACTATCTGTTTTGTAGAAGTCTGAAATTCCGTAACCATGATATGAGTATTTTGGTTGGTCATTTTCTAAAAATGGATTTAGCCATAAAGTCGTTATACCTAAATTTTGAATATAATCTAAATGATTAATTATTCCTTTTATATCTCCACCATGTCTTCCATCTTTATTAGAACGATCAATTTTTTCAAGTGTATCGTCAGTAGAATCATTTGTAGGATCTCCGTTAGAAAAACGATCTGGTGTGATAAGATATATGACATCTGAAGCATTAACAGTTTGATTACTATTATTTCTTTCTTTTTTTGATTTTAAATCATACTTATAAACTAATTCTTTTCCATTATTAGAAGTGAAAATAATGTCAAACACACCTTCTTTTGTGTTATTTAAAATTGTCAAGTCTATAAATAAATAATTGTTGCTTTCTAATTTTGTCACACTATTTATCGTAACCCCATCATAAGTAATAATCGGTTTTGTTTCGCTAATATTTTCTCCATAAACTAAAAGTTGCAACTTGGTGTTTTCCATTCCAATCCACCAATTTGGTGGTTCTACTCTATTTAATGTAATGTTTTGAGCATTTATAAATTGAGTTAAAAAAAATAGTAATACGCAAATAATTGGAGTTCTAAATACAATACTCATTTTGGTGAATTTTTAAATTATAATATGTCAATATTACTAACAGAAATGTTGTGAAACAAACCAATTATATAGATAACCTTTTGCTTATACTAAACGACTTCTTAAGTTGAATTGAAGTGAGTATTAATGTAATGACATTAAAAAATAAATTATACTAGCGAACTTGTTTTTATATAAAATTACTAGTTGTATGTATTTAATTAGTGGTTATTTAAATTATATTTTACATTTTTGTAAAATAATTTTCACAATAATGAAGTCTCCTATTTTAGGCAAAAAAATAATTACAAATCAAATAGTTAAGCACATACTATACTGGTTTATATTTATATGCTTTTTTACACTGATTTGGGGAACTTATGACAACGACTATTTTAGAAACTTTATGATTCAAGTGTTTAGTCTTCCTTCTAGATTAATCTTGGTATATGTGACATTATATTTTTTGTTCCCTAATTTTTTACTTCAAAAGGAATATGGAAAGTTTCTTTTATTTTACCTATTTTTATTAATTATTGTTACACTTTTTATTCAGAGAGTGTTGTATTTTTATATTATTCAGCCAACATATTTACAAGATTTTAAGAGTGGTAATTTCTTTGCTATTACAGAAGTTATGAATACTCTTTTAGACATTAACATTGCTGCAATTATTCCATTTGGATATGTGTTTTTTAAAAATTGGAAAAAGACAAATCAAAGAACCATTGAACTCGAAAATAAACAATTAGAATATCTGAGTGGAGATAAATTTATTTATTTAAAAGTTGAAAAGTCACTTCAAAAAATTTTTATAAAAGACATTGTTTTTATCGAAAGCCTTAAAAATTATATAAGAGTAAAAACAACCGAAAGAGAAATTATTACTCATAAAAGTATCACATCTATACAAGAATCTCTGCCAAAAGAAAAATTCTTACGAGTTCATAGATCTTATATTATTAATCTTGATTTTATTGATTCTTTTTCTCCTAGTAAATTAAATTTAAAAGGAATTACAATTCCAATAGGTAGAAAACATAAAGATGAAGTAAAAAATACTTTAGGTTATTTTTAGATATTTATATAATTAACCATTCCACACACATTCCACTACTCTCCTATCGTCGCTTCGTAAAAAGAGTGTTCCATTATATTTTTAAAGAAACTTTTAGAAAGAAAAAATCAAAGAAGATTTTTGTTGTATAAAGCTTTTTGCCCAAGCAAAGTAACATAACGCAGAACATTATAATACAAACATAGTAATTTCTGTATAGACGTATTTCAGGCTATTTATACATAATAAGAGGAGGCTGTCTGAAAAGCAATTATACTTGTCATTTTGAACAAAGTGAAAAATCTCAACATCTTGATATATAAATGTTTAATTTCAAGGAGATTCTTCATTTACATTCAGAATGACACTTTTTAGACAGCCTCCGGCTTATTATGTTAAAAGAAATTACGGCTTTGAAGTTCACATTTCTATTTGATAGTTATAATTGAATATTATGTTAAATATCCCAGAAGCCTTTCGTTTCTATACGATATTCTGTACTTGGGTTAAGAAAATTTCAAATACACGATTCTCAGTGTACAGTAATTTAGTAAACCATTTGTAGCTATAATTTGCCATTATGTTAAATTACTCATCTAATTTCTATTTTATTTATTAGGTATTCGTGATGTGCTTCGCAGTTGCCACTGCCAAACGCTCGATTGTTTATTTAAAACAAAATTGCTAATGCAATTATTTTTAAACCACAATTTCCAGCCGCTTGCCAACGCCAAAATAAAAGCTAACTTTTAGATGTTATTGAAATTCTCATATTCGAGGAAATCTTCGTTGTAATTTTTTTCACGAGCTTCTCGTAAGCTTTCCACAAGAGTATAAAATTTTCCAACCGCATTTTCCTTGCTTAAAATTTCTATACACTTGTTAGATTTGTATTTCAATTTATATTTTTTTTATTTTTCATTATCTTTTGTCTTGAAACAAAAGAAACAAAAATTCAAGGCTGCATATAATTTTGGAAACAATTAACGCCTCAATCGCTATATTTTAGGAAACATTGGAACTGGTTAACATTATTTTGAAATCCCTTGTATAATAATAACTCTTAAGAAACAGCATTACTAAACCCCTAAAATATGTACGCTCACTCGCCTATTGTTTTAGCCAAAGTTTTATGAGGCCGTTAAAAAAAGAAATTAATCAATTTAAGAAACACTGTAAATATTATTTTAAGGTAATTTTATTGTTTAATTGGAAGAAAATTCAATTTTAAATCTACAGTATCTGGTTTAACAATAAAAATTTTCACGTGTTTATATTTACCTTTCAAAATATTAGTTAGTTTTCTGTAAAATTCAGGTTTTTCCAATTTCATTTTATAACCTATGTATATTTCTTCAATACAATTTATATTAAATTTTAAGTTTCTCTCATTATTAATTATACTAGGCGATATAAATCTATATTCTTTTTCATAACTCCAATTTTTATATTTAATTGAAGTTCTATAAAAAAACTTGACTACTTCAAGAATATGTCTTTTATCTTTATCACTAAAATCATTAGATTTCTTTAATTCATCTTTTATTTTATTCAAACTTTCAAAGTTGATCAGATTTTGGATATTCTTCTCATATATCACTTTTGAAAAGAAAATATTTCTATTTTTATTTTTTAATTTTTCAGTGTCAATTTTTAAACAGAAACCTTTATAATTATTAGCGTAATTTCCCCACATTGGTGAAATATTTCTTATTTGACTGAAGCAACAAACACCCATGCTATTTACATCTGAACTAAGTTTAGAATATGGCAAATTATTAAGGCAATCAAATGGGTCATTGAAATCTTTTGGGTGTGATAGATAAAAGTAGTTTTTTGCTAATGATTCTAGGTTATGTTTCTCATTGTTAAAGTATTTATAAATATATTTTGGATTTAGCTCCTCTTTTATATCTCGGTTTTTTTTATGTCTAATATGTGAAATATCTTTAAAATCAAAACTAGTGACTAGTTCATACTTCTCTGTATAAAGTTTAGTGGTTAATAATTTAATTTTGTCTTTTTCCAATAATATAATTTTTAAAATTAGATTTCTTGAACAGACCCATTATATTGCGAAGATATAGAATATTCAGCTTCATCATCATCTGGTAATTTAAAAATTATTGAACCTACAGCCTTAATTTTTGGTACTAGGTCCGGATAACAAAATCTATTTGTACCTGAAGTATCACTAAAATTTGATTTCCTTATCAAATAATCATCTTCAAAAACATGAAAATTAAAATCATCCTGATCAATTAAAATGAGATGTCTTGGTCCCCAATAAGGTTCAATAGGTACCTTAGTAAGGTTAATAACTTCCATATTCATTAACCATAAAATAGAATTAATATCAAAATTCTCTATTTTCTCAGGGTTATCTATTTCAGAAATACTTATTTTTCTAAATGAATTAATTTTAAGACGAAATTTATATAATTTATCGGAATATAGATATTCACAGTGCAACCACGCGCCACTACTTATAGCATCTTTAATTGGTACCATTTTTATAATATAATTTGATTAATTTCTTGTAAATCATTAATATACTCATCACAAAACCAAGACCACCGTTCACATTTTTTTTCAAATGATAAATTTTTAATTGGGTTTGGTACAAACATTATTTTAAAGTCATCATTATTTATAACAAGAGCAATATAATAGTCTTCTCCATAATTATGTGCACTAGAATATTCATTATTTGAAATTTTAAAAGGTTCTATAAAAGAGTTTACACTTTTAACTTCTATATAAATTCTTTTCCCATTATGCAACATCATTTCCAAATCATAACCTAGATTAGCTTCTGTTACATCCTTTACAGATAAGGCAACATTTAATGCTTTCAAATATTCTTGTGCATTTTTCTCAGTACTTCTCCATTTTTTTATTGTAGGTGGTATTTTAAAAGTAGAAGTATTATTTAATATTTCATTTGTATACGTTGGTGCTTTTATCTCATTTTTATTAACGCTCACTATTCCAATAGATTGGCTAGTTTCAATTCCAAACTTTTTAAAAAACATTGTTGCATCAGCAGAATCAACATTGTTATTCAGGTAATTAATAAATTCTTTTTCTAATTCATTTGTACTCGTAATTTGATTTGCACTTAAAATGCCATTCTGTGTAGGAAATAAACTCAAATTTTTCAATTTTTCAGTTGTAGTACTATCTAAATCATATCTATATTGAGCAATAATCTTTGAATAGATTTGTGCATATCCCATTACAGTCAAGGTTACTGAATTTATGCGTTCTATTGTATCGTAAGTATTTAGGATTTTTGTATTAATTAACTTCAAAAAAGTAAATATTTCAGGGTAAGTTGATATTAAATTTTTACTAATTGAAGTTATCCCATTTTTACAAATATTCTCATAATCTTCAAAATTTAACCAATCAGGTTTAATTCTTATTGAATTAATATTATTTTGTAATGCATTATCTAAAGACTTAAACAAAAGTTTTTTAAATCGGCTTGATTCAGAAGTTTGAACGTTTATAAAAGGTGTGAAAAACCCTTGTTTTGAAAGGTCTCCATTCAAAATATCTTTAATGGATTTTACTATAATTTTTACTGCATTATTATAAGACTGTACAGATAACTCATCCATATCAACAGATTTACGTGAAGGATCAGTCGTATAATCACCATTTATTTTAATAAATGCACCTGAAAACTCATTAGTTGGCGTAAATGAATGTATAACAGATTCGTCATTTAAAGCAGGAATTATAATTCCATTTTCAATTTTAAAAGCTACCAAATCTGTTTTGTTATTTTCTAAATGTTGTATTTTCCATTCATCAACAAATTCGCCTTCAATTAGCTTTACATTACCAACATTATTATCATCATTCTTTTTAACAAAAATATTTCTATGTATATTTTTATAATTAATATGAATTTCGTTTAAATTTTTTAAAAACAATAAAGAACTTCTATCTAAACTGTCTAACTCATTTCTAGAAATTTCTTCTATTACGTTACTGAAAATAAATACAGTATTATAATTATATTCTCCAATGATTTCAGAAACTTCATTTTCTAATTCAGTATCTTTTTGGTCAAAAATATGAGGTATTCGTATTAATGGAACGTCTAATACATTATTAAGAGCTTTAATTGTTTTACTTCTTTCGAAACTAAATTTAAATTCGCCACTTAATATGTTAACTGTGTTTGCAATATTCACAACTGATTTAAAACCAATACCTCTATAACCTATTGTTTGTCCACCTCTTTGTTTATTTGATGAACCACTTCTACATAGTGCTTCAACATCATTTTTAGTAAATGGTTTTCCGTTATTAGCAACAATAAATCCATTTTTAAAACTATGGATTCCAAATTTTGTAGCTTCAGCATCATCAGCATTTTGAATCAATTCAATAAGAGCCCTTGTTTTATAACTTTCGGCTATATATTGTTCAACTTTTGCTAAGTCCTTAAATAATTTTGGTGCAGCTTTAGCTTCTAAAAGGAATTCTTCTCTTAAATTTTGTATTGACATTCTCAATTGCAATTTTACACTTCAAATATAAGTAATTATTTTAGTTCAATATTCATTACATATCACAAAAGGTAATAAAGTATAGTGAGTTAGTAACTCACTATGAAAGAAAAGATAATCCAGATATCAAGTACATTTTTATAAAATGAAATTATAGAGTTTGATTTGGTATTGAAATTTATTAAAAGTAATTTTATAACGGATATAATAAGTAAGCAAACATAAGAACGCATCAAAAGAAAGAAAGAAAGAAAGAAAGAAAGAAAGAAAGAAAGAAAAGATTAAGCTATGGAAGAAAATCTACTAAATTTTACAGAAGAAGAAAAAGATAAACCTATCTTTCGATTTCTGTCTGTAAATAGACTTTTTCAATTATTTGAAACTCACAAGAATTTTTTGGTGAGTCCTAAACTATGGTAAGATCCGTTTGAAAATCATATTATAAGTTCTGTGATTGATTTAAAAATGAAGGATGAAAAAGAAACGAGTATTGGATTTAGAGATAATATTTTTGCACAATGTTGGACACAAACTGAAGAAAACGATGCAATGTGGAGAATTTAATCTCCAAATAAAAATGGAGTGAGAATAACAACTACCCCAAGAAAATTATTAAACTCTCTCTATTCTATTTCAGGAGACGAAAGTGGTTATAGTTGTTATTTAGGAAAAGTTAAATATCTCTCTACAAATAAATTAAAAGATTTTCTAAATGAAAATATAGATAATTGGATTTATTTTAATCCAAGTGGTGAAGGTTAAATGCAATCATTATTATTTATAAAGAGATGCATTTAACCACGAAAATGAAGTGAGATTACTGTTCAATGGTAGATTTAAAAGAGATAGAAACCCAAACTTATATCAATATCTTTTATACCCATTAGAATTAATTGATGAAATTGTATTTGATCCAAGAATTGAGTATTCTGAATTTAAAAGACATAAGAAAAATCTAAAACAATTTAGGTTTAACAAAAGGATTGTAAAATCAACATTATATGACATCCCAGATTTCAATATTAAAGGTCGTTTTATATAAAATAGAAAGAAATTCCTAATCCTGATGTATACCTTGACCAATAAACTTTAATTCCAATTTTATTTTTATGTTTAAATATTAAGGAATAAAAGTAATAAATTATTAATGAGTGTTTTCATTTAATTAATTATTTTTTGTCTTTAATTTTCCATTCCACACACATTACACTTCCCTCCTTTCGTCAGTCAGCTTAATAAGTGTTTACTCGCAACTCTTTTATTTTAATAAATAGGAGCTCGAGAATGGCAAGTAGCTCTATTTACTTTACAGAAGAAAATTTTTAGAATTAAATAATAAGAAAATGAAGTAATCTAAACTTTGCTTTTACAAAGTAACTTACTTTTTAATAATTTTGGAGGTAGCTTTTATAGCTGCCTTTTTTTATCCCTAAACCTTGAATAAATAACAAGTTTTTTCTTGGTATTGATAAAATAAACACCTGTTAAAAGAATTATTGCTGCAACAATAGTTTGAGTTGTAATTTGTTCTTTTAAAAAATACCACCCTAACCCAGTTGCTATAATAGGATTTACATAGGTTGAAGTTGCTACTTTTTCAGGTGATACTACTTTTAATAAATAGTTGAATGATGTAAATGCTACAATACTTCCAAAAATAATAAGTAATATTAATGAATATTGCACTTTAAAACTCCAATCCATTGGTAAAGACCAAGTTTCTCCAAACAAATAACTATTAAGCATTAACATAAAGCCTCCCATTAGCATTTGGTATCCTGTATTCACAAAATAATTTGAAGGAAGATCGGCTTTTCCTACAAATAAACTGCCGTAGCCCCAACTAATCATACAAGTAAAAATCATGAGTACTCCCAATACAGAGTCTTCGCTAGTTAAAAGTTGCTTTTGGGAAACCAATAAATAAATACCAATGACACCTAAAATTACACCAACAACAGACATTGCTTGTATTTTTTTACCTTCAAAAATTCTCATTAATATAAGAACAACTAACGGTTGTGCTGAAATTTCTAAGGCAGCAAAACTACTATCTACATATTTTAGAGCCCACACCACTAATCCATTTCCCAAAGTTAAAAACAGAAAGCCAGCAATAGTTGTATTTAACAATTGTTTTTTTGTAATTGTTAATTTTACACCTGAAATTAAAGCAATTATAAATATTAAAATACCTGCACTTATAAAACGTACAGAGGCTAACATAAATGGTGGAAGTTCCGTTACAGCAATTTTATTAAGCAAATATGTCGATCCCCAAATTACATAAATTGAGAAAAATGAAATAATAATAAGTAAGGGATTTCGTGATTTATCCATCTTGGATTTAACTATTTTATTTTAGGAAATCTAGTATTTAATTATTCTTCTGGCGGTCTACCATGAATAACTTCAAAATCTCTATCAAAATTATCTCGTAAATACAAACGAAGCTTTGTTCTATAATCTTCTTTTAACCAAGTCACAAAATTATGTGTACTTCTGCAAATACATTTTGTATAACGTTCTATTCTGTAATCAATATCATCTCCTAATTTTTTTGATAGTTCAAAAGCATCATACACATCTTCACTATTCTCAATACATATTTTTGCATGTTGTTTTAAGGAACGTTCTAGTACAACCTTTGAGGATTCACCTTTACTCACAGATTCAATATACATTTTTTTAATATCAAAATAAACTTCTTGTGATTTTGAGAATTCCTTCCTTAACTCAGAGGGCATTTCATATTTAAAATTACTTTCAAGTTCTTCATCACTTAAAATTTTATCTAAATAATAATTTGGTGATTTAAATATTTGTTGCCAATCTAAATCTGCTCCCCAAGGTCCAAAACGATGCATATTATTACCTAAATCTATTACTGTAAAAGTAGCTTTGTTTTTTAAAATACGAGATCCTCTACCAATCATTTGATAATACAACCCTAAAGATTTTGTTGCCCTATTTAAAATAATAGTATTTACTGTTGGTTCATCAAAACCTGTGGTTAATATGCTTACAGAGGTTAATATGGCATGTGGTGTGTCCTTAAACCATTTTAACACCATTTTCCTGTCTTTTTTACTGTATGTATTGTCTAAATGGGCAATAGGGTAACCAGCGGCTTTAAATGATTGATAAACTTGAATTGAAGTATTAATGCCATTGTTAAAAATTAGTGTTTTCTTTCCTTTTGAATGCAATTCGTATGCATTTACTAATTTACCTAACATTTCATTATTTGTGTATAAATCTTCAGAAGATTTTACAGTGTAATCTCCATTGGCTCCAACTTCTAAAGAAGTTAATCCAACGTTGTATGAAAATATTTCGGCACGAGCTAAAAATTCGTTTTCAATTAAAGATTCTATTGTTTCACCTACAATTAGTTCATTGTAATTATCCTTCATTGGAAGTTTAATATTGGAACTCAAAGGTGTTGCAGTTACTCCTAAAATAAATGATTTTGAGAAAAAATCGAATAATTTGGTGAATGAATTGTAATGTGCTTCATCAATTATAACCAACCCAATATCTGAAATATCAAATTTATCATCATTTAACCTATTGTTTAAGGTTTCAACCATTGCTACAAAACAGCTGTAATTATTTTGGTCATCTAAATTTGCTTTGCTATCAACTACTTTATTTGTTACCTCAAATTCAGTAAGCATATTTGATGTTTGCTTACATAATTCAATCCTGTGAGTTAATACCAGTGCTTTTTTCTTATGATGTTTTAAGTATTGGCGAACTAATTCTGAGAAAATAACTGTTTTACCTCCACCTGTTGGTAATTGATATAATAAATGGTAATCATCCGGAGCTTCATCAAAGCTTTTGAAAATTTTGCTAATTGCAGCTTTCTGATAACTGTAAAGGTCTTTTCCAACTTTTCTCTCTTCTAATTCTAACGTTTTTTCGGACACACTAATTAGTTTTTGGTAAGTTGCAAAAGTACTGCCTTTATTAGGTTTTAAACAACTATTTATCAGTAAACTTTACAAATAATTTGATAATTAGCTGATTTACAAGTGTTTGTTTAATTTTTAAATTATAAAAAACAAGTAAAAAGCAGGGGTATTATTAACTTGCACAACAACTTAACTTAGAAACATCTTTACCAAAAGTAATGGCTGCTAATTTAATACCTTCACTTAAAGTTAAATACGGATAAAAACTTTCGGCTAAATCTTTTACGGTTATTCCAAATTTGATTGCCATGCTTAGTTGCTGAATGAGTTCGCCGCCTTCTGGTGCAATAATACGCGCACCAATAAGCTTATCGGTTTCGGTATTTCTAATTAACTTTATAAAACCTCTAGTATCTTGAGCTGCTAATGCTCTTGGAACGTCTTTAAGTTCTAATTTTGAAACTTCAAATGGAATATTATTAGCTTCGGCTTGGAGTTCATCCATTCCTGCACCAGCAACTTGAGGGTCTGTAAATACTACCCAAGGTAATGAATTGTAATCTATTGTTTTAAGATCTCCTGTAAAAGCATTTGTTACCGCTGTATTGCCTTCGGCAGCAGCTGTGTAAACAAAAGAAGGCGTGTTTGCAACGTCACCAGCAGCATATATATTAGATAAATTAGTTTCCATTTTATTATTTACAATAATATGACCGCTTTTATCAAGGTTTAGATTGGTATTTTCAAGCCCTAATTTAGAAGTATTGGGTTTTGTTCCTGTGGCAACCAAAATTTTTCCTTTTTCTATGAATTCAGTAAATGAACCATCAGGGCATTTACAATGAATAATGGTATTAGCGCCTCTTTTTTCAAATTTTATAACGCGGAAATTTGGAAGAACTTCAATGCCTTCGCTTTTCATTTGTGTTTCTAATACATCAGTAATATCTTTTGTTTGGCTGCGTAAGGGTCTATCAGTAAATTCTATTATTCTTACTTTAACTCCCAGTCTGTTGTAAGCCATTGCGATTTCTAATCCTATATAACCTGCGCCCATAATGGTGAGACTTTCTGGTTTTTCTTCTAAATCAAATAATGATACATTGGTTAAATAATTAACTTCATTTAAGCCTTCAATATTTGGAATATTTGTAGTTGCCCCAGTTGCAATGATAAATTTTACAGCTTTATAGGTGTCTTTTTGGTCAACTAGTATGGTTTTTTCATCCAAAAACTGAGCCCATCCATTAATCATAGTTAAGTTTTTAAAATCGCTTACAACATCTATGTATTTTTTTTGTTGAAGAGTGGCAACCAATTGTTTTTTATCCTTAATTATTTGAGTAAAATCAATATCTGCACCTCTAGGTTTTACACCTTTAAAATTAGAGTGAGTAGCGTGGTAAGCTGTTTCAGCTGCACGTATTAAATTTTTTGAAGGCACACAGCCTACATTTACACAAGTTCCACCAAAGTTTAAACCACTATTGACCATTAAAGTAGTTAGTCCTAAACTTTCGGCTTTTATGGCGGCTGAAAAAGCTGCAGAACCCCCACCAATAATTATTAAATCGAAATGATTTGAATTTGATTCGGTTTCAACTTTATAATGTCCTGTTTTTTCAATTTCTTGAATGATATTTTCTTTTGAAACAAGTTTTTCATCAAAGCTAAAATTACCTTCGCCTTTTTGATAATTTACTTCATTATGACTAATACCATTTAGCGAGGCTACATTTTTTTTAATGCCGTTAGCACAGCCATCACAGGTCATTCCAGTTATTTTTAAAGAAATAATTTTCATTTTTTTTAACTATTTTATGGGTTTAGTTTTAATTACCTTATAACCTGTTGAATTTATTGCTTTTTCAATTTCTTCAATAGAAGTCTTCGTTTTGTCAAACTCTATGGTGGTATTACTATTGTTGTATGAGGTTTTTATATCTAAAACACCGTTTAATTCATTAACTGTATGATTTACATGCTCTTCACAAGAGGAGCAAGTCATTCCCTTAATGTCAACATTTATTTTTTGAATATATGCTTCGTTGCTAACAATGACATTTTTTTTATTTTCAGGATAAAATATTTTTGAATAGTTTGGAAATGCTAGCATAATTATAGAAAAAACGGTTACTAATCCTAAAAATAATTTAGATTTAATAAATGTAGGTTTCTTGTCTGTTTCACAATCACAATCTAACTCTTTTTTAGGTTTAAGTTGTTGATACCAGGCAAAACCTAAAACTAAAATGGTAATACCAATTAAATAAGGTCTAAAAGGCTCCATCCAAGAAAAAGTTGCAGCAAAACCACTAGTGCCTGCTAATAATGCAAGTACTGGTGTAATACAGCAAAGTGAAGCAGTTAGAGCTGTTAAAAGACTGAGCCCTAAAAGGCTGTTTGATTTTGGGTTGTTGTTTGTATTTTTATTTTTCATGAGATAGTAATTTAAATGGTTACAGCAATCTCTTCAGAGACTAAATCTAGAATATGGTTCACAATTATTTTTTTGGCAGGAGTAATAGAATAATAAATGGTTTGTTTATCTCTCAAGGTTTCTACAATACCTACATCTTTTAATTTTCTTAAATGTTGAGAAATAGCAGGAACACTCATTTGTAAAATATCGGCCAAATCACAAACACAAAATTGTTCCTGTTTTATTAGCCAAATCAATTTAAGCCTTACACCATTACCAATTAAACCAACAATATTGCTAAGCTGATTAAATTCAGTAGCATTATTTTTTAGCAGATATTCATATTGATCAATTTTATATTGATCTTTCTTTTCACGTATACAAGAAATAACTTTCATATTTGTTATAATTTTGAGCAAATATATAATTATATTCTTATTTAAGCAAACGCTTAAATAGTTTTGTGAAACTTTAACATAAAAAGAATTAATATGCTCAACATAAAAGTTATTGTTATTTAGACTTCTGAAAAAAGTACTATTATTAAATTATTGCCAGCTTCACCCTTCTCCTAATCATTTTTAATGATTAAATTTGACAAACAAGAAATAGATGAGATTAACAGTTTATAAAATTTACTTTCTGCTTTTTTTTATTTTGTTGTTAGGTTGTTCAAAAAAACCATTAACAAAATTATCACTTTCAGTCCACCAAGTAGCTACAGCACCAGAACCGGTGACTAATAATGCTGTGAGCGCAGCTTTTATTAAAGGTATACCTTATATTTTTAGTTTTGGAGGATTAGATAGTACAAAATTATATTCGGGTATTAACCAACGTAATTATAGGTATAATGTTAAAAATAATACTTGGTTACAATTACCAAATTTACCAGATACCCTTGGTAAAATTGCTTCAGCAGCAACTTTAATAAAAGATACTATTTACATCATGGGCGGTTATCATGTATTTAAAGATGGCACTGAAGTTTCATCAAATAAAGTACATCGTTATGCTATTAAAAGTAATCGTTTTTTAACAGACGGAACTCCAATTCCAATTCCTATTGATGATCACGTACAAACTGTTTGGAGAGATAGCCTTATTTATATAATTACTGGATGGAGTCAAAAAGAAAACATACCCAATGTTCAAATTTACAATCCATTTAAAAATAGTTGGCAAGTAGGTACTTCTGTACCAAATAATTATAAATTTAAAGTTTTTGGTGCAAATGGTATTATTAGTAAGGATACTATTTATTACTTTGGTGGCGCTGCAATGGGTGAATTTTTCCCAATCCAATTACGTTTAAGAAAAGGGGTTATTAATCCAAAACAACCTACAAATATTATTTGGTCAAGTATTGAATTAGATAGTACATTTAGTAGCTACAGAATGGCTGCAACTATTGTTAAAAATAGTCCTCATTTTATTGGAGGTAGTACTTCATCCTATAATTATAATGGGATAGCTTATGATAAGAATAAAATTTCAATACCAAACAATGCCGATTTTTATTATATAAATGGGAAACTAAAAAAAGCATATAACAAATTATTACCAATGGATTTAAGAGGGATTGCATCAATAAATGATACTGTTCAATATATTTATGGAGGCATGAAAGAAAATAATAAAGTTTCTAATAGCATCTTAAAATTAGCTTGGTATAAAAATTTTATCAATGAAAGTAGCAACAATAAAAGAGTTAAAAATTGAATTAAGCAATCATTCTCATAATGAAATTATAGAATTGTGCTTGAGATTATCAAAATTTAAGAAGGAAAATAAAGAGTTGTTAACCTATCTTTTATTTGAATCTTCAAATGAAAGTGATTATATAAAAACGATTAAAGTTGAAATTGATGAACAATTTGAACTCATAAATACGAAGACCTATTATTTTATAAAAAAAAGTATTCGTAAAATTTTACGCACTATAAAAAAATACATCAGATATTCTAAAAAGAAAGAAACAGAGGTTGAACTACTACTCTATTTTTGTAAAAAATTGATAAATTTCAAACCGTCAATACAACAGAATACGGTTCTTAAAAATATTTATGTACGGGAGATGAAATCGATTGAAAAAAAGATACTTTTTTTACACGAAGATTTACAATATGACTATGGTATAGAGCTACAAAAGTTAATTATTTAAGAAATTATCACTTATTAACCCAAGTAATTAAATAGTAGTTTTTTTTAAAATTAAATTTATATTTTTTTAACCCTTACTGCGTTCATGCCTTTTAAGCCTCTTTCTAACTCAAAGGTAACTTTATCATTTTCTTTAATTTCATCAATTAATCCACTAACGTGCACAAAATATTTTTCTTGAGATTTACTATCAATGATAAAACCAAATCCTTTAGAAGTATCAAAGAAGGATACTTTACCTACTTTATCTTCTTCTGGTTCTTCTATTCTATCTTCTTTTTTAGGGATACCAATTTCAATGGTTGAAGCATCAACTTTTATTTTCCTGGTTGGATCTGGCGGAGTATCAGTCAATTGCCCATATTCATCTACATAAACAAACTCGCTATCTTGCCCTTTTGATTTACGCTCTTCTTTTTTTAGCAGTTTATCTTTTCTTTTTTTTAAACGTTTTTTTTCTCTTTCTTTTTTACCAAATGTTTCTTGTGATCCAGCCATTAATTATATGTTATATTTTTATTGTTACAAACTATTATTTCCTAAACAGTTAAGGTTGTCATTTTAAAACGAGACAGTTAAATTGAAAAAGATAATATATTATTTTATCTAAAGTCGTTAGAATGACCAGTTTTAGTGCTTCATATATTTTATTAAAATACCATTAAAACTTTTGCAAATATAGTGTTTCAAATTCAAAATTCATAAAACAATTTATGTAATTTATTTTTTTATTATGCGAACTAATCATATTAAATTAGTAAAAAATTAAAGATATCGCCTTCTTTTTTTTGTGCTAAAATGGCAATTGACTTTTCTGTTAACTGTAGTACTCGTGGATAACCGCCCGTTGTTTGGGCATCTTTCATTAGTACAATTAACTGACCTGAAGGTGTTAATTGGACAGTTCCAGGTAAAACAGGGCTTGTAAGAATTGATTTATGATGTTTAACAACTATTTCTTTCATCCTATAGCCCATTCTATCAAATAAATTTGAAACAGTATGTTTATTTGAGAGTATTTTTTGTTGCTCTTCTAATGTAAATAAATTAAAATCTGGGCCTTTATAAACTTCTATTACTTTAGTTTCGAAAAATAAAGTTGAACTTTTAATTACTGAATTAGAACTATTTTCAGAATACATATAGCTATTATATAATACGATATCATTTTTATTTAAAGATTTTTTTGAAGTAATTCCTTCATAAAAAGATCTACTATTTAAAACCTTTGCAGTTTTAAAGCCTCCTTTTACAGCCAAATAGCATCGTAATCCTTTTTTAAGCTCTCCAAATGAAAGAATATCACCCTTTTTAATTGAATATTTTTTATAATTAGCAATGGTTATATTGTTAAGCTTTACAGACATTTCAGCTCCTGTTATTGAAAGAATTGTAGGAACTGTAAAAGCTAGTTTTGGCCCAAGCATTGTAATTTCTAATACTGCATCATTTTTCTTATTATTCAATAATGCATTTGCAAAATTTGCTGAAATAATATCCATTGTTCCACTGGTAGGAACACCAATGTTTCTATATCCAAACCTCCCAATATCTTGAATAGAAGTATGTAAACCCGCCTGAAGAATTTTTAGCATAAATCTATTTTTTTTAATGTTACTTCCTTTTTAGATTTTAGCTGTTCAAATTCTTCTTTTGAAATTGAATTGAATTTAACGTTATCACCGGGTATTATTAAACAAGGTTTACTATTTTTTATATTAAAAATTGAAATAGGAGTTTTTCCAATAATATGCCAACCTCCAGGCGAAATTTTAGGATATACACCTGTTTGGTTCCCTCCAATAGCAACAGCACCTTTTGGGACTTTTAAACGAGGTGTATCTCTTCTTTTAAGATGTAATTTTTTTGATAAGCCACCCAAGTATAAAAACCCTGGCAAAAATCCAATACCATATACTGTGTAATAAGTGCTACAGTGTGTTGAAATGACCTCTTCAACACTTATTTTTTTTTGCAAAGCTAAATAAGGTAAATCTATACCAAACTCAATATCATAACAAACAGGTATTTCCCAAGTAGTTTTTTTTAAATTAATATTTTCTACTAGTTTTTTATTATAGATAAATTGTAATTCTTTCTTTAAATCAAAATAATTTATGTTATCTGATTTGTATATCACTAGTAATGAGCTATATATAAAATTAACTTCAAGAATGTGTTTAATGTTTCTTTTTTTTATTTTAAAATTAAAATTACGAATATCATCTAAAATATCAATCGAAATTTGTTGAGGCCATTCAATTAAAATAGCTGATTCTCCAAAAGGTTTATATGTTAATTTAAATGTACTCACAATAAACTTTCACCTACTTTTTTTAGAGATAAATATTTTACAATTTCTACAGCATTTTTAGTGTCTGAATGCACACAAAAAGTAGCAGCTTTTATTTCTTTTTTACTTCCTGTAATTGTGGTTACTTTTTCTTCAGTCAACATTTCTAAAACATGATTAAAAATAGCCTGTTTACTTGTAATTAACGCTTCTTTATTTTTTCTTGAAACCAAACTTAAATCATCATTGTAATTCCTATCGGCAAAAGCTTCATAAATAACAGCAAATCCGTATTTTAAGGCATTTTTTGAGATTACTGAATTATATGGAACATATAACTTAACACTGTTTTTATAAGGTAAAATACTCTCTAAAAATTGAGATGCTAATTCTTCGTTTTTTGCTACATCATTATACAATGCTCCATGTGGTTTTATATGATGTAATGTTGCTCCTTTTTCCTCAATAATTTGAAGGAGGTTATTTATTTGTTTTTGAATTGATTTTTTGAATTTATTTTTTTCAATAACCATTGTCTTTCTACCAAAATTTGCCCTATCAGGATAAGAAGGATGAGCTCCAATTTTGACATGATATTTCATCGCCAATTCTACAACTAAACTCATTGTTTTATTATTTCCTGCATGACCTTTACAAGCTATATTGCACGATTGTATGTAAGGCATTAATAAATCTTCATTATTAATACCTTCACCTACATCACAATTAATCTCTAGCTGTTTCATTTTACAATAATTCAAAAACCTTTAGAACACTTTTAAATCCTAAAATTATGGTAATTAGGATTATAATTCCAGAAATAATATTTTGAAAAATACCATTTTTATAAGTTCCTAAAACAGTTGTTTTGTTAACAATCCACAATAAAAATAAAGCTATAATTGGCAGTAAAATACCATTGGCCACTTGTGCGAATTTTATAATTTCAATAGGGTTAATTTTTAAAGATGAAAATACAACTCCTAACACTAAAATTATAAGCCATACAATTCTAAATTTAAGGTTTTTTAAACCTACATCCCATCCAAAACAGCTTTTAGCTACATAGGCAGCTGCTAATGGTGCTGTAATAGCTGATGTAATACCAGCAGCAAACAATCCTATACCTAAAAAATATTTTGCGAAATTTCCATATAAAGGTTCTAAACCTTTTGCTAAATCTATCCCGTTTTTTATTTCTACTCCTTTCATAGCTGATGCTGCCACAATAATTGACATAGATACAAATCCTCCAAAAACAATAGCTATAAAAGTGTCTTTCCTAGAATATTTCAAATCATTTTTATTTTTCCATTTTTCTTTTACTAAAGAAGCATGTAAAAATAAATTATACGGAACAACAGTAGTTCCTATTAGCCCTATAATGGTTAACGTACTACCATTAGGAAATGAAGGAATAAACATCCCTTTTAACATTAAACTAATATTTGGCTTGGTTATAATTGCTGTTAGTAGAAACGATATACTCATAATTATCACTAAAAAAACTAGACTGCGCTCTAATACTTTGTAATTTCCAATATATAATAACCCAAAAGCAATAACACCAATAATTATAGGGTATAAATAATATAGATTATTGCCAAACAAAGCTGAAATACCCAAAGATGCACCACTTATATTGCCGGCTTCATAAGCCGCATTTCCAACTACAATGGCTGATAAAATTAAAATAATGGTAATTTTAGTAAGTATAGGTGATTTAATTTGCTCTTTTATAACTGAGACTAACCCTTTTTGGGTAATGATACCAATTCTTGCAGACATTTCTTGTAATACAACTGTTGCCACAATAGATAAAGTCATTGCCCAAAGTAATGAATACCCATATTTAACACCTGCAAGTGTGCAAAGAGTTACTGTACCTGGACCAATAAATGCTGCCGCAACTAACACTCCAGGCCCTGTGTTTTTAAACCATTTTATCATTTTATTAAATTTATCAATAAAAACTTTAATCTCAAAAATACCTAAAAACTTTAATATAAATTTTACTTTTGGATAAATTATTAATATGAAAAAAATAGTGGTTCTTACAGGTGCTGGTATTAGTGCTGAAAGTGGTATTAAAACTTTTAGGGATGCTAACGGACTATGGGAAGGTTATGATATTATGGAAGTAGCTTCTCCTATTGGATGGGCAAGAAACAAAGATTTAGTATTAGATTTTTACAATAAGCGTAGATCTCAGTTACTCAACGTTAAACCAAATCAAGGACATAAAGCATTAGTATTACTGGAGAAGAAATACAATGTTACAATTATAACTCAAAATGTAGATGATTTACACGAACGTGCTGGAAGCTCAACTGTTTTACACTTACATGGAGAACTTTTGAAGGTAAGAAGTGAAATAAACCAATCTCTTGTTTATGATTGGAGAAAAGAACTAAAAATAGTAGATGTTTGTGAAGAAGGAAATCAACTAAGACCACACATTGTTTGGTTTGGAGAAGCTGTTCCAATGCTTGATAAAGCTATAGAAATAATAAAGGAAGCTAATATTTTAATAATAATAGGAACATCAATGCAAGTATACCCTGCTGCTAGTTTAATTAATTATACAAAAGATAATATTCCAATGTATTTTATTGATCCAAAACCTACAATTGAACGTCAAAGTTTTTCAAATTTAAAGATAATTGCAGAAAAAGCATCTGTTGGTGTAATTAAAGTGGTAAATGAATTAACTGACTAACGGTAGCAAACAATTTACCATTTGAAATTTGACTTCCTTTTTCAATCAAATCAAAGATTTCTAAATTTCTTGCTTTTGAATATTTTTTTACAGCTTTAAAGTACTCAATACTATCATCTAAAGGGTTTTGTAAAAACCATTTAAAATCAGTTGCGTTTAAAAAATTTTTATCTTTATTTTTAAGTTTAATATAAATTCGTATCATTTCTTTAGCATTACATTTGAATAAATTAATTCCATCATCAGAGATATGTTCTAAGTAGTTTGTTTTTGTTAGTACATCTTCCCAAACCAAATCACTAAATATATTTAATTCCTCTTCAACCATTAAAGGTTTTTCTTTTTTAATGGTACTCCATTCATCAATATCAATTTGCTGAGAAGCTAAAAATTTTGCGAATTCGTTGTGTAATTCTAAAAATTGTTCTTTTGTTAACTGTCGATATTTCATAATTCAGAAAATAAAAAAAACCGCCCAATTTTGGGCGGTTCAAATATAATAATTTTAAAATTTAGAAAATGTAACGCAATCCAAATTGCATTTGCCATCTAGATAATAAAGTAGCATTATACACAAAAGTATCCTGTAAATTAGGGTTAAATGTATATGTTGGTGTTCCTGTGTTATCAACAGTAACCCCAATTGGTTGTACAGCATTCGGTTGTTGTACCAATCCCCAATTTGAATTTAATAAATTTCCAACATTTAAGATATCAATACTAAATTGAATTGCATTTTTATCTCCAACTTTAAGCTCTTGAATAAATTTCATATCTAATTTCCCTCTCCAAGGTGCTAAAGCTCCATAACGTTCAGCATAGCTTCCTCTTCTTCCACTTAAATAATCATCTTGTTGAATAAATTGCTCAAATGCAGCTGCTTGTCCAGCACCTGAAAATTGCATTTGGTTTATTTCATCTGAAGTAGGAACATAAATTAAATCATTTAAATTAGATCCATCATTATTTATATCACCACTATAAGTGTAAGAAAATCTTCCACCTCTAGCTAGTTCATAAAATGAAGAAATGGAGGTTTCCCATTTATCATCAACTCCGTATTGCCAAGTTTTAGATGTTACCATAATAAATCTATGTGTATCACCGTATTTAGAAAATGCTAATACATCATTATTTACATTTCCTAAAGCTGGATTAAAAGCAAATGCATCTCCAGTAATTTCAGCTTCAATTGAGTTTACATCTTTAGAGTTTAAGTAATTATACGCTGCCATAATATACAATCCATTTTCAAAAGTTTGTTGTGCTTTAATAGTTCCATTAAAGGTTCTTCCTTTGTTAGAATTTGTAAAAACGTAAGCGTTGGTTGGGGCTCCCCAAGGTAATAATGTTTTATCTGCAATTGTATAAATAGGTCTATTATCAACACCTGCTAAAGATCCAGATGGTGTTTTTAAGCCCCAGTTTTGTACGTGTGCTCCATTAATATCTTTGGTATAAGCTAAATCGGTTGAAATTATCAATCCACTTTCAAATTTATAATCCAATCCTAAACTACTTCTCCAAACCTGAGGAAATTTAAAATCTGGATCAACAACTTGATAGAAATAAAAATTAGGATTTCCAATTTGGTTTCCTAGCCATACAAAAGGAAAACGTCCTGTAAATAAACCTGTACCTCCTCTTAATTGAACCGTTTTATCTCCTTTTACATCCCAGTTAAACCCTACTCTTGGTGAAATTAAGAATTGATTATTAGGCATTTTTGTTGAGTCAAAGAAAGCAGGGTCACCTGTATCGGGATCAGTGTATTCAAGAAATGGGAAATACGCACTTCCATCATCAATAACATCCTGTGCTTTTCTACTTGAATCAAAAAATAAAGGCTTATCAAAACGAACACCATAAGACAATCTGAAATCTTCACTAATATTCCATTCATCTTGTGCATAAAAAGCCATTTGACCAACGTTTGTTTCAGCTAAAGCCCAAGAGTTATTAGCATTATTGGTATCAAAAACATTTTGAGCATTTGCCATAGCATCAGCTAACAATCCATTTGCAATTCCTGCACGGAAAGCATCCATATCAGCAAAGTCTCCAAAAAATGCACCTACATAACCTCTTGAATCTCCAAATCCATAAACTCCTAAATTAAAAGAATTATCAAATTGAAACTTCTCGAATGAAAAGCCTAATGTATAATTATGATCTCCTTTACTTATGTTTAAATTATTTGTTAACTGAAATACTTTTTGGTCTAATTTATTATTAATTGAAAAAGGCTCATGCCCAGCAACTATATAATTCCCTCCACTTCCATCTTGTATTCTAAAAGCTGGCATTGGAGAAGATTTAGGTACTCTAAAGTCATCAAAATGAGTATATCCAACTTGAAATTTATTAGTTACATTATCAGCTAAAGTAGAATTTAATTCTACTAAAAACGATTGGATATTATTATTAATTTGGTATCCTGAATTTTCAAATTGTAAAATTTGTGAGCTAGGGCCTCTAAAACCTAAAGCTGTTGGATGTGCTGTTAAATCTCTCGATGCATTTAAAAAATTATAAATAAATGCCAAACGATTATTTTCATTGATATTCCAATCTAGTTTTAAAAGACCTTTTGTGCTATTTGAAGCATGTGTAAACCCTTCATAAGCACCAGTATCATATCCTATGCCTGCTAAAGCAGCTTGGACTTCTTGTAAGTCTGATTCTAATACTCTCGATTCATTGATAGCTCCAGAACCCGTATTAGGTAACCAAGATTGTCCTAAATCTGTTCTTTCATCTTTTTCAAAATTAACAAAAACAAATAATTTATCTTTTACAATTGGCGCTCCAACACTAAAACCATATTGTGTTTGCTCTAATTTTGGAACAAATATACTTTCTCCTTTAATTTTACTTCCTGTTAGGTCTTGATTTCTAAAAAAACCATATACCGTTCCAGATACGGTGTTAGTACCACTTTTAGTTACGGCATTAACCGAAGCACCTGTAAAACCTGATAATGTAACATCATAAGGAGCTGTTGAAACAGAGATTTGTTCAATTGCATCTAGTGATACTGGCTGAGCACCTGTTTGACCTCCTGGTGTGGCAGCATCCAATCCAAACGGATTGTTAAAAATTGAGCCATCTAAGGTAAAGTTATTAAATTGATCATTTCTTCCTCCAAATGAGCCATTAGAAGCAGAAGGATCTAAACGTGTAAAATCAGATGCAGATCTAGAAATTGTTGGTAATTTTGTAAGTTCTCTTCTCCCTACACTTGTTTCTGCTCCAGTTCTACTATTATTGAATGTTGAACTTTTTCCTCCAGTAATTACAACTTCTTGTAATTGTTCACTTTCAGGAACCATTTGTACACTTAAATCAAATGCAGTCCCTAAATCTAAATATACATCTGTATATTCTATTGTTTTAAAGCCAATATAGCTAATTGTTATTGTATAAGGCCCTCCAACACGTAAATTTGGTAGTGAATACCTTCCACTCTCAAGTGTCATAGTACCTGCAACTGTTCCCGTGGGGATGTGTTTAGCAATAACATTTGCACCGTACAGTCCTGTTGAAGTGTCATCGGTTACTACTCCTTGAATTTTTGAAGTTGTAACTTGTGAAAAACCTACAACAACAGAAAATACAGTAATTAGTAAAGAAAATAATAATTGTTTTTTCATATGAATTAATGTTAAGTTTAGAATAATTAATTGTTTTCAAATATAAAGAAAAAAGATTACTCAGTTCATGAGTTTTACTTACTTTATTAACGATAAGGTGTTAATTACTTTTACAGAAAAATAAATACTTCCTTAATTTAAACCTCTAGCCTTAATCATAGGTTCAATTTTAGGCGATGATCCCCTAAAATCTTTATACATTTTTTCTAATTCTAATGTATTTCCTTTTGAAAGAATCATATCCCTAAATCGTTGTCCGTTTTCTCTAGTTAGCCCACCATTTTCAGTAAAATAATCATACGCATCATGACTTAATACCTCTGTCCATAAATAAGAATAATACCCCGCAGAATATCCTCCACTAAAAATATGAGCAAAATAGGTAGAACGATATCTTGTAGGAACTTCTTTTAGTAGCAAATGAACCGACTCTAAAGCATCATTTTCAAATTTATTAACATCGGTAATTTTTGTATTTGCAGTAATAGTATGCCAAAGCATATCTAAATTAGAAGCAGCTAATACTTCTGTTATACTATAACCTTGATTAAAAGTACTTGCATTTTTTATTTTATCAATTAATTTATTAGGTATTTTATTTCCGTTTTTATAATTCAAGGCATAATTTTTTAAAATTTCAGGATATAATGCCCAGTTCTCATTAAATTGAGAGGGGAACTCAACAAAGTCTCTTGCCACAGATGTACCAGATAAACTAGGATAATGTTGATTTGCGAAAAAGCCGTGTAAAGCATGTCCAAATTCGTGAAACATTGTTTCAACTTCATCAAAATTCAATAAAGTTGGTTCTCCTTCAGCAGGTTTAGCAATATTCATAACATTATAAATAACTGGTTTTTTGTTGTACAATGTAGATTGTGTAACAAAATTATCCATCCAAGCTCCACCGCTTTTAGAAGGTCTTGCATAATAATCTGCATAAAATAATCCTAGCGTACTACCATCTTCATTAAATAATTCATACGTAATAACATCTTTTTGATATGTTGGAATATCAGTACGTTTTTTGAAAGTAATTCCATACAATTTTTTAGCAGCATAAAAAACACCTTTTTCTAAAACGGTATGTAACTCAAAATATGGTTTAATTTCATTTTCATCTAAATCATATTTCTCTTTTCTTACCTTTTCAGCATAAAAATTCCAATCCCAAGGTTCTAATTTGAACGTTTCTCCTTGTTTTTCTATCATTTTTTGAATTATAGCAGCTTCTTTTCGTGCTTTTGAAGTTGCTGCAGGAACCAATTTTGCAAATAAATCTAATACTGCTTGAGGCTTTTTTGCCATTGTATTTTGCAATTGCCAAGAAGCAAAATTGTTAAACCCCAATAGTGTTGCTTTTTGAGCACGTAACTCAACCATTTTTTTTACCAATTCTTTTGTACTATACTTCCTTCCATTGGTTCTATTCCACCCTGCTTCAAATAATTGTTTTCTAACATCTCTATTTTTTAAATATTGTAACTGGGATTGTTGCGTTGTATTTGTAATAGTTAACAGCCAAGTATTTTCTTTCGTTTTATCTTTAATGTTGGCAATTTGAGTTTCTGAAAATCCATCCAATTTACGTATATCATGAATTTCAATAGTTGCAGCTTTATTTGCTTCTAATAACGTTTGATTAAATGTTGTGCTAAGTGAGGCTAATTGCTCATTAATATCTCTAAGTTTTATTTTATTGTCTTCTGTTAAATTGGCTCCAGCAATCGTGAATTTTTTATAATAATATTCTACTAATTTTAAAGATTCCGAATCTAATTTTAATTTATTACGTTTAGCATAAATATATTTAACTTTTGAAAATAAGGAGTCATTTAAGTATATTTCATCAAAATGTTTTGCCAACAATGGAGCAGTTTCAGATTGCACTTTTTTTAGTAAATCATTAGTATTTGCTGCTGTTAAAGCATTAAATACATTATTAACTCTATCTAACATCTCTTTACTTTTTTCTAGAGCAAGAATTGTATTTTTAAAAGTTGCTTCCTCATTATTTTTTACAATTGAATTTACAGCATCTGTTTGTTGTCTTAAGGCTTCAATATATGCAGGCTTAAAATGCTCATTTTTTATTTCAGTAAAATTAGGAACAGAATATGGTAAAGTACTTTCTTTTAAAAATGGATTGTTCGTTAGGTTATTTTCCATTGGAGTATTTTCTTTCTTTTGATTACATGATAAAATGGTAATCAGCAATATTAACAATAGGGTGATTTTTTTCATGATTGAAATTTTAAATGTATCTGGTAAATTTAGGAATGCTTCGGGGAATTAACAGCTATATTTATTACACAAAAAAAAAGCTCACTTTTTAAAGTGAGCTTTATAAATTTAAATTATCTAATTTTAGTTTGCTTCTGCAATAATTTCAATTGGTATTTCTACAATTACAGCTCTGTGCAACCTAATTATAGTGTTGTATTTACCAAGTCTTTTAATGTTTCCACCTTCAACTTTAATAAATTTTTTGTCAACATCTTGTCCTGCTGTTGCCAAAGCTTCTGCTACATTACTATTATTTATTGATCCAAATAACTTAGAGCCATCACCTGTTTTTGCAGTAATCTTAATTTCCAAAACTTTAATAGCTTCAGCAATTTTAGTTGCATCTTTTATTAGTTTTTCTTCTTTAAAGGCGCGTTGCTTTAATGTTTCTGCAAGTACTTTTTTCGCTGAAGTTGTTGCCAATACAGCAAATCCATGAGGTATTAAATAGTTACGACCATAACCGTTTTTCACAGTTACAACATCATCTTTAAAACCTAAGTTTTCAACGTCTTGTTTTAATATAATTTCCATAATTCCTACCTCTTATTTTAGCATATCTGCAACATAAGGCATTAAAGCCAAATGACGCGCTCTTTTAATAGCGACAGATACTTTACGTTGATATTTTAATGAAGTTCCTGTTAAACGACGAGGTAAAATTTTACCTTGTTCATTAACTAAATACAATAAGAATTTAGCATCTTTATAATCAATATACTTGATACCATTCTTTTTGAAACGACAGTATTTTTTTACTTGTTTAGTGTCAATATCTAATGGAGTTAGGTAACGAACATCACCTTGTTTTCCTGCTTTTGATTGTTGTTCTATAGACATAACTCTTATTTTTTGAATGCTTTATTTCTTTCTCTTCTTTTTTCAGCCCAAGCAATAGCATGTTTATCTAACTTTACAGTTAAATAACGCATAACGCTATCATCTCTCCTAAATTCAAGTTCAAATGGAGTAATTGCTTCTCCATCAACTTTGTATTCAAATAAGTGATAAAAACCACTTTTTTTATTTTGGATTGTATAGGCTAATTTTTTCAGCCCCCAATCTTCCTTTGATATCATTTCGGCACCTTTGGAAACAAGATAGTCCTCGAACTTCTGTACTGTTTCCTTTATCTGAGTATCAGATAAAACGGGATTCAAAATGAAAACAGTTTCGTAATGATTCATAATTAATATTTAAGTTTTACTTTTAAGCGTGCAAATATACAATATAAATCTTACTCAACAAGTGTAAATTAAGGAAAATATTGTTAATAATTGTCTACATCAATATTAAACCGGATAGACCGAAATTCTTTGATCGCCTGAAATGTATTTTTTACACGTAATATGTTTTTTTTAGTGACAATTAAAGAATGTTTTTGAGGAATTTTCACAATTAATGTTCTAATATAATAATTTCTTATTCTAGAGATAGATGGTATTGAAGGGCCTAAAACATTTTCTTTAAAAATAGCCGTTAACGATTTACCTAGCCAGTTTGCAGCTTCATCTACCCTATTAAAATCTTTGTGTCGTAATGTTATTTTTATCAATCTAAAAAATGGAGGATAATGATATTGCCAACGCTCATCTAATTGTTCTTTATACATTTCTTCATAAGAATTAGTAGAAACTTGTTGTAATATTTGATGAAATGGGTTGAAGGTTTGTATGGCTACTTTTCCCCTTTTTTTAACTCGTCCTGCTCTACCTGAAACTTGTACCATTAATTGATAACTTCTCTCATGAGCTCTAAAATCAGGGAAATTCAGCATATTGTCAGCATTTAAGATACCTACTAAGGATACGTTTGCAAAATCTAACCCCTTAGAAAGCATTTGTGTACCAACCAAAACATCAATTTCTTGAGCTTGAAATTTACCTAATATTTTTTGATATCCATATTTTCCACGCGTTGTATCTAAATCCATTCTTCCAATTTTAGCAGTTGGAAATAGTTCTTCTAGCTCTATCTCAATTTGCTCGGTACCAAAACCTTTGGTGTTTAATTTTTCACTTCCGCAAGCGCTACAATTGTGCAGCATAGATTGGCGATAGCCACAATAATGGCAACGCAATTCTTTTTTATAGCTATGAAATGTTAAACTCACATCACATTGTGGACATTGAGGCGAAACACCGCAAGTATCACACTCTACAATAGGCGCATAACCTCTCCTATTTTGAAATAAAATAACTTGTTCTTTATTTTCGATAGCTTCTGTAATCATCTCTATTAAACGATCAGAGAAATGACCTTTCATCCTTTTCTTTCGATGCTTCTCTTTAATATTTACCAGTTCAATTTCAGGTAATAATACATTTCCAAAGCGTCTATTTAATTCAACAAACCCATATTTACCCTGTTGTGCATTGTAGTAACTTTCAATAGAAGGTGTTGCAGAGCCAAGAAGTACTTTTGCGCTATGCATTTTTGCTAAAACTATTGAAGCATCTCTAGCATGGTATCTTGGAGCAGGGTCATATTGCTTAAAAGACGGTTCATGCTCTTCATCAACAATAATCAATTCTAAACTAGAAAAAGGTAAAAACAATGAAGAACGAGCCCCCAAAATTAGCTGGGCTTTTTGTTTGTTAGCTATAACATTATTCCAAACTTCAACACGTTCATTCATGGAGTATTTAGAGTGGAAAACCGATAAATATTCTCCAAAATAATATTGTAACCTTTCTATTAGTTGCGTGGTTAAAGCAATCTCAGGCAGCAAGTATAATACCTGCTTGTTGTTTTTAAGTAAAGCTTTAATTAACTTAACATAAATTTCTGTTTTTCCACTACTTGTAATCCCTTTTAATAAAACTGTTTGTTTGGTTTTAAAATTTTCTTTAATGGTAGTATATGCAATTTGTTGATGCTCCGTTAATTCTTTTATTTCTGAAGAATTCCCTGTGAAATTAATCCTGTCTGTCTGAATAAAATAATACTCAAAAACACCCTTATCAATCAGTGATTTTATAACTGCTGTTGAACAATTTGATTTTTTTTGAAGTTGGGAAACTTCAATTGGTTTTTTAGTTGCCTTCAGTTGAAAATAAGTTAAAACAACATCGCGTTGTTTTTTTGCTCTACTCAAACTTTCTAATAAATCATTTAACTTACTATCTGTACTCCACTCCTCTTTTAAATGAATGTATTTTATTAGTTTTGGTTTGTATTGTTCATAAATTTGCTCTTTTACCGTAATTACATTTTTTTCAATTAAACGTTTAATAATAGGAAATATAGATTTTTTACCTAAAATCTCAATTATTTGTTGAATAGAGAGTCGAGACTGGTGTTGTAAAGCTTCAAAAATTAGAAATTCATCACTAGAAAGTATTTCTTCATTTGAAAAGCTTTGAACCAATTTAATTTCTGTTTCACTTTCAAGTAAAAATGCAGAAGGCATTGCAGCTCTGTAAACTTCTCCTAAAGAACACATGTAATAATTGGCAATCCATTCCCAATGTTTCAATTGAAATTCATTTACTATTGGAGTTTCATCTAAAATTTGATGAATATCTTTAGCTTCATAGCCAATTGGTGGTTCATTATGAATTTTGTATACCAAAGCTGTGTATACTTTTGATTTGCCAAATTCTACAGCAACACGCATTCCTTTACTTAAAAAAGTAGCTTCTGCCTCAGTTATTTTATAGGTAAATAACTTTTGAAGTGGTATTGGTAAAATAACATTTATAAAATAGTTCAAAGCGTCTAAAAATTATTAAAAAGTAAAAGTATTCAAATCAAATCAAAATTATATAAAAATGGTAATTAATGTTACGTATGATGTCTTCAATTTAAAATAATTTTGTTTTTAATTTAAATCAATACACTTATGAGAAAATTTTTATTACTAACTATACTAATAACAAGCGTTTTTAGTTGCACAACTAACAAAAAAGAAAAACAACCTAAGGTTGAAGATAATTCGGCATATGTTGCGTTACAAAAAACAGCTTCATCAATGTTTGGAGTATTGCCAACTTCAGCAAAAAGTAAGGATAACCCATTAACCAAAAAAAAAGTAGCTTTGGGAAAAAAGCTTTTTTTAGATAAAAGATTGTCTAAAGATAATACTCAGAGTTGCAATACTTGTCATAATTTAAAAACTTATGGTGTTGACAATTTAAGTACTTCACCCGGTAATAATGGAGGTTTTGGCACAAGAAACTCACCTACAGTTTTTAATGCAGCGCTTCATGTAGCACAGTTTTGGGATGGTAGAGAACCTGATGTTGAAGCACAAGCAGGTGGTCCAATTTTAAATCCAGTTGAAATGGCTATGCCTAGTGAAAAAGTTGTTGTGAAACGACTTTCAAAGATTGACGAATACAACAAGTTATTTGCCAAAGTATTTCCTAATGATAAAGAGCCTATTACCTATAAAAATATTGAGAAAGCAATTGGAGCATTTGAGAGAACACTAATAACGCCTTCACGATTTGATGAATTTATTAAAGGTGATTTATCGGCTCTTACAACTGAAGAAAAAGAAGGTTTACAATTATTTATAGATAAAGGTTGTGTTGCTTGCCATTCCGGCAATGCAATTGGCGGGAAAATTTTTCAAAAATTTGGAATTTATGATGACTATTGGAAATATACTAAAAGTAAAAAAATTGATAATGGTAAATTTGATGTTACAAAAAATGAAAATGATAAGTATATCTTCAAATCTCCCTCATTAAGAAATATAGAAAAAACATATCCATATTTTCATGATGGTAGTATTAAAGATTTAAAAGAAGCAGTTTCAATAATGGCTAAAATACAATTGAATAAAGATTTTTCAGAAAAAGAATTAAATGCTTTGGTACAGTTTTTAAATTCATTAACAGCAAAAATACCTGAAACCATATAAGCTTAGCATAAAAAATAGATATGATTATAGATGCCCAATATTTTGGGCATTTGTTTTTGGCATACTGTTTGTATTTAAAAGTAATGTGAGTCACTCACAACAAAATGAAGTATGAACCTTTAAACTATTTATTATGAGAAACAAGATATTAATATTCGTAACGTTTGTATTTGTTAGTTTAGGTGCTTTTGCAACTACAAATACATTAAAACACAATCTTTATAATAATAGTTATGGAGATTCATTCACTTTTGTTGAACGAGGTGTTACATTTTCAGTTTTTCAAAATGGAGAATTTGATTTTTACATTAATCCAAGAAATGATTTTCAAATAGGTTATCGCAATAGAAATGTGAACATTAGTTTTAATTCAGGCTACAATTATGATGCCTATGTGCAATATGATGCTTATGGTGCTATTATTCAAGTAGAAGACATTCCTATTTATTATGATTATTACGGTAGAGTTCATCGCATTGGAAACATAAACCTTAGTTACCAATATGGAAGGTTAGCCAGATTAGGTGGAATGTTTGTTCATTATGATAATTATGGATATTACTCTTACTATACTGGATATATAAATAATTACAATCGTACTTATTCATATCACCCGTATCACAATTACTTTTCAAGACCTCTTTTTGAATTTAGAGTTGTAAGTTACAAACCTTATAGAAGCCATTACAACCCAAATAGGTATAGATATTATAGAGATCACTCAAGAAATACATATTCTAGAAAAAACTATAAACGAAATGGTTATAATACTAGAAAACGTATAGCTACTAATAGAATTCCCAAGCGAAAAAATAACAGCTATAATAACAACACTCGAAGAAATAACACCAGAAGCTATACTTCTTCTAACAGAACAATTAGAAATACACGTAACAGTAATTTTAATAGCGGTATTAAAAGAAATACAGCTGTTACAAAAACAACTAGAAATACACGTGCTATTACTAATAGAGCAAGAAATATAAAAAGATCAACTCGAAATTCAGAAAGAGTTGTACAACAAAACCGTAAACCTGTTAGAGTTCAAGAAAGAAAAAGTACAGTTACGAAAAATAAAAGAGCTGTAATTTTTCAAAATAAATACAGAAAGAATAGTGTAAAAAGTAAACCTATTAGAACTCTAGAAAGAACTAAAACTATAACAAATAAAAACAGAAACCCTATGCGTAAAGAAAGAAGTAACAGGGTTGAAAACACAAGAAAAAGAAGAAGTTAATATATTGAATGAGTTAGTTTTAATAAAAAGAGGCTGTCTAAAAAGTGTCATTCTGAATGTAAATGAAGAATCTCCTTGAAATTAAACACTTACATATCAAGATGTTGAGATTTTTCACTTTGTTCAAAATGACAAGTATAATTGCTTTTCAGACAGCCTCTTTTTGTTAAAAACACCATTTACCCATTGTGTGTTTTTTAAAGAAATATTAACAAAATAAAATATTATTAAACGGAACAGGTTCTTAACCATATCTAAAAAAAAGGGTCAGACTTTAATTAAAACCTAACCCAAGTTATTTTTAACTTACACCTTTTCAGGATAGTGCCTAATAACGTAACTTTTAATTACAAATCTTCTTCCTCTTTTGGTGTTTTCTTTTTTGCTTTTTTACTGCCTGCATACATGTCATACCGTACAAATTTACAATTCAAATCGCCATTTTTAACAGGGATTTTTCTTGAAGTTCTTAAACCAACGTATTTCAAGGCTTCAAAATCTGATGTAATAAACCACACTGTAGAATCTGGATAACCTTGCTTAAGCGTATCTCCTATTTTTTTATAAAACTCTTGAACATCAATATTTAATCGTTCTCCATAAGGAGGATTGAATAAAATAATTGTTTGCCCAAATACTTCCTTCATTGAATTAAAGAAATTTACATGATGTACACCAATAAATTCTTCTAAGTTGGCATTTTCAATATTTTCTTTTGCTTTTCTTATTGCTGAGGGTGCCTTATCAAATCCCATAATTTTAAAATGAGAACTCCGTATTTTTTTCAATAAAGAATCTTGAATTATAAAGAATAAATCTTCATCGTAATCTATCCATTTTTCAAAACCAAATTCTTTTCTATTAATATTTGCAGGAATATTATTTGCAATCATAGCTGCTTCAATTAAAATAGTTCCTGAACCACACATTGGATCAATAAAATTACAATCTCCTGTATAACCCGAAAGCAACACCAAACCAGCAGCTAAAACTTCATTAATTGGTGCAATGTTGGTAGAACTTCTATATCCACGTTTATGCAAAGAATCACCAGAACTATCTAAAGAAACTGAGCAAAAATCTTTTTGTATATGCACATGTATTTTAAGATCAGGGTGTTTAACATCTACATTGGGTCTTTTATGATATTTATTTCTAAAATAATCTGCAATTGCATCTTTAGATTTTAATGAAATATAATGGGAGTTCGTTGTGAAATTATTAGAATTTACTACGGCTCCTATTGAAAAAGTACTATCAACACTCAAGTAGTTCTCCCATTCAATTTTCATTAGTTTTTTATATAAATCATCTTCATCTGCAACTCTAAAACGCTTAATAGGTTTTAGTATCCTAATCGCTGTACGTAAAGCTAAATTTGCCTTATACATAAAACCCTTATCACCTTTGAAAGACACACTTCTAACACCTGCTTCAATATCTTGAGCTCCTAAATTTTTAAGCTCCGTTACCAATAATTCTTCAAACCCAAACATGGTAGTAGCAACCATTCTAAAATCTCGATTCATTTTTTTAATTTTTGCAAATTTACTGAAAGATTTGCTATTAAGTACGTGCTCTAACTTTAAAAGTATAAACTTCTTTAAAACTGATATTATAACTAAAAACAATTTAGTATTTTTGTTAGCAGTCAAAAAAATTATGAATAAAAATAAAGATTGGTTTGAATCGTGGTTTAACACGAGATATTATCATATTCTATATGCTCACAGAGATTATTCTGAAGCTCAGAAATTTATACAGAACATTACAACCGTTTTAAATTTAAAAAAAGATGATATATTGTTAGATTTAGGATGTGGAAAAGGGCGTCATGCAATTTATTTAAACGCATTGGGTTTTCATGTTGTTGGAGCTGATTTATCTAAAAACAGTATTGAATATGCTAAACAATTTGAAAATGAATCGTTAAAATTTATGGAGCACGATATGCGTACCCCACTTACATCTACCTATAATGCCATTTTTAATTTATTTACAAGTTTTGGTTTTTTTGAAGATGACAATGAAGATATAGCGGTACTTCAACATATAAAAAACGGGTTAAAACCTACTGGAAACGCTGTTATAGATTTTATGAATGTAGAGAAAGTTATCTCAAATTTAGTTTCTGAAGAAATCCAAACCATTGAAGGAATTACTTTTGAAATAAAAAGATACATACAAAATGGGTTTATTGTTAAAGAAATTAACTTTAACTCAGAAGGCGACCATCATACGTACTTTGAAAAAGTTAAAATTTTAGACCTCCCAAAAATTAAAAAATATTTAAAGGCTGTTAATTTTGAAATAAAACATATTTTTGGGAATTATCAATTAGAGAAATTTAATCAGAAAAATTCAGATCGTTTAATTTTAGTTTTAGAATGACATACATTGCTCTTATATTATCAGTTTTAGTGGGGCTTGCAATTGTTTTTGGTTTAAAACCAAATAACAAGACTATTCAATTGTTATTAGCTTTTAGTGGAGCTTATTTACTCTCTATCTCCATTCTTCATCTATTACCTGAAGTTTATACAACTAAAGAGGTTAATGTTGGATTATTTATACTTATTGGGTTGCTATTACAGCTCATTTTAGATTTTTTTTCAAAAGGAGCAGAACATGGTCATATTCATGAAAAAAAGAATACCATTTTTCCTTGGGCTTTATTTATAAGTTTAAGTATTCATGCTTTTATGGAAGGTATTCCTTTAGCTCATAATCTTCATCATGAGCGTTTACTATGGGCTATTGTTGTTCATAAAATACCTATATCTATAATACTTGGAACTTTTTTTGTAAATTCAAACATTCCAAAATTTAATGCAATCGCATTTTTGTTACTATTTTCATTGATGTCTCCATTAGGAAGTTTAGCAGGTGAAAATTTTCATTTTTTAACAATTTATAAAACTGAAATCACAGCCATTATTATTGGAATATTTTTACATATTTCAACAATTATACTATTTGAGTCTTCAAAAGATCACACATTTAACCTTTTTAAATTTATTGCTATATTAATTGGAATGTTTGTGGCCTATTTAGTATAATTTTTATTTAATTAGCAACCTGACTTATAAATTTTATACGCATTAAACGCAATTCTTCATCGTCATAATCGCCATCAAACTCATCCATTGCATCTTGAATTTTATCACTTTCGGATTCCATAAAATAGTCGAAAATTTCTTCTTGTTGCTCCTCATCAAGCATTTCATTAATACAATAATCAATATTTAATTTTGTACCACTGTATACAATTCGTTGCATTTCTTCAATTAACTCGTCAAATTTGAGTCCTTTTGACTTGGCAATATCCATCAAAGGAATCTTTCTATCGGTATTTTGAATGATATATAATTTTAATCCAGAGTTTACACCTGTACTTTTAACAACAAAATCATCAGGACGTAAAATATCATTTTCTTTAACATACTTTGAAATTAACTCAACAAAAGGCTTACCAAATTTTTTAGCTTTCCCTTCTCCAACTCCATAAATATTTTTTAATTCATCAATTGTAATAGGGTATTTTAAAGCCATATCATCCAATGAAGGCTCTTGAAATACAGCGTATGGAGGAACACCATTTTTTTTAGCAACTGATTTTTGTAAATTTTTCAATAGTTTTACTAAAACTTCATCTGCAGCTGCTGAGTTACTTTTAGTATTGGTTATAATACTTGAATCGTCATTTTCATCATAAATATGATCTTCAGTCATCATAAAAGATGTAGGATTTTCTATGTATTTCAACCCTTTTTCAGTAATTTTAATTACACCATATTCTTCAATTTCTTTTCTAATAAATCCGGCAACTAGTGCTTGTCTAATTAAAGCCATCCAATATTTGTCGGTTTGATTTTTTCCACAACCAAAAAAAGGTTGATTGTCTGTTTTATGAGACTTTAATAAAGCATTTACTTTCCCAATTAAAGTATTAACTAGTTCTTTTGCTTTATATTTTTGGTTTGTTTTTTTTACTACTTCCAGTAATATTTTTAAATCCTTGTTAGCTTCATGTTTTTTCTTAGGGTTCACAACATTATCATCCATATTGGCACCTAAGCCGTTAACTTCATCAAAATCTTCTCCAAAATAATGTAATAAATATTTTCTACGAGACATAGAGGTTTCTGCATATCCTACAACTTCTTGCAACAGAGCATTTCCTATTTCTTGTTCAGCAATTGGTTTTCCTGATAAAAATTTCTCTAATTTTTCAATATCTTTATAAGCATAATAAGCCAAACAATAGCCTTCACCGCCATCACGGCCTGCTCTACCCGTTTCTTGATAATAACTTTCTAAACTTTTGGGAATATCATGGTGAATTACAAACCGAACATCAGGTTTATCAATTCCCATTCCAAATGCAATTGTTGCTACTACAACATCTACATCTTCCATTAAAAACATATCTTGATGTTTCACTCTTGTTTTGCTATCCAATCCAGCATGATAAGGAACTGCTTTTACACCATTAACTTGCAAAACTTGAGCAATTTCTTCTACTTTTTTTCTGCTAAGGCAATAAATAATACCTGATTTATTAGCATGCTGGCGAATAAACCGAATAATATCACCATTGATATTTTTAGTTTTTGGGCGAACATCATAAAATAAATTAGGACGATTAAAAGATGCTTTAAACGTTTTTGCTTTAGACATTCCAAGTGTTTTCAAAATGTCTTCTTGCACCTTTTCAGTTGCGGTAGCTGTTAACCCAATAATAGGAACGTCATCAATTTTTTCAATAATATTTTTAAGGTTCCTGTATTCTGGTCTAAAGTCATGTCCCCATTCTGAAATACAGTGTGCTTCATCAATTGCAACAAATGAAATAGTTTGTTTTTGTAAAAAATCAATGTATTCCTCTTTTATTAATGATTCTGGAGCTACATACAACAATTTGGTAATTCCTTTTTCTATATCACTTTTAACTTGTGCTACGTCGGTTTTATTTAATGAAGAGTTTAACACGTGAGCTATTCCATATTCCGAGGAGATCCCTCTTATTGCATCAACTTGATTTTTCATTAATGCTATTAATGGTGAAACAACAATAGCTGTACCCTCTTTCATTAAAGCGGGTAGCTGGTAGCAAAGAGATTTTCCACCTCCAGTGGGCATTATAACAAAAGTATCATTTCCTTTTAATATACTTTTTACAACATCTTCTTGTAGTCCTTTAAATTTATCAAATCCAAAGTACTTTTTTAAAGCCTCATGTAAATCTATATCTTTACCGTTCATTCTATTTTTTTAAATTACATATCAAATTTAAAAATCTTTAAATTAAAAAACATAAATTTGATTTTTATTTTTTACTTGTTTATTCAATTTCTAATTAAATAAATTTATTTTTGCTAGTTACTAAGATAAAACATTTTTTTAATTCAAAAACCTAATCTTTGAAAAATAAAAATAGAATACTAGAAAATGCAAAGCTTACAATTTTAGCTGAAAGCGAAGCGATTGCGAATTTAGTTAATTTTTTAAATGATGATTTCAAAAATGCAGTAAACTTTATACATAATTCTAAAGGAAGGGTTATTGTAACAGGTATAGGTAAAAGTGCTCATATTGCTTCTAAAATTGTTGCAACATTTAATTCTACAGGTACACCAGCAATTTTTATGCACGCAGCTGATGCAATACATGGCGATTTGGGAATTATTCAAAAAAATGACGTTGTTATTTGTATTTCTAAAAGTGGAAATACTCCAGAAATTAAAGTTTTAGTACCCTTAATTAAAAATTATGGCAACAAAATTATTGCAATAACAGGCAACACGCAGTCATTTTTGGGAATTAATGCTCATTTTACAATAAGTTCATATGTTAAAAAAGAAGCTTGTCCAAATAATTTAGCTCCAACAACTAGCACTACGGCACAAGTTGTAATAGGAGATGCTTTGGCTGTATGTTTATTAGAGTTAAATAATTTTTCAAGTAATGATTTTGCTAAATATCATCCTGGAGGCGCATTGGGTAAAAAATTATATTTAAGAGTACGCGATTTAATTGAAAAGAATGAAATTCCACAAGTAATTTTAACCACTCCTATTAAAGATGTTATTATTGAAATATCTAAAAAGCGTTTGGGTTGTACAGCTGTTATTGAAAACAATAAAATTGTTGGAATTATAACAGATGGAGATTTAAGACGAATGCTAAAAAACAATTCAGATATTAGTTACTTAATTGCGAAAGATATAATGAGTAAAAAACCAAAGACTATTAAAGTTGATGCTATGGCAATTAAAGCTTTAGAAACTATGGAAAATAATAATATTACTCAAATTTTAGTTGAAAAAGATTCGAATTATGTTGGTGTTGTACATTTGCATGACTTGTTAAAAGAAGGTATATTTTAAGTATGAATAAAAAAATTAAAAAAGAAGGTAAAGACATGTCCTTTTTAGACCATGTTGAAGAATTGAGATGGCATTTGGTACGCTCATCACTTATAATATTGGTTTTTTCTTTTGTTGCCTTTTTTATGAAAGATTTTATATTTAACACCATCATATTTGCACCAAAAAATCCAGATTTTTTTACCTATCAATTTTTCTGTAAAATTTCACAATTTTTTGGCGGTGATGCCTTTTGTTTAACAGAAATGCCCTTTACTTTTCAAAGTTTAGCCATGGCTGAACAATTTAGTGTTCATATTTGGACATCTATTACTGCGGGTTTTATCATCGCTTTTCCTTTTGTAATATGGGAATTTTGGAGATTTATTAGCCCCGGTCTTTATGACAAAGAACGCAAAGGAGCAAAAACATTTATTATAATTTCTTCATTCTTATTTTTTATTGGAATATTATTTGGATATTATGTAGTTACACCTCTTTCAGTAAATTTTCTGGGGAATTATTCTATTAGCGACATTGTTGAACGTAACATTAAAATTGGTTCATATATTTCATTGGTTCGCTCATCTGTATTAGCTTCAGGTTTAATATTTGAATTACCTATAATTATGTATTTTTTAACAAAAATGGGGTTAATAACACCCGATTTCTTGAAAAAATACAGAAAACATGCACTTGTTGTAGTGTTAATTTTGGCGGCTGTTATTACTCCTCCAGATATTATTAGTCAAATTATTGTAGCAATACCAATAATGTTATTATACCAAGTAAGTATATTTATATCAAGGGTTGTAATTAAGCGCGAACTTAAAAATAAAAAATAAAATGTCGAATCAAATAGAAGATTTTAATGCGTATCGTTTAAAAATGAATGCTAAAATTTTGGCTGAAAATAATAAAGTTATAAAAAGAATCTTCAACTTAGATACAAACGCATATAACAAAGGACATTTAGATGTCAAAACAAAAGAGTTATTAGGTTTAGTAGCTTCTGCTGTATTACGCTGTGATGATTGTATTAAATACCACTTAGAAACTTCTTTTAAAGAAGGTGTAACAAAAGAAGAAATTATGGAAACACTCTCTATTGCCACGTTGGTTGGTGGTACAATTGTGATTCCTCATTTACGTAGAGCCTATGAATTTTGGGAAGAGTTAGCACAAAATAGTATTCATAAAAATACTGCGATTTAACAATTAAATTAAAAACAAGTGATTTTAAGAGCTGAAAATATTAAAAAAAAATACGGTAGTAGATATGTGGTTAAAGGGATTTCATTAGAGGTTGAACAAGGTCAAATAGTGGGACTTTTAGGCCCAAATGGAGCAGGAAAAACAACTTCATTTTATATGATTGTTGGTATGATTAAACCCAATGAAGGAGAGATATATTTGGACGGAGAAAGAATTACCGATTTTCCTATGTATAAAAGAGCTCAACAAGGAGTTGGGTATTTGGCGCAAGAAGCTTCTGTTTTTAGAAAATTATCGGTTGAAGATAATATTTTATCCGTTTTACAATTTACCAATCTTTCAAAAGCCGAACAAAAAGAGAAATTAGAATCGTTAATTGATGAATTTAGTTTAGGACATGTTCGAAAAAATAGAGGAGATTTATTGTCGGGAGGAGAAAGAAGAAGAACAGAAATTGCTCGTGCGTTGGCTTCAGACCCTAAATTTATTTTATTAGATGAGCCTTTTGCGGGTGTTGATCCAATAGCTGTAGAAGATATTCAAAGCATTGTAGCACATTTAAAGGACAGAAATATTGGTATTTTAATTACGGATCATAATGTACAAGAAACATTGGCTATAACCGATAAAACATATTTAATGTTTGAAGGAGGTATTTTAAAAGAGGGAACTCCGCAAGAATTAGCTGAAGACGAAACAGTTAGGCGGGTTTATTTAGGTAAAGATTTTGAATTGAAGAAAAAGAAATTTAAATAATTCACTACAAACTATGAATTATAATAACATATTTTCTGAAATTTATAAAAAAATAGAAAATACTGACAGTGGAAAAGTAGCAAGCTATATACCAGAATTAAGTAACGTTAATTCTACAAAATTTGGAGTACACCTAACAACAGTTACTACTAAAAATTTCAGTTTTGGAGATGCTAACGAGAAATTTTCAATTCAAAGTATTGCAAAAGTTTTAGCCTTAGCACTTGCTTATAACCTTGAAAATGAAAAGTTGTGGAAACGCGTTGGTGTTGAGCCTTCTGGGACAGCTTTTAATTCTCTTTTTCAATTAGAAACAGATTTAGGAATTCCAAGAAACCCTTTAATTAATGCAGGTGCCTTAGTTCTTTCAGATATCTTAATAAGTCATCTAAAAAAACCTAAAAAAGAGTTTATTGCGTTTGTTAGAAATATTTCTGGTATTTCAACTATTGATTATTGCCCTAGAATTGTAGCTTCAGAAAAATCTACGGGTTATAGAAATACAGCTTTAGTAAACTTGATGAAATCTTACGGTAATATTGAAAATGAAATTGAGGAGGTAATGGATTTTTATTTTAATTTATGTTCAATTGAAATGACTTGCCAAGAACTTTCTAAAACATTTCTATTTCTTGCAGATTATGGAACTTCTCCTTTTTCAAAGGTAAAAATATTGAGTAAAAGTAAATCTAAACGAATTAATGCAATTATGCAATTATGTGGCTTTTATGATGAGGCTGGTGAATTTTCTTTTAAAGTAGGTTTACCTGGAAAAAGCGGTGTTGGTGGTGGAATTGTTGCTATTTATCCTAATAAATACAGTATTGCAGTTTGGAGTCCTAAACTTAACAAACGAGGAAATTCATACAAGGGAATTAAATTTTTAGAACTATTTACCACGGAAACTCAAACATCTATATTTTAGTTTCTGTATTGATTTAGAAATTAAATCCGTTGTTTAGAACTCGAAAATATTGAAATTAGGACATATAGTAAAATAATAATTGGTATTGCAATAAATTTAAAAAATACACTTAAAAGTATTGTAAGTAGTATAAATAGAAACTTAAACTTATTATTTTTCCAAGTATATTCCTTAAATTTTAATGTAAACAATACTATTTCTGCATTCATTAAATAACTAAGCAGTAATGTTATACCAATTAAAAACCAAGTATTATTAACAAAATTATTAATCAACTCATTATCAGCATACATTAAAATTAAAGGTAGTGAAACTACTACCAATGCTGCCGCAGGTGTTGGTAATCCAATAAAAGAACTTGTTTGACGCTCATCAATATTAAATTTTGCAAGTCTATATGCTGCTGCTAACGTATAAAACAAACCAATAATTGAAATTAGAAATGTAGTTGTAAAATTATCCCATATTGAATGATTTACTGTTGTATTTGTAATAAAATCCCAACTTTCTTTAGTCAAAGACTTCGTAATTAGTTGAAGTAAAATAATTCCCGGTACTACCCCACTAGTTACAACATCAGCTAAAGAATCTAATTGTTTTCCTAATTCACCTTGCACTTTTAATAAACGAGCTGCAAATCCGTCAAAAAAATCAAAAAAGATACCTAAAAAAACAAAAGCAGCCGTTATTTCTAGTTGATTTTTAACGGCAAAATAAACAGCTATTGTTCCTGATAATAAGTTGAGTAAAGTTAGTACATTTGGGAGTTGTTTTTTAAAACTCATTTTTGAAATTTTTTGTTAAATTTAATGAATTGTTTTATACGATGCTGCAATTCTACTTAATTTTTATATTTTAACGCAATATGCCTATTATTAAATCAACATATCAACCTCCTTTTCTTTTTAAAAATAATCATTTGAATACCGTTTATAAAACACTATTTTATAAAAACAGTATAAGTTATAATAGACAACGTATTTTTACTCCTGACAAGGATTTTTTAGATTTAGATTTTTCAATAGTTGGCTCAAATACGTTAGTTATTGCTATGCATGGTTTAGAAGGGAGTTCTAAATCTCATTACTTGGTATCAGCCATTCACTATTTAAATTCTCAAAATATTGATTGTGTAGCTCTAAATTTTAGGGGCTGTAGCGGAGAAGACAACAATCAACTTTATTCCTATAATAGTGGTAAAACAGATGATTTGAGTGTAGTTTTAAACTATATCTTAGAACATTATTCCTATAAAAATATTATTCTTCTAGGTTATAGTATGGGCGGAAATATTACTTTAAAATATATGGGGGAGACCAATAATATACCTTCTGAAGTAAAAGGAGCCGTTGCTATTTCTGTCCCCTGTGATTTAGAAGGTTCATCTAATGTTTTAGCAAAATGGTACAACACGGTATATATTCAAAAATTTTTAAAATCGTTGAAGAAAAAGACATTTATAAAACTTGAAAAATTTCCTGAGAACACTATTGATAAAGTAGCTGTCTTAAATGCAAAAACATTTGAAGATTTTGACAATGCAGTTACAGCTCCCCTATTTCAATTTAAAAGTGCTAAAGATTATTGGAATAAGTGTAGTAGTAAACCATTTATTCATGCTATTACGAAACCAACATTGTTAATTAATGCTATAGATGATTCTTTTTTATCTGAAAGCTGCTACCCAATTAAAGAAGCCAAAAACCATAAATACTTAACATTTGAAATACCTAAATATGGCGGTCATGTTGGATTTAACACTTCCTATGTTAAAAAAGATTTATTATGGAGTGAAAAACGTATTTCAAATTATATTGAACATATTATTTCTTAATAATAAACATTAACTTATAAAGTTTTTTTACATTCGCTTTTAAATATCTAAAACATTGAAAAAAATTGTACTAGTTGTTTTTTTTATAACCCAATTGATACACAGTCAAAGTGTGCGCAAATATTCCAATGAGTTTTTGAATATAGGTGTTGATGCTGCAGCATTTGGGATGAGTAAATCTGTTGTTGCTACAAGTAATGATGTAAATTCAATATATTGGAATCCTGCAGGTTTAACTGCCGTTAAAGATTATCAAGGATCCTTAATGCACGCTGAATATTTTGCTGGTATTGCTAAGTATGACTATGTAGGTTTTGCAATGCCCATTGACGATAGAAGTTCATTAGGAATATCAATAATTAGATTTGGAGTTGATGATATTTTAAACACAACTGAGCTTATAGATAATGAAGGTAATATAGACTACAACCGCATTCGTTTATTCTCAGCCGCTGATTATGCCTTAAATTTTGCATACGCACGAAAATTACCACTCAAAGGACTAAACATAGGTGTAAATACCAAAATTATTCGTAGAATTATTGGCGACTTTGCAACTTCCTGGGGATTTGGAATTGATGCATCTCTACAATTTGAAAGAAACGATTGGAAGTTTGGAGTAATGCTTCGAGATATTACCACTACTTTTAACACTTGGAGTATTAATGAAAGTGAATTTAACAAAATTAAAAATGCTATTCCTGATCAAAATCAAGAGTTACCAGCTAATACAGAGATAACATTACCAAAAGCACAAATAGGTATTGCAAAAGAAATTGATATTAATAGAGATTTTAACGTGCTTACAGCATTTGACTTAAACCTTCGATTTACAAAAACAAACGATATAATTTCAACATCAGTTGTTAGTATAGATCCCTCTTTTGGCTTTCAAGTAGCATATTTAAAAACCGTATTTTTACGCGGAGGCATTGGTAATTTTCAAAACGAATTGCAGTTTGATGGCAGTAAAGAACTTGTAATGCAACCAAATTTTGGTGTTGGATTTAAATATAAAGGAATTCAGATTGATTATGCCCTTACAAACATTGCTAGTATTGGTAACGCACTATACTCAAATGTTTTTTCAATTATAGTAGATTTTGATTATTTTAGATAATATGTATAAAAGAAACCTTTTCGTATTTATGTTGTTTTTTGTGTTCATACAATTAACAGCACAACAAAAATTATCACCAAAAGCAACTGTAAGTGTTATAACATGTGGCCCTGGGAGTGAATTATACACCGCGTTTGGGCATAGTGCTTTTAGAGTTTACGATCCTGTCTTAGGCATAGATAAAGCTTATAATTACGGAACGTTTAATTTTAATGCTCCTAATTTTTATTTGAATTTTGCAAAGGGCAAATTAATCTATCAGCTTTCTGTTACCAATTTCAATCGATTTTTAAGAATTTATCAATATGAAAATCGTTGGGTCAAAACACAAGAATTAGCAATAAATACCTCTGAAGTACAAGCTATTTTTAATTTTTTAGAAAATAATGCAAAACCACAAAATAAGTACTATCAGTACGATTTCTTTTACAACAACTGTTCTACCAAAATTGAAGAAATAGTTAAAATTATTTTAAAAGAAAAAGTTTCTTTCAGTAATTCACATTTAACGAGTAATAAAACTCACAGAGATTTAATTGCAGATTACACAAAGAATTTTAAATGGTCAAAATTTGGAATAGATTTGGCTTTAGGTTCTGTAATTGATAAGAAAGCAACCAAAGATGAATATAAATTTTTGCCAGATTATATTTTTAAAGCATTTGAAAATGCTACTATTACAAGTGTAAATGGCAAAAAACAACCTTTAGTAAAAAAAACAAGGCTTATTCTTTCAGAGAAAAAAATTAAAGCACCCTATAATTTGTTTTCTCCTTTTAACACTATTTTATTAATAAGTTTACTTATTCTTTTTATTTCTTATAGAAATTATACCCATAATACTAGAACTAAATTTATAGATTTCATATTGTATTTTGTTACAGGTATTATTGGTGTTGTTGTTTTATTATTATGGTTTGCAACATCTCATACCGCAACTTATAAAAATTTAAACTTTTTATGGGCTTTTGCACCAAATTTAATTGTTGCTTTTATACTTTTAAAAAATAGGGTGCCTAAATGGATTATTATTTATAATAAAATTTTATTGTTATTGATAGCTTCTACTCTAATAATCTGGATTTTAAAAATACAAGTATTTAACATCGCTATCATTCCTTTTCTGGTTGCTTTAATTATTAGATATAGCTATTTAATTAAATTTAGAAACAGGTTAAGTTCCTCTAAAAAATAAAATGGTACTAATTGTTTTAATAACAATTTTAAGGTCTATTAAAATATTTCGCTCTTTAATATAGTATAAATCGTACATCAATTTTTTTTGTTGATCTTCAACGGTACTGGCATAGGGATGCATTACCTGTGCCCAACCTGTTAAACCAGGTTTAATTACGTGACGAATAGCGTAAAAAGGCAACTCTTTTTCTAATTTTTCAACAAACTCTGGTCTTTCTGGTCTTGGGCCAATTAAACTCATATCATTTTTAAGAACATTTATAAACTGAGGTATTTCATCAATTCTTGATTTTCTTAAAATTCTACCAAAGGGAGTAATTCTTACATCATTTTTTCTAGCCCAAACAGCACCATTTTTCTCTGAATTAGCAATCATAGTTCTAAATTTAATAATTATAAATTTTTTACCATGTTTACCTACTCTTATTTGTTTGTACAATAATTTACCTCTGTTGCCAATTATATTTCCAATTAAAACAAAAGGTATTAGAAGTAAAAAAAATAGGATTCCAATCAACGAAAAAAATAAGTCAAAACCTCTTCTAAATGTTAAATACAAATTATTTTGATGACTTTTACTAAAAGAAAAATAATTGTAAAAATCTTGTTTTAATTGATATTCAGAAATACGGTTTGTGTCTTCCTCTATAAAACTATCTATTGATCGGATCATTAACCCCTTTTCAAAAAGCTCTATTAACTGTGAGTTTAAGGTGTTTGTTATAAATTGAAGGCTACTTGAAGATACTATAATTTCATTAATAAAATTAGTTCTAACCATTTGTTCTAAATTAACCGTTTCAAAACTTTCATAAGCCAATGCCGTTGAATTAGCTAAGCTTTTATTTGATACATAGGCAACAATTTTATTTGTTCCTTTATTTTGGTTGTTTAAAATAACATTCTCTATTTGCTCAGTATCGGCAATTATAAGTATATTTTTTAAAAATTTAGGTGAAAATATCAGCTTCATATAGAAAAATCTATTAACTGATAAGGCTATTAATATCACCAAAAATAAATAAGCTATTTGGATTCTATTTTGGGGTAATTCAGGAGATAAAATTGGTGTAAAAACATAAAATAGTGTCGTAAAAACAGTTGTAATAACGGTACTTCGCAGGGTTAAATAAATATCACTTGCTACTTTTAAATTATACATTTCAAATATTTCTCCAAAAAAATATAAATAAAAAATTAAGAGTAACATCCAAGTTAAAATTTGGGTATTTGAAAAATCAAAATATTGAAAATCAAAAAAAGTATCAAATAGGTATAATCCAATTAAAATAAAAGCCGCATCTAAAAAACGCAAATATATTTTTCGCTCTGAAATACTAAAATGTATATTAGAATGGGGCATTAAAAAAGTTTTAAATACAAGTTACTTAAATATTCAAAGTTATGATATTTTTTATAATATATATTTTTTAAAGCCATAAAAACTCCATAGAGCAAAATAATATATGGAATTAAAAGTACTTAAATGTTCTACATTTCTATAAAAATACCATTGATGTATTAATAAATTTATCTTATTTCTAGAATGAGACTTTTTTCGAATTCTATAAATTGCTAAAGGTTTTTGTATTCCTACTGCATATTTAATTTTTTTTAGATAAAACAGCCATAAGCCCATATCTTGCCTATATAAAATTTGTGGCATTTGCCTTTTTCCCAATTTATCAATATCAATAAAGGCTGTTAAACAACTAATAGAGTTTGATTTAAGTATATCATAATAGTTTACCCTTTTAGGAACTTTAAAATCTCTCAAGTACGGATTAAGATTTTCATCATATCTATGATAAGATGCAAAAACAAAACCTTCTGTATTTTGTATGACTTTAATTGAACTTTCTAAAAATTTAGGAAACCACAAATCATCACTATCTAAAAAAGCCATATAACTTCCTTTTGAAACTTCAATAGCTTTATTTCTAGCAACTGCAGGTCCAGAATTCTTGCTAAGTTTAATAAGTTTTATGCGTTTATCTTTATTAATAAAATCATTAATAATTTTAACGGAATTATCTGTAGAACAATCATCTACAATAATTAATTCCCAATTTTTATAAGTTTGATTAATAACACTTTCAATAGTAGTTGCAATATATTTTTCGCAATTATAATTTGGAGTGATTATAGATACTAATTTAGACATACTTTTTTTAGATGATTTCTGATATAAAACTTTTTGATTTCTGCTTTTTACTAGAATTAATTTTTTGATTATCTATAATTTTAAATGTAACATCCTGCTTAAAGTGCTTAATGATTTCCTTTTTTAGCAAGAGTAAAGATCTTTTATCTAAAGTTTCTTCAATTTTAAAAATTAAGTTTCCCTTTGTTTTTTGAACTACTTGATACGTTAAAAACAGAGAATTTTCTATTCCCAAATTCTTAAAAATATAATAAATATATAAACTTGGATAGCTATTTTTAAGCCCAAAGATTACAACACCTACTCTACCCGTAATTTCTTCAATAATTAAATGATTCATACCACAAGAACATTTTTTTTCTTTTGGAGCTAATTTAATATAATCTCCTAATTTGTAACGTATTACAGGAAAAGAAGTCATTTGTAAGTTTGTGATTACTATTTCATTAGCTATTTCTTCTACTAGTACACCTTCCATGTTTATATGCATATTTCCATTGGTACATTCAAAAGCAATAATCCCCGTTTCTGCAGCGCCATATTCGCTTATCATTTTTATTCCAAATGCATTTTTAATTTCAATTTGATAACTGTCGAAAATCTTTTCAGAAGTACCTTTAATCATTTTTAAATGAAATGGTTTAGATAGTCCATTTTTATTAATAAACTTTGCCACTTCATATATCATGGATGAATATCCATGTAAATAACTTGCCTTTTTAAGCTTTTTGTTAAATTTCCGTAATGGTTTTTCATTAAAAGTGAATATTCTAAATCTATGCTGAATCTTATCTAATAATTTAAATTTTAATCGTTTAAATAAAGATAAATTATATCCCCAAAAATATCCGTTCAATTCCCAAGGGTTAACCTTATACCACGAATATCCTCTAAAAATAGCAGCTCTATTAAAAGAATCGGCTGACTCTTCTCGTAAAAAATTTAAAGATTGCCCAGTACTTCCAGAAGTACTAGCTTTAAAAACTTTTTTAAATTTAATATTGGTAGTTATGGTTGATTTGTTTTTTATCAAATCTTCTTTAGATAAAATGGGTAATTTTTGAATATCGTCTAAAGTCTTAATATCAGAAGGATTGATTCCAACTTCATCCAATTTATATTTGTAATAATACGATTGTTTATAAGCCAACTGTACTAATTCTTGCAATTTTTTTAATTGATATTCATAAAGTTCTAATGAAGACCATTTCTCGGTTTTTTTTAGAAACTTTAACCACTTTTTTAAAGATGGATTTCTAAAACTTTGTCCTATTTTAAATATAAACTTATAAAACATTTCTCAATATTTTCAACCATTCTTTCTTTATGTTTTCACTATCAAAAGTACTTGCTTTTTTTCTCGCATTCATAGAAAGTTTAATTGCAATTTTAGGGTTTTTAATTAATTTTTCAATTGCTTTAACTATATATTTTTCATTCTTTGGTTCTATTAAAATTCCATCCACATTATCTTCAATTAAATAAGGTAACCCGCCTACATTTGTAGAAATTACAGGAAATCCCAAAGCCATTGCTTCAATAATACTTACCGGCATATTATCAACATTAGTTGTATTTATAAAAATATCATATTTCTTTGAAAGTTGCTGCCAATCTTCTTTTTTTAACACTCCGGTAAAAGTTATTGAATTAATTATATTTAGTTTTTTTGCCAATTGTTTAGCTTCCATTAAGGAGCCATCTTTATCTGGCCCTACCATGCATAAGGTTGCCTTTGGATATTTTTCTTTTAATTTACATAACACTTTTATGGCTAATAAAGGATTGTAAATAACATCAAAAGCTCTAACCCATAATAACTTAGGTTGTATATTCTCTCTTAATTTAAAAGTGTAATTTTTTAAATTAATTGAATTTGGTATGTAAGAAGTTTTGAAATTTCTTTTTTTAAATTCAAATTCTAAATACTTTGAGGGTGATACATTTAAATAAGCATTATCGAAAATTAATGTTGAAAAAAATGGCGTTTTATCTAATCTAATTGGCAAATTTCCTCCGTGTAATATGGGTATGTATCTTAATTTTAAAAATTTAGCTAATTGAGAAGTTATGAACGCATACCAGAAATTCAACGTACTAAAAGTATCTATAACTACATAATCTGTACTTTTCCTGTATTTTATTAGGGTTAAACACATCTGTGCCAAACGTATTATTTTATTTTGTTTCGAAGAACTTTTTATTACAGTAAACCCCTCAGTAAGTAATAAACTACTCAAGGTTTCCATTGCTGAATGGTACTTGCTTTTTTTAGCAAGATTATTCCCTATGTAAATTATTTTTTTCATTCATTAAAATTATTGAAACACTTAACCCATAAATAAATCCTGGAAATGCTATTCGCATTGCCGAATGATTAATGGTTAAAAACCAAAATATAAAAAAGGAGCCTAAAAAAGCTTTAGCCAAAGGAGGTTGATTCCTCATGTTTTTTATAGGGACTACTATGAGTAAGAATAAAATAACCAAACCAATCATGCCATGTTCACCTAACAATCTACTTATTTCATTATGAGAAGCTACCACTTTATCTAACCTGCCTTCTCTATAAAATTTTCCGCTTCCTACACCTATTCCAAAAAAAGGATGTTCCATAAATTCTCCCAGTTCACTTTTGAAAATTTGAATTCTACCCGTACTAATGTCTTTTTTAGCAATTCCAGCAGCATTTTTGTTTGTATATCTGTTTATTAACATCCCCCCTGTTACATTGGCAGCATAAATCCATAAAACAATACCAATCACAAAAATTAATCCAATATATTTAGTAAAATCTTTTATTTTATTTTTAGTTGATAACATATAAAAAAATAAGAAAAAAGCAATGGCTATAAATGCAGTTACCATCCCTCCTCTTGAAAAAGTAATTAACCCTCTATAAATTAGGTACATAAAAACAAGTACATCTATGAAAAAAAGGAGGAAAAAGCGTTTTTTTAAAACAAGGTGAACACCAAATATAAAAACACCTACACCTAAGTTAGTTGCAACTTGATTAGGGCCATAGCCCCCAGATGCAGCAAAATTAGCACTAGTGCCAAAAGCGATACTTTTAATATCAGGTGTTTTAAAATACAATAAACTCAACATCGAAATTATGGGTAAAGCCATATAAAATAGCATGTTCATTAAATTTTGTAAGGTGATGTTACGTTTATAAAAATAAATAGCAGAAACACCTAATAAGATGGGGCCACTCAAATTAAACGCAATGGCTTTTCGTATAGATTCATTAAAAGGAATATTGCTAAAAGCAATTCCAATCAATAATAATAAAATATACACTAAATAAGTAATTGAAATATGGTGTTTTTTTCGCTCCACATATAAACCTGTAACTAAAAAAATAAGTACCGTATATTTTGGGAGTTCATAAAAAAACATACCTCCAGACATTCTAAATAACACCTCTGCACCTACCAAATAAGCACTCCACATCATGGCTTGGTTATGTTCATTTTTAGATTTGATAATAAATAGAATTCCAACAGCAACTATTAATGTAGAATACACCTTTGTAACAATACCTATAAGCAGTAAAATACCTAAAACTAGGTGAAATAGAGATAAAAATAATCGACCGTATGTTGAATTACTATTCAATGATATATTTTAATTAATTTAGAAATATAACTCTCTTTAGAAAAATTATGTTGAATATTTTTATATAAATTAGTACCAAAGCTAATTCTTAATTCATTATTACCAATAAGTTTTAAAATTGCATCAGCTAATGTTATCTCATTAGCAGGTTCAACAAGTAATCCATTAACATTATTTTGTATTACTTTACTGCAATCACCTACATTGGTAACAACTACTGCTAATTTTGCCAATCCGTATTCTAATAAGGAAACAGGTAATCCCTCTGATTTAGAAGATAATACACCAATTGTTGCTTGTTCTAAAATATTGGATATATCTGAACAGCTACCATATAAAAATACAGAATTCATTATTTTATTTTCTGTAATAACGTTTTTTATTTTGGTAGAATAAGAATCATTCAAATCTAAGCCTACCAAATGCAAGGTCCAGTCAGGGCTTTTTGCATGTACAAGAACAAATGCTTTTAATAGGTTTATATGATCTTTTTGCGGACGCAAATTTGCTAAACAAACGATTTTTTTACCTTCTTCTCCTTTCAAAAAGGTGGTTTTAGGAATATTGATATCTAATGAGGCAAAGTTTGGAACTACATATACTTTTTTTGATTTTAAATGTTGTTTTGCCCATTTTTCTAGTAATTTATTAACTGAAATTATACTGTTGAATAAGTTAGACATTATTTTTATAGGAAATATTTTTCGGGACTTTAAATTTTCACTATTACCATAATGATCGTGCCAAATTATTCTAATTTTAAGGAAAGTCAGTTTAATTAAAACGGCTATAAAATAAGAAGATGAGTGCGCATGAATTACAGATATTTGATTCTCTTTTATAAATTTTCTTAATTTTATAAACGCTTTTATATCTAAAACTACTTTCTTCTTTAAAAATAAATAACCTACATCTTCTTTAATTTTAAGTTTTAAATTCCCTTCTTTTCTAGTTGTACAAATATAAGATTGAAAACCTGCATTAGCTAGTTCATTAGCTATATTTACAGCCATCATTTCAGCTCCTCCAGAGTTTAGAGAATCTATTATTTGTATGACTTTTAGTTTTTTGATACTTTTAGTTTTTTTTAAATAATATTTAAATCGTCATGCTGAATTTATTTCAGTATCTGTCAATTCATTCCAAATGATGAGATTCCGCAACAAGTACGGAATGACGTGTCCGTTTCGTCATGCTGAACTTGGTTCAGCATCTGTTCATCCGTTTTTAAATTACATTATAATTGATCATACAAATCTATTAAATTTGGATTTGTTTCCTTAATTAAATTCCATTCCCATGCTTTATTCCAATTCTTCAATTGTTTTTCTCTTTTTATAGCTAGATTTATATCATTAAACTCCTCAACATATAATAAATCATGAACATTGTATTTTTTTGTAAATATTGAACCAATACCGTTTTTATGTTCTTCAATTCTCTTAAGTAAATTAGAAGTCACACCTATATACAGCACTTTTCTATTTTTATTACTAAGTATATAAATAAAATTTTCTTTCATAGCCTTTTTTATTTTATTCTAAAGATTGCTAGTCGAGCTAGGAATAAAATGTGTTCGTCATGCTGAACTTGGTTCAGCATCTATTAATTAGATTTCCAAACCATATTCTAAACTATAACTCATGAGACCCTGAAATAAATTCAGGGTGACGTGTCCGTTTCGTCATGCTAAACTTGGTTCAGCATCTCTATTAATTAGATTTTCAATTTATAATTTAAACTGTAAATCATAAGACCCTGAAATAAATTCAGGGTGACGTGTCCGTTTCGTCATGCTGAACTTGGTTCAGCATCTGTTTCCTTTTTTAAAAGATTCTCCGCTAAGCTGAGAATGACGCTTATTTCAACAACTTACCTATCTCATTTTCAAACCTCTCCAACGTATATTGTCTCGACCATTCCATTGCTTTTTTTACTTGAACGTTATACTTTTCTTCATTTGCAAGATAACTTTCTACAACTGAAACAATTTCATTTATATTTGGATTAACAATTGTGCCTCTTGTACCATTTCCCAACATATACGGAATGCAAGATACATTACTTGTTATTGGTAAACAAGCCCAAAACATAGCTTCTGCAACCACTTTTGGCCAACCTTCAGATTTGGATATAAAAAGCAGGAAATGAGCTTTTTGATAGGCTTTTTTTACAATTTCTTTCGATGTATTTCCATATAAATGAATTGTCTTTTGCAATTGATTTTCTTTTATATATGCTTCAATGTTATTTCTTTCTGCTCCGTCACCATATATTTCTAATTGAACATTATAATTTTTATTTTTTAGTTGCTCAACTACTTTTACACTTAATAAGGGCTGTTTTCCTTTGGATAAAGCTCCTACAAATAAGAAGTTCAACTTAGCGTCATTACGAAGAGGATACGATGAGGTAACCTTTTTATTGGATAAGATAGCTTCACGTTGTTCGCTATGACGTTTTACTTCGTCATGCTGAACTTGTTTCAGCATCTCATCATAAGATTCCGCATCAAGTGTAGAATGACGTTCTACTATTTCCTTTTCTGAATAGGTAGCCGTAAAAAACGGAATTATATTTTTACTTTGGTTTGGCCATTCTCCATATACTAAAACTTTAGAATTTTTAGTTAGAAAAGTATTGCTGAGTATCCACTTTTGAAGTCTATAGCTTAACGGTTGTTTACTTTTAGAATCCCAATTACCTGCATATTTAATGGTTTTGGGTTTATTTGGAAACAATATTTGTACAATACAGCTTAACAACCCAATATTACCCGGACATCTCAGGTGAATATGATCTGCCCATTGCATTGCTTTGTATATTACTCCTAAAATTTTTGGGATTTTAAAAATTGCTATAATTCCATTTTTTAATGATTTTATGTCAAATGACTGAATAGGTATTAATTCAATCCCGTCATTCCCAACTTGATTGGGAATCTGTTTCTTGTATTTCAAATCATGAGATCCCCAGTCAAGCTGAGGATGACGTTTGTTTTCGTCATTGCGAGGAGTGCGTGACGTAGCAATATTTTCATTGGATGAGATAGCTTCACCTTGTTCGCTATGACGTTTATTAAACTGATACTTACTTTCTATTGAAGTAACTTTCTCTTCTGAAATAGGAGCTACAATTTGTACTTCATCTACATATTTTATCCACAAGTTCATCTCGCGAACATAAGGTTCATAAGCATAAATATGATTATTCTTTAATTTATGTTCAGCATGGGTTATGATTGCAAATTTCATTTTTTTGCTAAATTACCTTTAGACGGTAAATATATTGTTTAAATTATTAAAAGTTCAGCTTTGGCTTATTCAAAAATAAAGAAAACCACCCCACTAATCTACCAATACCTTCTGTAAATGCTTCTTTTTTATGAGTTCCGTAAAAACTATTTACAAAACGAAGCTTTAATAGTAAAATAACATTTAAATGAAATAACACTTTAGCTTTAAATGTAGGTTTAGGATACTTAACTCTCCACACATACCATCCATTTCTAACTACCATTTTACCATAGTTAAAATTATTTGGTCTTCCTGCTTCTTCATGATGATGTTCTAACTTAGCACCTGTATTTACGTATAATTGCCCAATTTTAGATGCTCTTAGGCAAAAATCTAAATCTTCATACAAGCCATAACCTTCAAAATAGGTTGAAAATTTTATTTTATCAAATACTTCTTTTTTAAATGAAGAAACACCTCCCATAAAAAATTCAACGGGATAGATTTTATTACTTGGCGGTAAAAAACTTATTGATCGCCCATGCGAAAAACTAGGCATAAACCCAGGTGGCGTTTTATCAATTAATTTTAAAAACTTACGAATCCTAAATCTAAGTCCTTCTTTTCTTTTAAAGCCATCGATACAATAATATGTTCTAAAACATTTTTCTTCTTTTTGAATCTTCCATTCAACTTCATTGGTAATATATCCACCTATTCCAACGGCATTCGGATAGTTTGTGTACGAGTGAATTAATTCTTTAAAGTAATTTTTAGCTAAAATGGTATCGTCATCTAAAAAACAAACAACCTCAATAGCATCTGTTACTTTTTTAATTCCGTAATTGCGTTGTTTAGTAAGCCCTCTATCCTTTTCCGTTACTTTAAAATAACGGATATTTTTAAAAGGTTTTTTGGTTAAAATGTTTTTGGTATCATCATCTTCAGAACCATCAACAATTAAAATCTCATTAGGATAAATCGATTGTAATTGTACCGATTTTAAAAGGGTTACAATAGCTTTTGAACGTTGATATGTACATATAATGAGGCTAAATTTCATTTTTAATTTTTATGAATTAAACGATTTGCCCAGAATATACTTTTATTCCATCTTTTGTTCATCTCTTTGTAATACTTAAATGGATTTTTAATAGGTTGCAACTTATAAAACTTGAAGAACAAAATGGTTTTATACCCCTCAAATTGCTCTTTAGTCGCATGTTTAAGTTTAAAAACCATAATGGTAGGCGATGGTTTTGGCTGAATAGATTCATTATCCCATTTATTTATAATCTTTTTTCTAAATCCACCTATAGGAGCCTTTAAATGTAGCATAGATACTTTAGGTACTTTTAAAATATCTACCCCATTATTTCTTAGCTGCATTCCAAAATCAGCATCCTCGCCATAACCAAATTCATAAGCCATATCAAATTTAATATTCTTTAAAGCACTTGATTTAACAATACTGGTTCCTGATCCAAAAGTAGCCGATTGTGTAATATGGTTACTTTTTTCTGTTTCACCTTCTTGCAAGCAACTAACACTAATTACATCAGCTTTATAAGAGTGGTTATAATTAATTGTTTTTTGAAGAAATAATGAGTCAATTCTAATATCATCATCAGCAAAAAATACCCAATCAGAAGTTACTTTACTTAGCCCAATATTTCTTGCGTTGCAAGCCCCCAATTGATAAATAAGTGTATGGTCAATTTTAAAAGGCCATTTTTCAGATAAAAAATCTAATTTTGAAACTGCTCCTTTAATAGCATTTTGCTCAACAATAATTACTTTAGCAGGTAGTTTCGTTTGCTTAGCTAAATCGATCAATACATCGTATAAATATTTTTCTCTGCCCAGTGTTGGAATTAATACATCAATAGATTCGTTTACATTTTTAGAAGTGACAGATAAAGGGGTAAGTTTGCCAGTATTCTTAATTTTTTTCTTAAAAAGTACTCTTAAAAAACTGGCAATGTGTAGCTTATTTTGATAAACAAAATTGTTGAACACAAATAGGAATACCCACCTAAATCTATAAGTTGATTTTATAAACCATAGTAGCTCTACAGTAGTAATTTTAGGGATGTTTATTGTACTATGTAGCAGGTTTTTTTTAACTAGTTGAGGATTGGAATAGCAAATTAATCCTTTTTTCATCCCAATTTTTGCCACTAAATTTATAAAAAAATCAAAACTAACCTTTCGTTTTGTCAATTCACTAAATGATGTAATTACCGAGGCGTGAATACCACCTATATTTGAAGACATTAGCCAAGTAGGATACTCACATTTTTTATTTACGTTTATAAATGGTGTATCTTCTACATAACCTATTCTAGCATCAATAAAATTTTCAGATGAAGTATTGTATGAAGCCATTAACAGTTGGTGTTTAAATATGTGCTTCCAAGCTTCTATATTCATTTCATTTTCTAATTCAATGTGACACCATCCAATAAATTGGGTTGGGTACTTGCCTGCGAGTGTTACCATAACCTCTTGAATGCTACCCTCTAAATCATTCAATCTTAATTGATTACCACTATTAATGATTTTAACTACTCGATTATTTTTATGAAAAACAAGTATCACTTTTTAAGGATAGATTTATAATAATTTATGTTTTTAGCTCCGATAACTTCTAAAGAGAAAAATTGATGTATTCTTTCCTTAGCATTTATACCAAAGGTAGCGTTTAACTCTTTATTTTCTAGTAGTTGTAGAATCTTATCTGCATACAATTGATGCGCTACAGGATTTTCAGTAAAACCAGTTTTGCCATCAATCATTAATTCATTTGCCCAACCAATATTAGATGTCACCAACCCTTTCCTCATAGCCATAGCCTCTAGCCAAGTCATTGGAAATGCCTCTGCAAAACTAGGTAATACAATAACGTTAGCCTTCCTAATATGTTCTTTTACTTTCTCATAGGGCACATGATTTATATGTATCACATTTTGTTTCGCTTCGGAAGATAATTTAGTCATAAACAATTCTAAAGTAGATTTATTTTCAAAAATATCTATCACATCTTTCCCCAACAGTGTTAATTGCGTACTTGGTCTTTTTTCTACGACTTTATTAAAAATTTTAGCCAGTTCTAATACTCCCTTTTTTCGAATAACAGAACCAAAGTATAAAATAGTCTCTCCCAATTCTTCTTCAAAATAAAAAGTGTTTTGCCTGTTATAAAACTGGGTAGTATTAATACCATTATATATTACCTTGATTGCTGTTTTAATATTGAAAATTCGTTTTGTTTCTAGAGCTGTAAATTCACTTACAGATGCTATATAATCAGCTGATTTTAAAGCAACTTTTTCAAAGAAATAATTTTTAATCTTTTGCTTTCTTCCTTCAAGTTTACAAAAATAAGCGTCAGTTCCGTGCAACCGGATTAATAGCGGACATCTGAATTTTATAAATGCTGTAATTCCTGTCCAATCTGGCGCTTCTATTAAGTCAATTTGATTCACTTTAATTATGTTGTTTATATAATTTTGAAGCTGTTTTCGATATAAATACCAACTAAGCATAGGATATTTTTTATATCCAATTTTATGAATAGAAATACCATTATCCTCAAATATTTCATTTGAATCCTCACTATACACAAATACCGTAACTCTATGATTATTCTGTAGTAATTCAACAGCTAAGTTTTTAATACTGGATCCTATTCCCGCTGAATGTGAAGTTTTTGGATGTGGATATTCAGGTGTTAAAAAAGCTATTTTCATGATGTAATTTTATCTATAGTTTTCCAGATATTGCTTGAAGCTTCTGTTGGGTTTAATCCTACAACTATTTCAAACCATTTTTTACCTTCTTTTACATTTGATATTTCACCGTCTAAAATTGCTTTTATAGTAATTGTAAGTTGATTTTTATCTTTACAAAAAAGGGCTGCATTAATTGAAGGCATAGACCGAAAGTGTATATAATTATAATTCTGACCAATATCACGAATTCCTTTAATTAATTGAGGTTGCTCGTAATTAAAAAATAAACATGATTTATTATGTGCAACAAAATCAAATACCATAGAAGATGCTATATTAGCAACAAATTCAGTGTGTTCACAAATATTAGCTTGTAGTGCAAAATCTTCTTTTGTTGGCATAATTTCATTCCAACTTTCTCCTATAGGTACCCATAAAGGATCAATAACTTTTATTACACTGTTATATTTTTCTATAATAGCAACGTATCTATCCGTAAAATCAACAGGGCATTTTCTATAAATAACACCTAAATTATACCCTTGCTTATTTAATTCTATAACTGACAAAGCTAAATCTTCTAAATAATATTGATCTAATGGAGATGTTACAACATCGTCACCTGAAAAACAAATATATTTTTTATGCAAATCTAATTGGTGTTCTCTAAAAAATGATTTTCGAGACTTTATAATATTCATACTAAAATGGCTTTCAAATTGAGGTGTTCCAGTTATAAAAATTTGATTACCTTCAACATATGAGCAATACTGTAATAATTCCTTTTTCATATATTCGCTCCAAACCATATAGTAATCCGGTTCTATAAGTGTTGTTGCTTTTGGTAAATTATCCCAAGAGAATATAAACGTGACTGTAGGAATCCCTAAATCTTGTGCGGCTAGAATAGGTGCAATTGCCTGAGTTGGTCTTGGATTAGTACAAAAAACCATTACTGGTTTATGAATTTCCAATTGTTTTTTACAATATTCATATTTCGTGTTTTTCCTTTCTAATTTTTTTATTTTGTTACGTATGTATAAAAATCCCCTATCGCTTGAACAAAGAAGAACCAATATATTAACAAATATACTTTTCAATAAATTTTTCAATCCTTTATATGAATGTGGAAAAGTATATGTATTATATACCGTCTCATTAAATTTTTTATCAAACAAATTCAATTCCACTCTTTTTCTAGCTCTAGTGTAAATAGTGGTTAAGGGATGTAACTTATGATTTTCAATTATAACTTCTTTATAATTGAAATTTTCTTTTAAAGAAAAAACAGTATTATTCCAATATACAATTTCATAACCTTTTTCATCTCCCAACTCTTTAAATCTTGTTAATGCAAAATTGCGTAACCCTACACCATCCGGTAAAAAAATAAAAATCTTTTTTTTCATCTACAATTATAGTTTGTTGTAAAAGGACAAACCTTTAGCAATCCTTTTTTTAATTCTTCAATATCTTTTTTTAATGGTAATGATGGTAATTGTTTAAAAAGTTCTTTCAACTCAGAATCAGAATATTGTTGCTCTTTAATTTTTGGTTGATATGATTTTATTTTAACAGATTCCATATAATCTTTATATTTAATGTCATCCCCGAAAACATTATTTGAAAATTTTTGCCAAATTGCAGGAATTCTATAGGCATGTGCTATAATGATTCCATGGAGTGAAGATGATATAATTTTTTCACACCTTAAAAATTCATCAGTCTTAGTTTCTATATCATTTGTCATCATATCAATTATACAAATATCTTCTCTATCAGAAAACCAATTATTAATAACTTTTAAATCATTATAATGTGGAACAATACCATATTTATATTTTTTTGATACATTAGGATTGAAATAATTTGGTAGAAGTAATGCAGGGTCTCCATAAATCTCTGGGACTTTGTAGCCTAAATTAAGTAAATAGTTTCGTGTTTTGGGACCCCTAACTGCCAAAAACTTTGCTTTTTTAATTGGATATTGTTCAGATATAATACCACTTCCCCATACAACACAATACTTATTTACATTTGTTAAAACACTTCCTATAGTAACGTATATAGGATAAAACCAATTCCAAATTGAAAATTTGGCTGGGCTAACCCATACAACCTTTTTTTTAGAAATTTTCTCAACAAGATAGCGCCCTAATAAGTCTCCATAATTCTCTTTTTGCTTCCCTTGTAACTTAACTTCATTCCACCAAAAAAGTCGTATCCTATTCTTTTTATTGAACATACTAAATTAAGCCTTTTTATATTTTAATTTATCCCGCTGAACTTTTTCAATAGGTAAAACATCTTTGTTTTTGTATGTTAATGATTTATGGACTGCATTTAGATCTCTCGTTAATTTTCTTAATCCCATAGGCTCTAAAGAAGCTGCATGGTCAGTTCCTTTCCAAGTTCTATCTAAAGTATAATGTCGCTCAATAATTGAAGTTCCTAAAGTATATGCTGCAATGTCAACTGCAATACCTAAGTGATGACCTGAAAAACCAATATTTTTTACTTTACCTCTATATTTTGATATCAAATTATTTATTTCCAACAAGCATACATCTTCAAAAGGTACAGGATAACCAGAAGTACAATTATAAAGTACTAAATTTTTATTTTTCTCTTTTTTAATGAAAAAATTCACTAATTCTTCTATCTCTTTCTTTGTTGTCATACCCGTTGAAACATGCAACTCTCCCTTATAATTTTCGCATAACCATTCTAACATTTCATAATTATTATTACATGCAGATGGGATTTTTATAAATAATGGATTTAAGGACGCTATTTCTTTTGCTGAAGTTGTATCCCAAACAGAAGTTGAATAAATAACACCTATTTCTTCACAAAATTTCTTTAATTCTGAGTGTTCCTGTAAATTAAACTCAAGATATTCTCTATGTAAACCATAGGTGTCTCCGTATGAATTTGAAGGATTAGGGTGTGGCTGGTTATATTGTTCCTCTGTTAATAATTCCTTATTATTTCTTTTTTGAAACTTTACAGCATCAACATTACAAAATATTTTAGCTACTTTAATTAGCTCTTTGGCTATTTCAATATCTCCCTTATGATTACAACCAATTTCAGCAATAACAAAGGGCTTATTATAGTTACTATTTTTCATTTATTTTTTTCAAATTTATCATCCAAACGATTCCTCTATATTTTTTTTGTCCTCTCTGCTCCCTAAAACCACCTAAATGACGTTTTTCCGTTTAATTTCAATAGCACGTCTCAATGTTTATTATTACGTCAGTTCGAGTGCGTAGCGTATCTAGAACAAGAATTAGAACTTCTTTTTTGCTAAATTAACTAAAGTCATAAAATCATCATTAATTAATGCTTCTTTTTTTGATTTTAAACACTTTTATATTTGTTTCTACTTTTTTATTACCATATTATTATTTGTAAATACCACAAAAAAACCAATTCTATTGATCTTCTGGAAGCCATTTAGCTATTTAGGTAAACCCCTAAATTATACTTAAACATCCTGTTTTCTAAATTACTAGTAATACCAATGTAGCAGGTATTATCAAAAATATTTTAGGATATTTACATAAAATTAGTTTCATTGTATTAATTTCTTATCGATACTATTTTAGTCCTCTCTGTTTCTTAAAATCAATCGAAGTGATGTTTGTCAACTATTATACGTCAGTTTAAGTGATTTTAATATGAATGGAATTCATGCTGAAATTGTATCTAGAATCGCTTATTATACTTCATAATAAACTCACATCCTTCTCTAATAGCGCCGTTACCAGAACCTTTCGTCAAAATAACATCCGCATGTTGCTTTACTATAGTAGTTGCATTATTTGGTGTTAATGACCAGCCTACACTACACATATTGGCTAAGTCATTTACATCGTCACCCATATAAGCAATGTTGCCCATCGCTAAAGATTTTTCTTTTAATAAATAATTTAACAATGCATATTTATCTTTTACGCCAAGGTAAACATTCTCTATCTTTAATTTTTTCATGCGTTGTGTAACAATATCAGACTGCTCTGAAGTCATAACAAGAATCTCAATACCTTGTTCTCTTAGTATTTCCAACCCCATTCCATCACGCATATCAAATTGCTTTGCCATTTCCCCAACGTTTGAATAAAATACAGTACCATTGGTAAATACACCATCAACATCCAATACTAAGTGTGTGATTTTCTTAGATTCTTTTTGTTTTTTTTGTCGTTCCATTAACAGTTGTTCAACAATTAACCAATCAGATTCTGAATCAATTTCATGCAATGATTCTCCTGGCATTTCAACCAATCCAATGTTACCACTTACTCTATTTCCTGATGCTATAAAAGCATTTTTTGTTGTACTGTAAACTGCTCCATTTTCTATTAACAAGCCCTCAAAATCTTGACGGCGAGGGCGTTTAAATACATCATAATTTGTAGGACTTCCTTTTGTATTCCATGTAAACCTATGTGTATTTACTACAGTTACTACTGAATCAAAACCTTCCTTTTCAATTTTATTTAAACAATTATTAATATCATTCCTAGTTGTTAGAGGTGAAGTTGCTTGCAACAAACACAATACATCATAGTCATGTTTTATGCTTTTAGAAAATTCTTCCATTGCAAATTCTGTAGATGCAGTATCTGTAGCAGTTTCTTTACTTCTTAATAGTGCTTTTACTTTAGGTGACCATGCATATTCCGTATTAATAAATTCAATTAAGTCTATATCGTCTGTAAATACATACACCTCCTCTAATTTTGAGAAGATAGCTTCACCTAATACCCACATAAACAAAGATCTTCCAACCATTTTACGAGTATTTTTCCCAACGATACTTTTTGATCCTTTACGAAGTGGAATAATTCCTATTTTTTTAAGCATTGTTTATTTTTTAATTGCAAGATATTTATTTTTAATTGTTCTATAAAGAAAACATATAATTTATAATAAAGGATTTACAATTTCAATACTTTTTGTATGTATCCTGTCTTTTTCCACTTTTTTAATTAAAGTATGAAATTTCTTTTCAAATGTTGTACTATCTTTATTTGAAAAAAACACCAATTTATCATCAATATATTCTTTGAATATTTCTTTACCAATTTCATGAATCAATAAAGTTGAAATACCCATTAATTGTGCTTCAATTAAGCAACCTGAAAAATTAGTAATATGCAGAATCGTAGAATTAAGCATATTGGGTAAAGAGACTTCAATTGCATCTTGAATTATTGTATGTTCAAATATACCATTAGATTTTATATATTCCTTTAGATATACTAAATCAATATTATTTCTTGGGTGAAGTCTGAGTATCCATTTATAATCAGACTTTTTAATTAAAGAAATTATTTTAGGTGTTAACATCTCTTCAACTGAAAAAATAGGTGCCGTCTGTAAACTATATAGTATTATTTTATTTTTACTTTTAATGTTATTATGTTTTTTTAACCAATAAGAAATATATGGTTGCCCAACAAATTTAGATTTTGTATTATTTGTTAAATTAGCCCACTCATCTATATTCTCTTTAGACTTTTTATCCCAACTCCAAAATTTTAATGGCATCGTATTATATCCATACAATGGAACCTTAGTCCAACTTGAGAATGCCATATGAACATTTGTTTGAGGACCATGTTGAAAGTCTATTGTGTTAATGTCTAATTTATTAGCCGCTACAAGTGCAGCATATAAATTATCTAAACCGTAATAGCCTAAAAAAAAGATTTTAGAAGGTTTGATTTTTTTATACATTTTAATAAAGAACCCCTCTATAGAATTTATTTTTATTGCCCATTTTATTATATTAACTTCAGAAATTCTTAAAGAATTTAAATCTATTTGAATTCCTTCTAAGTTTTTGTAAAATTCAGTATAACCATCTAAAGAAACAGTATTTGTTGATTGCTTAAACCTATTAAAAAATTTAAATAATAATTTGTAATCGTTTAAATATTTATTCAAATCTATTATGGCATTTTTATTATATATAGATCCATATACAGTTGTATACTCTACCATATAAACATCCTCATGCAGTTTATGATAATCGACCATTGCATCATAAAACCTATTAAAATAGTTGCCATCTTGTAAAACACGATGATAATGCGCACCATAAAACATTATTTTTTTTCTTTTTAAGGCTAAAAAGAATAATGGCAAACGAAAAAAACTTCTTATTAATTTTAAAATTGTTACTATTTTACTTCCAAGATTAAAGGTTTTTTTAATTTTAATAGTATTCGTAAAATTTTGTTCAGTTGAATTTTCATGCAATGATGACAACAAATGAATGTATAATTTAATTCTAACGTAAGGCCAAATATGAACACCATTAACCATCCAACTGTCAACAGCCCATTTGTCTTCTATTTGCAGTATTAGGTTTTTTATATGCTCTTGGGTTTTTATGCTTTTCACTTAAATAGTAACTTATTAAATTTTTAAATATGATTCTAAAACTTTTTTCTTTATGAATTCTCTTTCAAATTGTGGTTTCAAATGTTGTTGGTTTATTTCAAAAGCACCTTTTAATAACATAGTATTTAAAACTACTTGTAAAATAATATTTTTTATCTCATCAATATTTTCAAAATCTTCAATTATTAAACCATTCTCTGCATTAACTATAATTTCTTCAGTCACCTTCCCTGGATTAGATTGTATTGGGAAAGCACCCAAGCAAATAGCTTCCAATAATGTGTTTGGTATTCCATCAGAATTGCTATTCCCAATATAAATTAACGCTTTCCCCATTAATTTTAAAACTTCAGTATGACTTACTTTTCCAATAATTGAAAAGTTTTTCCATTGTTTTAATTCAGATTGGTTTGAATAATTTATAACTTCTTCATCTGCACCAAAAACAACTATTTTAAATATTTTTAGTTGTTCTTGTAATTTTTCAAGTGCTTGTAATACTTGTATCGCTCTTCCAGACCTTCCCTGATACCCCTTAATAATTATGGTATTTCTATTTTCTAATGGCAATATATAGGTATTCATCATTTCCAAATCAAAACCACCTCCTCCAGGATAAACTCCTAAAAATTCTCCTTTAAAACCATACCTTAGAGATAATTGATAATCTCGTCTGCAATCGGAAAATAAATAATCAACTCTTGGTAATACATTTTTAATATCCTCTAAAAAACTTGATTCATTTTGAAAATAGTACAAATCACTCCCCCAGGAAGAATAAATCCATTTTATATTTTTATAGTGTTGCATAACACTCAAAATAGGCGTACACGAAACATATAACGCAAAACTATGTACTACATCTGGTTGAATTTCTTTTAGTTTTTTTTCAAAAACGATTGCCACTTTTCTATCATTTAATTTTTGAAAAAATGTATATAATCCTGTCATTTGTTTTTTAAAGAAATATCTACCTGGATAATTCCAACGTCTTTTCCAATTGACTATTTGATGTACCCAATCTAACCGTTTTATTTTTTTTCCTCCATCGTTAATGTCAAACCAATACACTTCATGACCTGTATCTTTAAGTTGTTCTGTCCATCTAAAAAAATGAATGGATGCCATAGAAACTAGTAAGATTTTCATATTACAATGCTATAATAAGTTTAATAATATTAATTTCCTTATCCCATTCATAAACATATTTACAATTTCTATATTGAGCTATAATACTAACTAATATTAAATCATTTAACTCTTTAAAATCATAACATGCAATAGTCTTTTTATTAAAAACCTTTTTAATATTGTTTTTTAAGGACATACATTCTTTATGAGGTTCAATCTTTAAATATATATTTTTATTTTTTATTGTATTTAACAACCCATACAAAAAGGCATCTATTTCGCTTTTTTGATTCGTAATAGAAAATTCTAGCGCATTTTGAATTGATAACTTCCCTTCTATTGGAAACTCTCCCCAATTAAAAGTTGTGTTTGCCATTACTTTTTTAGTGCTTATTACCATTTGTAAGTATTGGTGATTTATTTTTTCTAAATAAGAATGATAGGGTTCTTTACTTTTTGAAGACCTATAAACTTTTGGATGCCATTGATGTAATAGTAAAACTTCCGTATCATAAAACTGCACCTTATATCCGGCATTTTTCAATCGGATATGTACATCTGTATCCTCAGCCCCCCATCCATGGTAAAATTCATCATATCCGTTAATGCTTTTCAATAGATTAGTTGGATATAATGTGATTCCTGTGGCTTCAAAATTAGATACATGTTTTATATTATAATTATGAAATTGTTTTGAAAGCAGTGATTCTTCCCTACTTAAAAAACCAACTTGAAAATATATAATTTTGTCGAACTTTTTCTTTTTATTTAAAAATTCAACAAAATCATTTCTATATATCATATCTATATCACCAACAAGTAAGTATGGAGTATCTGAATGTTTTAAAGTTATATTAATTGCTCTACTTTTATTCCAAAGTTGTCCTTGAGTTGAACAATATATTAATTGTATAAACGAATATGCTTTTATTAATTTCTTAAGTGGTTTAGCAAACTTATCATCACTTCCATAATCTAACAATATCACTTTAAATTCTTCACTAGTTTGTGTATGTAAAGAATCTAAACATTTTTTTACGATGCGTATATCTCTATTTCGGTATGTTAGGGCTATGGTAATCATTATTTTCTCATTGCCTCACAACAAACCATTTTACCCTTTTCTAACAAATAAACCATTTTAACTTCTAAAGTTGAGTATTTTTCAATTTGGTTTTTTAAAGTATACGGACTATACCAACAATTATGATCTGGATGAACAACTTCAATAAATTCATTCTTTTCAACATGATAATTTTTAATTCTAGATTTTGAAAAACAGTTTGGAGCTGTTATATAAAATTTTGTAGCATCAATTTTTGAAATAAATTTTAAAAAATCAGCAACATTATCAACGTGTTCAATACCTTCTTTATCAACATCAAAACCATCAATACTTTTACAGACATTTGCCAGTTTAATATGTAAATTATTTTTAGAATTAAAAATAGGCCAATCTGTACACCCAAAATGAAGTACATTTTTATTTTTGCATTCTGAAATAAAAAAACTTAAACGATCATCAATTTTCTTATAAGGTATTTTTTGTACCCAAAAATTATTTGAAGTTTTATAATATGGTTTTCTTATAATAAAGTTATATATGTATAATGTACTCTTTTTTGAGTGAGCCAGTATTTTTCTTATTTGATTCATTATTTTTTAAAATTGATTTCTTATAAAAATGATTAATTCTTAAATTTACATTAATATTCCGTGAGTGGGGATTTTTTTTATTCAATCTCTTTTCTTTTAAATAATAGCATACTAATAATAAACAAATGTGGTTTAATAACACCTAGAAAACTAAAGTCACATAATTAATAAATAATTTTTAATCTATTGTAGTTATTTACCTCGCCTTTATTTTTTCTAATCTTAAAACTCATGAAATGCCCAAATAAATTTTTTAGATATAACTCTATTTTAAACTAAAAATCTTGTACTTGAGCATCTGTCAAACCTTTCATTTTAAATATTCTTTTTTTTAACCAACCTATTGAGATTAAAAAATTAAAACATTTCTCAGATAACCTATAATTTATCAAAGGCTTTTCTAACATTTTAAAATTAAATTTAACATCCGATTTATATTCCTCTTTTAGATTTTTATAAATATCAACCATCCAACCTTCCAATATATTACCCATATGATATGTATAATTATCTTCGGTTGACAAACGATACCCTCCTTTTTTAATAACAGGTACATCAGTATATATATGTTCACTATTACCTCTTATTTTGAATTCAGTATTTTCTGATGGAATTTCTGTAAATACCTCTCTTTTATACGTAGCAACAAAATGAGAGCAACCAACCATTGCAACGGTACCGTTTGTAGCTTTTAACGTTGCATACACATCTTTATATTTATCATCTAACCAAGGCCAACCAATACTATTGGCAAATTTTGTCATAGCTGCCGGATTTTTGACTGGCATAAATTTAAGTCTATTTGAAAATAAATACTTTAACCATATGTTACTTGTTAATTGAAAGTGTTTTCTGAAAACAGGTGTAGGACATACCGCTCCTGCCTTTGGAAAAGCTTTAAATACATCCAGAATTGCTTGTTCCCATCCATTCACAAATAATACATCTGCATCTGTAATGGTTATAAATCGCTCATCGGCTGTTCTAAGTGCTTTTAAAACACTGTTGATTTTGCCTATTCCCTCTCTTTCAATTATTAATTCGTCAATGGCATGTTTTTTTTGAAATGCTACTAATTTATCATTTACTGCATCATTACAACCATTACTTATTATCGATATTTTTAAGTTAGTAATACTTGTTTTTATTATTGAAGATAGGCAGTATTCAAAAATTTGTAATGCATCTTTAAAATAATCGGTTTCATGAGGTATATAAACTGGTACAATTACACGATGTAGCGTTTTGTTAGCTTCAACAATTTTATGATTACTTGGATTATTTCCTATTCTCATAATATTTCATTATTTTTTTTATCCCAACTTCCAACGAAATTAATTCTTTTCCTAAAATTGCTTTCATTTTTGATGTATCTGGACAACGCCGTGTCATATCTCCTTCTTCCAAAGCAGGTACATGTATTATTTTAGATTTGGATTTAGTAATTGCTATTAGTTGTTTTGCTAAATCTAAAATACTCATTTCAATATCACTCCCTATATTTAGCACATCATTTATACAATTTTTGTCATTCATAGCTTTAATACAAGTTTCTACATTGTCATCTACATAACAAAAAGAACGTGTTTGTAATCCATCTCCATATATAGTTATAGGCTCATTGTTTAATGCCAACTCTAGAAAGCGTGGAATTACAAAGTCCTCACTTTGGTTAACCCCATACGTATTAAAAAATCTAAAAATTGTATATTCCAATCCATACTCTTGATAATATGATTTAAAAAAGGCTTCTCCTACATTTTTAACAATTGCATATGGCAGACGTGAATTTAAAGGGGTTGTATGTTCATTTTGTGGAATTTCAAAAGGCTCTCCATATACTTCTGACGAACTTGAATAAAATACCCGTTTTACACCTGAATTTTTTGATAAGGATAATATATTCTTAATCCCTTCAATATCATTTAACACTCGCATTGGATTGTCTAAAGTTCTTTTAACACCAACTACTGCAGCATAATGAAAAACATAATCAAAATTATAGCGTCCAAATACAGGTACTATGTCATTATAATTATTTACATCAGATTTTACAAAATGGACATTCTCTTTTTTTGGCACTTTGTACAAACTACCTGTTAAAAGGTTATCAATAATTACAACAATATTATTAATATCCTCACTTAATTTTGTAGCCAAAGCACTCCCTATATTTCCTGCGCCTCCTGTTATTAGTATTGTTTTCATCTATTTTTAGAAAAATTAGTTTTTAAATTAAAAAATATTGATTTTAAAAATTCAGAATAAAAAGTAAATAAATAATTTGAAAAATAAATTTTTGATATTTTAATAAACATTAACATATTCTTCTTATCATTTAAATAGCATTTATTAATTTTATTCAACAATATTTTTCTTTGCTCGTCAGTAAATTTATTATATTTTGAAGACAATAAATAATAGTAAAAACTAAAAACAGCTTTTAATTTAATTTTCATATTGTCGCTTCTTCCAGAAATACTTATTTCAGATATGCGAATGTATATTAATGCTGTTTTAATTGAATAAACATTTCCAAAATTTGAAAATTCTAAAACAGCTAAAACATCTGAAAACCATCCTAAGGGATAATCTTTAAAGCCAATTGCATTAATCTTTTTTTTATTAAATACATATTCACTTAAAGAACTTCTTGTTTTTCTAAAAAAAAAATCTACTGCATTTTCAATCTTAGGGTGTTGGTAAACATCGGAAATTAAATTACCCAAATCATTTATTTTACACGTTGAAAACCTAATTACTGTAATATTCTCTTTCTTAATTTCAGGTAAATTTTTGTAAAATAATTTTACTACATTTTCTCCCAACACATCATCATCTCCCAAAATCATAAGCCAATCTTCCTTATTAGCCATTTTAATACAACGCTCCCATTGTTTAACTAATGAAATGCAACCTAAATTATTTTCAAACTTTGTATATACAAAATCAAATTTTTTGCTATATTTTTCTAATATTTTAGAAGGGTCTTCTGGACTAGCATCATCACCAATATATACCTTGAACCTCTTATCTGTTTGATTTGCTAATGACTTTAAGGTCTCTTCAAAAAATGTAATTTTATAATATGGAATTACTATTGCTATCATAAATCAAATAATTATATTTTTAAAAGTTCATCTATAGCATTATCCATCTTATTAAAATCTGATCTTAGTTTTTGCCTGCCTTTTAAACCATTTATATAAATATTTGGTAAATGATGAATTAAATTATCTTCAAAATCTGATATACATATTAATTTTTTCATTCCTCCATACTTAAAAATATCAGTATTAACCTTACATTTTACGCTGTAAATATTATGCCTTGGTATATTTAAACCTAATTTTCGTTTAACTTTTCTAATAATCAATTCGAAAACACTTAATTCAAAATCATTTACTAATTCACAAAAATTGATTTTTTTACCAATTTTGATTAATTGTTCTTTAGTTAAGATAAATGTAGCTTGATGAACATTATTAAAATGTGCAAATACTTTATCCTCATAGATTTCAACCGAGTTAAAATCCCAGTCAAAATCTAAGTGATATCCTGGATAATACTTTCCAGTTTCATCCTCTTCAAATTGAATTAAACCTGAAATTCTAGTTTTAGGTAATATTTTAGAGTATTTAATATGATTATCTATATGTTTTTCAAGAAACAAATGATCGTTTTCTCCATAAATAAAAATATCAAACTCATTTTTATTCTCCCAAATAACTTTTCTGCAAGTTTGCGGCAATAATTGGTAATCATCTAGTTCAAAGACATTTACTTTATCAATACCTTCAATACTCAAATCCATATTTGAATTTACAATTACTGTTACATCATATTTACTAAACCCTTTTAGTTCTTTTACAACTTGCTGGAGGTAATTAATTTGCTCATCACCATAATTTACTAATACCGCTAAAATTCTAGGTAAACTTCTTATCATGATATATAAACCTTAATTTTCTAATACTATAGTTCTCGTATAATTCACAATACATTCCCAGTTGGTATAGGTTTGTGCCAATATACTATCCAACGTTTCACCAATTAAATGAGCTCGGTTATAGGTTGGAATGATAATAGATACTAAAGGGGTTTGCATATAATTTAGTTAATTAGCGTAAAAATAGCAATTTAAACTTAGCACCTAAAATTATAACGAAAAGAAATAAAATTATAAGAATTATTTTGAAATAAAAACAACATACAACCTTTATTAATATGCGAAAATACAAAATATTTCAGTGTAAAAAAGTCAACTTTTCAACATTAAAATGTTATTAAGTAATTTTAATTAAAGACTTTAAACCTTAAATAACATTTATTTTTACAATAATGATTTCAACGAAGAAGTCAGGTTAAATACATATTAATAATATGATTGAAATAAAGTCTATTTCAAGGGGAAACCCGCAGGACGAAACTGCGGTTCCAAAGTATTATGCACACGCTATTTCTACGGGGAAAGTAGATTTTGAGCGTTTGGCATATTTAGTGTCCAACCAATGTACTGTTCGTGTTCCGGATTGTCTTGCTGTTCTCCGAGCATTGGAGATGAACATGATTGATGAACTGGAACAAGGTAAAATTGTACAGTTTGGTGAATTGGGAAATTTTCAAATTGGTGTACGTTCAGAAGGGGAAACTCTCACTGAAGAAGTAAGTGGTAACAGTGTTACTTCAGCACATTTGAATTTTAGACCTGCAAAACGTTTACGCAAAATGCTTAAAACGTTGGAATTTAAATTAAAAGCGAGCTAGCGCCCTGTAGTTAATTTAATTTGATAAAAACCTCGATCGTTCTAGCGACCGAGGTTTTTTTATACGTCATTGCGAACCTTTTGAAAAAAGGAGTGGCAATCTGCAGTAATTTTAGTTAAATTTGCTATAGCAATTTGCTCAAACTGCTAAGAAGTTTTAAAATATTGCTAAGCGATTTGTTTCAACTGCCAAGCAGTTTTTTATCATGGCTAAGCAAATTTAAAAATTCCTCAAATTAAGACTAATTCATTGTATGTTTTAGTAAAAATTAGGTAATTAGAGCGTGATTTTTAAGCATTAAAATGAATAGAGCGTCTATTTATTTGGTGAATGAAGTTCTCAATACAGTTTTTTATCAAAAACTAGTCGAACTGTCATTGTAAATAACTACAAAACACGAAATTACAACAATAATTTATTAACGTTTTGACCTCAAAAGTAATAAAATAATATAGAGGTAAGTAGCTAGTTTCATACGATTAATTTAATAAATTCTATTTGTTTGTGTCTGGTCGAGCGCAGTCGAGACCTATTTATGTGTGCTATAGTTCTCGACTGCGCTCGAACAGACAAATTATTTTGCATTACACTTTTTATATTCAGTGTTTTACCATTTCAAATTTATATGTAGTTATCTACTGACCTCTAAAATAATAATTAAATTAGGTGAACTATGAAACTAAAAAACATAAAAAAACTCAATAATTAATGGCTAGCACCCTGTAGTTATTGAGTTATAATTTGATAAAAACCTCGATCAGTTCTAGCTAATCGTTTTATTTAACTGGGTAAAAATAAGATATCAGTTACTATATTTCAACTATTTTTTGCTTTATTTTTGTTTTGTTTGTGAACAAATACACTAATTTGTTAATAAAAAGGTTGCTAGGTATGCTGTTTTATAGGTTTTAGTAGGTTAGTAAAAACGTCATTGCGAATGAAACGCAGAGGAATGAAGCAATCTGCTGCTATTCATGAAATTGCTTTGTCGTTTGTTCTGCTCTCCCCACAATGACGTGTCCAAACGTCATCCTCAGCAGGTCACTGAGCGGAGTTGAAGTGTTAACTGGGAATCTTTTAAAACATACCGTCATTCTCAGCTTGACTGGGAATCTTTTGAATTGTAGTTGAAATTTATAATTAAGTTCTAAAATTTCATTCTTATCAGGTCACTGAGCGGAATCGAAGTGTTAACTACGTAAAACTATAGATTAAAGGTATGTTTTTAATTGTTGTATTTAGTTTTGAAGTTATTTGTTAATACTTTTTTTCATTGATAAAAAAAGTATTCAAAAAAATCTAGGCTTATGAAGATTTATCTAAATTTTTTATTCGATTTCTAAATTTCAGGAACTCGCTTTCTTGATTTTAACAATATAAAACATTCGTTTAGCTCAAACAGCCCGAAATTTTTAACGAAATTTTCATTTCAAATTTTACGATAAATTTTCAATATGCCGTAATTAAAAATACAGATTGAATAACAAAAAGTGTAGAGCCTGTACTGAGCACAGTCGAAATATCATCCTCAGCAGGTCACTAAATTTTGAAGAGTTGACTACTATTGTTGCTAGTTGCCATTTATTGATTGCTATTGCGTTTTATTACACCTAGAAGAAACAATGATACACGAAAAGTTGTACGTTTAGGATGTATAGGCAGTTATCAGTTAGGTGTTTGTTCTAATGGATTTGCAACTGAAAAGCAAGTAACATCCAGTACTATTAACAATGTTAAAATAAATTTTAGAACTGGAAAAGAGTTGAAATAAATGGTGAAAACGTTGATTTATAAGAAAGTAAAATAGTTAAAAAGATTTTACACTTTTATACTTTTCAGTTCCTAGAACACCTACACTTTTATTACCAGAATATTCCCCCCAATAAATTGTAATACCCTTTTCTTTTAACATCTTTAAGAGTTCTTGCACAGTTTCCTTTTCCCCAATTCGCTGGTAGTCGTCTATGATTATTATGAATTCATCATTTTTAGTAAAATCTCGTGCCAATTCAACAATATCATACCTTGAATAATTTTCACTTCCAAAAGGCCCATCTACAATGTATAAATCAAAATTTTGATTGATAATATCTTCTATTCCTGAATAAGAATTTACGTCACAATTAAATACTTTTCTTTTATATAATGGACAAATAGCAACTTTAGAAAGTAACGAGAGTTGAAATTTTAATTTAAAATTTTGATGCCAAGTTTCATCTTGTTCTATAATTAAATGGTTAGAGTTTTTCAACTCATTTTCTAAATAAGTCGAAACAAATTTACTTGATTCTCCCAATCCAAATTCTAAAATAGAATTAGGTTTAAAATCGGTTAAAATTCTATTCAACAGATAAAAAAACGGGTAATTTCCTGCCCATCTACCAATATTTAAAGGTAATTTTTCTAACCAGTCTTTACCCCTAATACTGTCGTGATATATATGAGCCCATTCCAATTCTTTCAACTGTAATAAATTTTCTTTATGCAACTGACGGTTTTCTCGTATAAGATTTTTAATTTTTTTTAACATTCCTTATAATTTAGATTAAAATCCATTAATATTTTACTTTGAACCAATGGTATTTTATTTCCATTATTATAAAAGTCACCTTCAAATATCTCAAAAGAAAAAGCATTTTGAATATGATCTGCTAATTCTTTATTTACTTCTAAGTAAGTTGTAACATAATAAATTCCTTGGTTTAAATTACAACGTTGAATTTCAAAATTCAAAATTTTGAAAATATCATTACTTCCATTTGTTGGTTTTAAAACAGTACTAAACCAAGCTATTCTTTGTCCCATAGCGTCATCTATTCGAAAGTCAAATCGTACATCTTTTAATAGTACATTATTTTGATTCTCAAATTGATATTCAAAATTTAATTTAGATCCTGAAATTGCTGAAGAATCCTTATCATCACCATATACTTCAACACTTTTTGTTTTAATTCTCCCATTTCCTTTTCTGTCCTTAATATCTATTAGGTCTTCAGACGTTAGATTGCCTTTTAAATAAAACAATATTGCGTTTTCTGTTTTACCATCAAAAACAACTCCACCATTCTCCAACACAATCCCTCTTGTACATAAATTTTGCACCGCCGCCATATTATGGCTCACAAATAGCACCGTTCTTCCATCTCCTTTACTAATATCTTGCATTTTACCAATGGCTTTTTTTTGAAACTCGGCATCACCAACAGCTAAAACTTCATCTATCACTAAAATATCGGGTTCTAAATGAGCTGCTACGGAAAATGCTAAACGAACCGTCATACCGCTGCTATAGCGTTTAACGGGTGTATCTATATATCGTTCACAGCCCGAAAATTCTACAATCTCATCAATTTTGGCGTTTATTTCAGCCTTGGTCATCCCTAAAATAGCGCCATTCAAAAAAATATTTTCTCTACCGGTAAGTTCAGGGTGAAAACCTGTACCTACTTCTAATAAAGAAGCTATTCGCCCTTTAGATTTAATACTTCCAGTAGTTGGGCCTGTTACTTTTGAAAGAATTTTAAGTAAGGTAGATTTTCCAGCGCCATTTTTACCAATAATACCTAAAACTTCTCCTTTTTTCACTTCAAAATTAATATCCTTCAAAGCCCACACGTAGTCAGATGTGCCTTTGGTTGCCCTGTCATTTACTTCTCCAACTTTTAAAAAAGGGTCTTCTTTACCACGTACTTTATGCCACCAACGATTTAAATCATGGCTTATAGTACCCGTACCAACAGTTCCTAGTCGGTATTGTTTGCTTAAGTTTTCTATTTTTAAAATAACTTCGTTCATTGCATTCGTTCAATGTAATCTGTTTTGTTAGTGAACCGTGAACTGTTATCTGTGAACGCTTCACTCTTCACTTACTATTTAAATTTTACTTACTAAATACTTTTTTAATCCAATTAACAATTTCCTCACTATCACAATCTCATCAAAAATAGTTGAATCATTTATATATTTTAATCGTTGTGCAATAATCATCTGTGTTTCTAATTCGCTCAATGAACCTATAGAAATATTCAAAATCGAACATATTCCTTTTTTGAATCTCTACCAGCACCTTCAGAAATATTGGAAGGAACTGCAACAGCTGACCTTCTCATTTGACTTGTAATTCCGTACTCTTCAATTTTCGGAAAAGCCTTTGTCACTTTATATACTTCAGCTACCAAATCAATACTCGTTTTCCATACATCTAAATTTTTATGATCCATTCTTTTAGCAATTTTTTATTTTTAATTATTCGTGAACTATTTTTCTAGGTGAACGGTGAACGGTTCTCACTTCACTCTTCACCCTTAACTCTTCACACTCCCTACACCGTATCAATAAAGCTTTTTTCTGTTCTATTAAATATCAATAAACCTACAAAAAATATAACAATGGTAATTATTACTGAATACAAAATTCCATAAAAATCAAATTCTCCATCATTTAATAACATTATCCTAGAAGTTTCAATAATATGTGCCATTGGATTATATTCTACAATCCAAGAATAAGTTGACAATTTCTCTTTTACTAACGATATTGGGTACATTACTGCAGAAACATACATTAATAATTGCACTCCAAACCCCACCAAAAAAGTTAAATCTCTATATTTTGTAACCATTGATGAAATTATCATACCCAATCCCAAACCTAGCATTCCCATAATAATTATTAACAGCGGGTATACTAAAACAAATGAATTTGGGGCAATTTGATATCCATTATAAACGTAATACAGATAAAACCCTATAAATACGCCAAGCTGAATTCCAAATTTTAATAAATTGGAAATTACAATACTCATAGGCATAATAATTCTCGGAAAATAAACTTTACCAAATAAACTAGCATTCTTTTTAAAAGTATCAGAAGTGGCTGTTAAACATTCTCTAAAATAGTTCCAACTTGTAACCCCAGCTAAATTGAATAAAAAGGGAGGAATATTCCCTGTATCAATCCCAGCAATTTTGTTGAATATTATTGTGAATATTATTGATGTAAATAAAGGTTGAATTAAGTACCAGAGAGGCCCTAAAATAGTTTGTTTGTATAATGTAACCACATCACGTTTTACAAACAACATCAATAAATCTCTATATTGCCAAACTTCCTTCAAATTTAAATTGAAGAGTTTATTTTTGGGGGTTATTTCAAATAACCAATTTTCTGTATTTGATTTTTGATTATTCATTATTTAAGCCTCAATTATTTTTGGGAATATTTTTCATTATCTGCTGTAAATATAGGGTATTGCTTTAGAATTTGAAAATTAATTTTAGGAGTTTGTTTGGTTGCGTAAGTCTAATCTTAGCAAAGATTTTTTATACCTTATTTTATTTTAAAATACACCTCGATTCCGCTCACGAGTGAAACTACTTTTATACGAGTTCTCTATACTCCTTGGTAAACGTAGTTACTTGAACTGACAAATATACACTCTTTACTTCTCACGCTTCATTCCTTCCAACTCCAAATACCTATCTACAAATGCTTTAATACCTTCTTCAATAGTTGTTTTAGGTTTAAATCCTATATAATTAAACAAATTCTCTACATTGGCATAGGTAGATTGTACGTCTCCTGGTTGCATTGGTTTAAATATAATTTTCCCTTTTTTGCCTAAGGCTTTTTCTACTGCATGAACATAATCCATTAGAGCTACCGGACTATTATTTCCTATATTAAATAGTTGGTAGGCTTTAGAACTTTTAGAGGACACCGGCTTTTTTGGATTAAATGCGGGATTATTTTCTTTTGGTGGGAGCGGTAATAAGCGTTTAACACTTTCTACAATATCACCTACATACGTAAAATCACGACTCATATCTCCATTATTAAACACCTCAAAAGGTTTGTCTTCTACCATTGCTTTGGTAAAAATATGCAATGCCATATCAGGTCTTCCCCAAGGGCCATACACTGTAAAAAACCGTAATCCTGTACAAGGAATACCGTATAAATTAGCATACGAATGCGCCATCATTTCATTGGCTTTTTTACTAGCAGCATACATTGCCAATGGATGGTCTGTACAATTATCTTCTTTAAAAGGAATATCTTCACTTAAACCATACACAGAACTTGACGATGCAAACACCAAATGTTCAACAGGAAATGCTCTACAACTTTCTAAAATATTCAAAAATCCTGTAATATTACTGTCAACATACGAATGTGGATTTTCTAAAGAGTACCTAACGCCTGCTTGTGCAGCTAAATTAACCACATAACTAAATTGCTGATCTTCAAATAATTGCTTTAAGTTACCTAAATCTGTTAAATCCAATTTTATAAATGAAATAACAGCATTAGTTAAAAGTTTGTTGTAAGCTATTTCATTAGTATCAAAGCCTAAATCTTGCAAACGTGCTAATTTTAAATTAGGATCGTAATAATCGTTGATATTGTCCAACCCTACAACTTCAAAATTTGACTTTACTAATAACTTTGCTAAATGATGGCCTATAAAGCCGGCCATTCCTGTAATTAAAACTTTTTTCATAAAAATAATACATTCATTGATTTAATATCTTCTAATAGATTTCTAATTACGTCATTGCGAATAAAATGAAGCAATCTGTTTCTCAGAAATCGACTACTTCAGCCATCCCTCTTTCGTAATGACAATTAACCATTTCCTCCACAAAAGTAGAATTTAATTGCACAAACAGTTAACATATCTTTTATTTATTTTAAAATAGTATCAACAAAAATCAAATTAACTTTCTAAATTTGAAACTTAAAATATAACTTTTAATGAATAAGCAATTAATTGAATGTGTACCTAATATTAGTGAAGGACGCGATACCGTAAAAATAAATACCATTGCAAGTGTAGTTGAAACCGTTGAAGGTGTTAAATTGTTAGACGTTGACCCTGGAAAAGCAACCAATAGAACCGTTATTACATTTGTTGGCGAGCCTAAAAATGTAATTGAAGCCGCTTTTAAATTAATTAAAAAAGCTGCTGAATTAATTGATATGAGTAAACATACAGGCGCACATCCTCGTTTTGGAGCTACAGATGTTTGTCCGTTAGTACCCATTTCAGGAATTACCTTGGAAGAAACAGCTGCTTTCGCACATAAATTAGGTGAACGTGTTGGAAAGGAATTAGGAATTCCTGGATATTTTTACGAGAATGCCGCTAAAGAAGAGAAACGAAAAAATTTGGCAAATTGCCGTTCTGGTGAATATGAAGGTTTAAAAGAAAAGTTAGAAAACACAGCGTGGAAACCTGATTTTGGTCCCGCTGAGTTTAATTCAAGTGTTGTCAAGTCAGGCTGTACAGCTATTTCTGCACGAGATTTTCTAATTGCTTACAATGTAAATTTAAATACCACATCAACACGTAGAGCCAACGCTGTTGCTTTTGATATTCGTGAAGCTGGTAGAATAAAACGTGAAGGAAACCCGTCAACAGGTAAAAAAGTATTGGATAAAAATGGTAATCCTGTTCGTATTCCTGGTAAATTAAAAGCTGTAAAAGGTATTGGATGGTTTATTGAAGAATATGGTATTGCACAAATTTCTTATAATTTAACCAACATTAGCATAACATCAATGCACGTTGCTTTTGATGAAACTGTAAAAGCTGCAACCAAACGAGGTTTGCGTGTTACTGGTTCTGAATTGATAGGGTTAATACCTCTTAAAGCAATGTTAGATGCTGGAGATTATTTTTTACGCAAACAACAGCGCTCTTTAGGTATTTCTGAAGAAGAAAAAATTAAAATTGCTGTAAAATCTTTAGGTTTAGACGATTTAAAACCCTTCAATCCAACTGAAAAAATAATAGAGTATTTATTAAAAGACAATAGCCAAAAATTAGTAGATTTAACTGTTGCTGGTTTTGCAGAGGAAACAGCCGGAGAATCTATGGCTCCGGGTGGCGGTTCCATTGCTGCTTATGTTGGTACTTTAGGGGTTTCATTAGGTACCATGGTTGCAAACCTATCGGCTCACAAAGCAGGTTGGGATGCTAAATGGGAGTTTTATTCAAATTGGGCAGAAAAAGGACAAACCTATAAAAATAAATTGTTGTATTTAGTTGATGAAGACACCAACGCTTTCAATAAAATTATTGAAGGGTTTAGAATGCCTAAAACTACCAATGATGAAAAAGAAGTACGAAAACAAGCGATAGAAAAAGCGACAAAGTACGCTACTGAGATACCTTTTCAGGTAATGGAAACAGCTTATAACTCTATGGAAGTAATGCAAGCCATGCTAAAAGAGGGTTTACAAAGCTCGTTATCTGATGCTGCTGTTGGAATTTTATGTGCTAGAACAGCCGTTATTGGTGCTTATTTCAATGTTAGAATTAATGCGAAAGATATAAAAGACAGTGTTTTTGCTGAAGACATTTTAGTTCGTGCAAAAAAAATATATGATGCTACAATTACTATTGAAAAAGAAGTCATGGATTTTATTGATGAAAAAATGTAAAAAGAGGTTTCTAATAAATTTTAAGCCAGCAATATAAATTATACAACCACATAAATACTAAATTTCAACTTATGGAAAATAAAAATTTATTCACCTTCTTATTCCTTATCATTACTTTCAATTTTATTGTGACTGCACAGGAAAAAGATAAAACACGTTGGACTCCTGAAGATATTATAAATACAGAATATATGAAGTCTGTTTCTGTATCTCCAAAAGGAAATATGATTGTGTGGACAAAAAAGAAGGCTGTAAAAAAGAAAGATAAATTTGTATCTGATATATATTTAACGCTATTAAATATTCAAGAAAAAGAAACTTTTAAAACTATACAACTTACATTTTCTGATGAGAATGATTTTAACCCTATTTTTTCTCAGAATGGAGAATCTATTTATTTTTTATCCGCTCGTGATAAAGGTAAAAAATTATGGAGAATGAGTATTTATGGTGGTGAAGCTGAAGAGGTGAAAGAATTTAAAAAAGGTATTTCAAATTTACAGTGGCAAAACGAAAATACCCTATTATTTCAATCGAATGAAGGTAAAACACTGTACGAAAAAGAGCTAGAAGAAATTAAAGATAACGTAACAGTAGTAGAAGATTCATTACACTGGAAACCAACTAGAGTTTATGCCTATAATTTGAAAGAAAAAACAATAAAACGCATAACAAATAATAAGAAGCCTTTAAGCGGTTTTGTTATTTCTCCCAATGGGAAATGGTTGGTTTATAGAAAGAATAGAAGTCGTAGCTACGCTTCAGATGCGCAAAAAGATCCTTTTAATTACCTTCAAAATTTAGAAACAGGAGACGTAAAACAAATAATAACCGATAGAGGTTTCCCATCTAATTCATTTCAATTTACTAGAGATAATAAAGGCTTTTACTTTACATCAACCTACGCTTCAAATCCAAAATGGAATGGAGCAGGTATTTCAGAACTCTATTATTATACAATTGCTACCAATTCATATAAAAAAGTAAATTTAAAGTGGAATTTAGGCATAGGACGTGGATATCAAGTTGTTGGAAACGATGCAATTGTAACATTAGCAAATAAAGCGTATTATAAATTGGCGTATTATAAAAAAAATGGAAATGCTTGGGTTAAATCATCTATTAATTTAGGAGCAAAGAACAATCATACTACCATACTTTCTGTTTCTAAAGATGGTTCAAAAGTAATTTATCAATATTCTACAGCTTCAAAATTACCTACTTATTACATTGCTGACATTAGCAAAAATAAATTTTTAAATGAAAAAGAAGTTGTAAAACTAAATAAAAAACTAGCTAAAAAACCAATTACAAAAAGTGAAGTAATGGTTTGGAAAGGTTACAATAATGAAGAAGTAGATGGTATTTTATATTATCCTTCAACTTATGAAAAAGGAAAACGGTACCCTTTAATTTTATCTATTCACGGTGGGCCAGCAGGTACTGATACGGATATGTGGAGCGAACGATGGAGTACTTATCCTAATATTTTAGCACAACGTGGTGCTTTTGTTTTAAAACCTAATTATCATGGTTCATCCAATCATGGGCTTTCGTTTGTAGAAAGTATCAAAGGGAATTATTACGAACCTGAGCTTGAAGATATAACCAAAGCTATTGCTATTTTAGATAAAAAAGGGTTGATTGATAGAAACCAAATGGGTACTATGGGATGGTCTAACGGTGCTATTTTAACTACAATGCTTACAGTTCGATTTCCTGATATGTTTAAATTTGCAGCACCTGGTGCTGGTGATGTTAACTGGACTTCAGATTATGGCACATGTAGATTTGGCGTTAGTTTTGATCAATCTTATTTTGGTGGTGCTCCTTGGGATGATGTAAATGGTAAATTTTACAATGAAAATTATATTATTAAATCTCCCCTATTTGAGATTGAAAAAATAAAAACACCTACCATTATTTTTCACGGTAGTAAAGATAGAGCTGTTCCACGTGATCAAGGATGGGAATATTATAGAGGTTTACAGCAAGTTGGTAAAGCTCCCGTTCGTTTTTTATGGTTTCCTAATCAACCGCATGGTTTAGGTAAAATTACACATCAATTGCGTAAAATGAAGGAAGAATTAGCTTGGATTGACACGTACTTGTTTACTAAAAATCCTTCAAAAAATGAGACCTTTAAAAAAGAGAGTCCGTTAGCACAACTTTTAGAAATTGAAAAAGCAGCTACAACTACAACTGGAAATTATGGTGTTTTATTCAATGGGAAATTAATTCCTGAAACCGTATTGGTCAAAAAAGATTCAATTGAAATAGCACGGTTTGAAGTTACAAATGCTCAATATAAATCGTATAATTCAATGCATAAATATAACGTTGGTTTGGATAACTACCCTGTTACAGTAAGTAAAACTGAAGCTACAAATTATGTACACTGGTTAAGTTCAATAACCAATAAGAAGTATAGATTGCCAAATTTAGCAGAAGCTAAAAATTTACATAAAAAAGCATTTAAGGCAGCTAAAAATGAAAACACCTTAAATTACTGGGCTGGTTATGCCATTACTATTGATGAAGTAAGGCAATTTAACAACAAACTAGAGGAAGTGAATACAAATTTATTTAAAAAGGTTGGAGAATTTAAAGGTACATCTATTGTATCTGCAAAAATTTATGATTTAGGAGGGAATGTTGCTGAATATTATGATAATGGTATTTATGGTTATAGTGCTTACGACTTTTATGATGCTAATAATTCTGAAATGCTTACTAGTAAGCATGTAGGTATTCGAGTTATTAAAGAATAATTAAAATTTAACCCAGTTATTTTTATTTATACTCTTTTTAAGGTAGTATCTAAAGTTCGTAATTTATATTCACGAGATTACTTCAATTGTACCTCTTTTGCAATGATACGGTTGGTGATTGCATTGTTATTCTTAAATTTTGTATGTGTTAAGGATAGTAGTGACATCCTTTTTAGGCATCGACTAAAAAGATATAGCGGATAGCCTGACCCGATAGGGGAACACCCAAAAAATGATGACTGAGGTTTTTATTTAGCTGCATAATACGAATAAGTGTTGCCTAATATTATTCTATTTTAGATTGTTTATTTATTAAGTTATCTTGAGTAATTAGGCGCTTCCTTGGTTATAGTTACATCGTGAGGGTGGCTTTCTCGCATACCGGCAGAAGTAATTTTAACAAATTTTGCTTGTTTTTGAGCTGCTATATTTTTAGCTCCACAGTACCCCATACCTGCACGTAATCCTCCTATAAATTGATGCATTGTTTCATGTAATTCGCCTTTGTAGGGTACTCTTCCTACAATACCTTCAGGAACTAGTTTTTTAATATCTGCTTCTACATCTTGAAAATAACGATCTTTTGATCCTTTCTCCATTGCTTCAACAGAGCCCATTCCTCTATACGATTTAAATTTTCTTCCTTCAAAAATAATAGTTTCACCTGGAGATTCTTTAGTTCCAGCCAACAAAGAACCTAACATTACACTATCAGCTCCTGCAGCAATTGCTTTTGGAATGTCACCTGTATAACGAACACCTCCATCGGCAATAACAGGAACTCCTGTGCCTCTAATTGCTTCAGCAACTTCAATAATAGCAGAAAGTTGTGGATAACCTACACCAGCAACTACACGTGTTGTACAAATTGAACCAGGGCCAATACCAACTTTTACGGCATCTGCACCAGCTTCTACCAAATATTTTGCAGCTTCTGCAGTAGCAATATTTCCAACAACAATATCAGTAGTAGGATATGTAGCTTTAATTTCTTTTAAAATAGTTACCACACTTTTTGTATGCCCGTGAGCTGTATCAATTACCAACGCATCAACACCTACTTTAATGAGTGCTTCAGCTCTTTCAAATGCATCTCCAGTAACTCCAATGGCTGCTGCAACACACAAACGTCCATACTTATCTTTATTTGCATCGGGGTTTTCAATTACCTTAATAATATCTCTATACGTTATCAATCCAACTAATTTATAGTTTTCGTTTACAACAGGTAATTTTTCAATTTTATTTTCTTGCAAAACAAGTTCAGCTTGTTTTAGTGAAGTTCCTTCTGGCACAGTAACCAAATTTTTAGAAGTCATAACTTCAGAAATTTTACGTTTATTGTCATTTTCAAAACGCAAGTCTCTATTAGTAATAATACCTATAAGTGTTCCTTCACTGTTAATTACAGGAATACCTCCAATACCGTATTCTCGCATTAAGCTTTTTGCTTTAAGCACTGTTTCATTTTTTGTTATAGTAACAGGTTCTAAAATCATACCTGATTCAGAGCGCTTCACCTTTTTTACTTCTTTGGCTTGCTTTTTAATAGACATATTTTTGTGTAAAACGCCTATACCTCCTACTCTGGCCATAGCAATTGCCATTTCAGATTCTGTTACTGTATCCATAGCCGCTGAGACTACAGGTACATTTAGTGTAATATTTTTTGTGAATTTTGCTTGAATATTTACCTCGCGTGGTAAAACTTCTGAAAATGCCGGAATTAATAGTACGTCATCGTAAGTTAAACCTTCTCCTACGAATTTTGAAGTGTGTGAAATCATATTGCAATCAACTTAGAAATTAATTGCGAGCAAATTTAAACTAATTATATTAAATAATTGATTTTTTATAAACTTTTTAGATATATAATTATAGCTTTTCGAATATCTTTTGCTATCGCTGTATCTTCATTTTGATAAATTTTAACAACATCTTTGTTTTCAGGTTTTAAAAACGGTATATCAAATCCTTTCAGCAAATAATCACTAAAGGCTACAGTATAAATTTTAGCATCAATAATTGCTTTGTTATTTACCAACCACTTTTTAGTTATTTTATCATAAGTTGCGTTATAGCGTTGTAAATAAGTGCCTTTTCCAGCTTTTAGCCTACCGTAATTTAATACTTTTTTTAGTAAACGTCCTTTTAATTCAACTTTCAATACTTCACCACCAAAGGGTAAAACTCTAAAAATATCTATGCCTGTAATATCTCCCTGTAGTTCATCATCTATTCTTATAGATCCACCATTTACCAATGCGCAATCAACCTTATTATCAAAACTATAAGCCATTGCTTTTGTAATTAGCAAGCCTAAATTTGTTTGCTTACTTCTAATAGGTGTATCTCTTCCATCTAATGGATTAATTGCTGAATAAATTACTTCATTTGGATTAGGAAGAATTTCTTTAATTTTTTCATCGAGTAATACATTCCATTTCTGAACAATATTATCAACTTTTGTGTTTACTCCTATTTCTTTTGTAATTGGTATTAACGCTGAATTTATTGTAGTTTCTTTTGTTTTAATATTGTAAGAAATTCGGTGTACATAAACCGTTTTAGCATTCGCATCAGCTTTTGTGATTTTAGAAGTTCCAACAGGAACAGACATATGCACATGTTCATGACCTCCCATAATTAATGGTACTTTAGGAAACATGTTTGCAAGCATTTTATCTTGCTCAATAGTAACATGTGTAAGTCCGAAAACGATAGCTGTCTTTGGTTCTAAGGTATTGTATGCATATTTTGCTGATTCATAAAAATCACCATAGTCTACATAATCTTTCGGATTTGCATTTATTGTAGCGCTAAAAAAACCTATATTTATTGATTTCCCTTCTTTGTTTTTAATATTGAAAATAACTGTTTTAGGGAGTTCTTTATAGATACTATCTTTAAAAATAGTAAAAGGTTTACTAGTTCCATCCTTAAATTTATGAACAGGATTTGTGGCAATCCACTGAAAGTTTGATTCATTTAAACGCTGTTGAAATTCTTGTTCATTTAAATCAAATTCATGATTTCCTAAAGCAACTAAATCAAAATTCATAGCGTTCATAACTTCAATCATTTGCTTTCCTTTAATACGCTCTCCTTTGTATTTAATTGTTCCTAACAGAGATGGATTTAAAAAATCTCCTGCCATAAACATAAAAGTATTGGGATTCTCTTTTAATAAATTTTGATGTAATTTTTCAACTCTTGCCATTCCTCCTACTTTACCACCTTCTAAAGGTGCTATTTCATACACATCATTTAGTTGTAAAAAAGTAAATTCAACAACATTATTTTCTTTTGAACAAGAAACCAATAAACTTAAACTTATTAAAATATAAAGTGCTTTTTTCATACTATTTTTTAAAGAAAAACAAAGTTATACTTATTAATTTATTTAAAAAAAATGTAGGGAGAAAATTTTTTCTAAAATTTGAGCTTCTAAATTACTTGCTAGTAGTCAGGTATGTTTAAAAAATTAAGAATGAGATTGATAAGTTCTTCTCTATGCTCAGATCTAAACATATTTTGGGCATGGGATGCTCCTGAGAATATTTTTAGTTCTTTAGGCTTACTTGATTCGGTGTATATTTTATTTACACGAGTAAAAAGACGTTCATTTTTAGAAACTACAAATAACTTTTTTATAGACTTACTTGTAATTCCATCACCACCTGCAGGTGCAAGTAGTATTACTTTATTTATAACTTTATCGGTTTTTGTATTTAGCGCATTTAAAACTGCTGCACCTCCCATACTTCCTCCTACAATTGCAATTTGATTAAAGCCTTTTTCTTTTAAAAAATTAATGGCTCCTAATATATCTAATGAGCGTTTATTGGTACTTCCTTTTTTACTTTTTCCATACCCCCTAAAGTCTATACAAAAAGACGAAACACCCTCTTTTTGTAATTTTTTAGCCATAAAATACCAACTTTCTTTATTGAAAATTGCTCCATGAGCAAAAATAACCACAAGCTTTTTATTTCCTTTGAAGAATGAAGCCTCAATAGTTCCTCCATCTTCAGTATGATAATTCACCAATTTAAAATGGGTAGTATCAACAACCTTTTTAGATTGTGCATTTAAGCTTCCTAAAAAAAGGAACAAAAACATAATGTGTACATATTTATTTTTCATTTTGTGTTTATATTAAGTGTGCGATTATAAATAATGACAATATAAATGTAATAACTTTAAATAACGTTAAAAATCTTTAAAGCTTCATTGTAGGCGCTTTCAAAACTCATGGCATTAATTCCTGTAAAAGCCTTTTGCTGTTGGAAATAAGAAAATAATTTTTCGGTTGGTATATTTCCCGTGAGTTCATCTTTAGCCTTAGGGCAACCACCATAACCTTTAATTGCACCATCAAATCTGCTACATCCTGCTTTAAACGCAGCATCAACTTTTTCAAACCAAGTTGATGGTGTAGAGCTACCTACTGTATCTGATAATAATAAAATGGTAATACCCATTTTTGATAGTTTATCAGTCCAATCAGATACAATTTCAACATTCCAAGTTGGGTTAATATCGTAGTTGTAGTAATAGCAATTTTAAGTGTTGTTGCGTATTTTAAAAAGAAAAAATTTAAGCTTAATTAAGTTTTAATTTATATTAAAAAGACTCTCAAATATTAGATCAGTTTTGAGAGTCTTTTTTTGAAAATTACAAATGGAATTTCCTATTACTATTAACAGCTAATACTAATTATTAAACTATTGATAATCAGTATAAATTAGCGTGAAAATTCTAAAATAATAATTAAATTAAATGATTTTTAATTAAATTTGAGTCATATAATCTTTAAAATTAATTATTATGAAAATTGTTTTTTTACAAATTATGGTCGCCTTTACTATTGTTCTTTTACTAAATTCTTGTAGTAAAGACAAAAACAATGAATCTGATGAGCCTGTTTTGGTTGGTATGGATGGAAACCCTAGATTTAATTTACAATTTACAAATCCCGACAATGTTGATTTAGATTTGTATGTTAAAACTCCTAGCGGAGCCATCATTTCTTATTCAAGTCCACAGGCAGATGGTGGCACATTGGATGTTGACTGTTTATGCTCGGATTGTCCTCAAGGGCCTACTGAAAATATTTATTGGACAAATGGTAGCGCTCCATCTGGAACCTATGAATATTGGGTTAATTATTATGACTATTGTGAATCTGAAGGTGCTCAGTCTAGCTTTACATTAAGAGTAATTCAAAATGGAGTTGTAAAAGGCACAAAAACTGGAACGATGAGTGTTGTTGATAGCGATACTGAACATTGGACTTTTGTACAATAAGAAAATTTAATTAAAAAAGCTGCTTAAAAATAAATCTAGGTAGCTTTTTTTTTATAACATCAGAATCATTAAGTTTTAAAAATTTGTAAAGAAAAACATAATGTGTACATATTTATTTTTCATTTTGTGTTTATATTAAGTGTGCGATTATAAATAATGACAATATATGCTATTAAAAAATGTAATAACTTTAAATAACGTTAAAAATCTTTAAAGCCTCATTGTAGGCGCTTTCAAAACTCATAGCATTAATTCCTGTAAAAGCCTTTTGCTGTTGGAAATAAGAAAATAATTTTTCGGTTGGCATATTTCCCGTGAGTTCATCTTTAGCCATAGGGCAACCACCATAACCTTTAATTGCACCATCAAATCTGCTACATCCTGCTTTAAACGCAGCATCAACTTTTTCAAACCAAGTTGATGGTGTTGTATGTAAATGGGCTCCAAACTCTATATTTGGATAAGCTGGAATTAAATTTGAAAACAAATAGTCAATAATTTGTGGTGTAGAGCTACCTACTGTATCTGATAATGATAAAATGGTAATACCCATTTTTGATAGTTTATCAGTCCAATCAGATACAATTTCAACATTCCAAGGGTCACCATAAGGATTTCCAAAGCCCATAGATAAGTAAGCTACAACTTCTTTATTGGTTTTAACTGAGATATTTAAAAGTTTATCTAAAATTGCTATCGATTGCGCTATTGTTTTACCAGTATTACGCATTTGAAAATTTTCTGAAATAGAAAAAGGGTATCCTAAATAATTTATTTCTTCAAATTGCGAAGCATCTTCACCACCTCTAACGTTTGCAACAATTGCCAATAATTTGCTCTCTGTATTACTTAAATCTAATTTGGTAAGTACCTCTGCCGTATCACGCATTTGAGGAATGGCTTTTGGAGAAACAAAACTTCCAAAATCAATAGTATCAAAACCAACTCTCAATAACGCATTAATGTATTGAACCTTGGCTTCAGTAGGTATAAAATGTGATTTTATACCTTGCATAGCATCTCTTGGACATTCTATAATTTTCACACTTTGCATCTATGGTCAAATATACAAAACCAATTAAGACAATACTATAAAAATAGCAATTGCAACAAAGATTAAAATTTTAAACCATTTTAGCTTTGTATTAAAAGTTGGATGATTTTTTAAATAGGAAGCAAAATAGCCTGACAGAAAAGAAACCATTGAAAAAATTAATAAAGCTTGAAACATAAATAAGATTCCTAATACATAAAATTGAATTACTGTATTTTGTGTAGTACTGTATAAAAATCCTGGAAAAAAGGCTAAAAAGAAGATAGAAACTTTAGGGTTTAAAACGTTCATTATAAAACCTTGCTTATACAAATTTCTTAAATTTTTCTTTTTTACTTCTGAATCTAAAAAAATTTCATCTGCAGATTTATAGGTTTGAAATGCTAAATATATTAAGTAAAAAGCGCCAAACAATTTGATTGTAAAATATAAATTTTCAGATTGTTTTAGTATTGCTGAAACCCCAAAAGCAACTAAAGATGTGTGAATTAGAATTCCTGACACAAGACCAAGTGCAGTAACTATTCCATATTTTTTTCCATTAGTAATACTTTGAACTAATACATAAATAATATCTGGCCCAGGCATTATTGTCAACAGCATTGAAGCTCCAATAAATGATATAAGGATTTCGTAATTCAAATCAATTTTTTATTTCTTTAAGCATTTCACGTTTAAGAATAGCCTTGTTAATTTGTTTAATTAAAACTGGACCTTCGTAAATAAAACCTGTGAAAATTTGAATTAAATCGGCTCCTGCATTTAATTTCTCTAATGCATCTTCCGCTGAATGAATTCCACCTACTCCAATTATAGGGAATGCTTTATTTGACTTTTTAGCTAAATATTTAATAACTTCCGTACTTCTATCGTTAATAGGTTTTCCGCTCAATCCTCCATTTCCTATTTTTTCTAATTCCCTTTCTGAAATTTTTAATCCTTCTCTATGCACCGATGTATTTGAAGCTATAACACCATCAATTTTGGTTTTTATAACCACTGCAATAATTTCATCCAATTGAATTTTATTTAAATCTGGTGCAATTTTTAATAAAATTGGTTTTTGCTGCTGAAACTTTTTATTTTCTTCCTGAATAGCTGTAATAAGTTCAATTAAATAATCCTTATCATTTAATTTAGCATGACTATTTACGTTTGGACAGCTAATATTCAATACAAAATAGTCTACATAAGGGTGTAATTCTTGAAAACACGTTAAGTAATCTTCTGTATAATTAGTAGGTAAAGTAGTTGTATTTTTGCCAATATTCCCACCAATTATTATTTTTCCTTTGTTCTTTTTTAAATTTTTAACAGCTGCGAAAACGCCTTTATTATTAAATCCCATTCGGTTTACAATAGCCTTATCCGCTTTCAGCCTAAACAATCTCTTTTTAGGGTTTCCTTCTTGTAATTTTGGAGTTACTGTACCAATTTCAATAAATCCAAAACCAAAATTTGCGAATTCATTATATAAAATTGCATTTTTGTCAAACCCTGCTGCTAACCCTACAGGGTTTTTAAATGTTAAACCAAATAAATTTCTCTCTAGCCTTTTATCTTCAACGGTATATATTTTTCTTATAAAAAATGAAATTCCCGGAATTTTAAAAAGGTTTTTTATAAGAACAAAAGTAAAATGATGAACTTTTTCAGGATCAAATAAAAAAAATAACGGACGAATAATTCGTTTATACATTGAATTTAATTTCTGTAAAAATAAAAAATACTTTCATCTAAAAACAATACTTATAGTATAAACCTTTTAAAATACCAATTATTTTTTTGTGTAGGTATTAATTATAGAGTTATTGACACTTACATTTCCTATATGTTTTACTCTCTAATTTGCATATACGATTTAGGGTGCAAACAAGCTGGACAACTTCTAATGCTCTTTTACTTTCATAAACATATCCACAATTAATACATTTCCTCCAAACTTTTTCATCTTTTATAAATACGTTGTCTTCCGAAATATTTTGAAGTAATTTTAAATATATCCTTTCATGTTCAGCCTCAACGCTGGCAATTATTCTATGGGCGATTAATGACCTATTAACTATTATTTCTGAAAAACTTTTTAGCGTAAAGTAGCACCTATATTTTTTTCAAATGTAAGTTGTAGCTTTTGCATTATTTTGTCTATCTGCTTATCGTTTAATGTTTTATTATTATCTTGAATTAAAAAGCTAACAGCATATGATTTTTTCCCTTTTTCTAAGTTATCACCTTCATAAACATCAAATAAATCAACTTCTTTTAAAAAGTTTTTTTCAGCCTGAAAAGCCAAGTTATAAATCTCATCAAAAGTTACTTTTTCATCTACTAATAAAGCAAAATCTCTCTTAACTGCTTGAAATTTTGATAATTCTGAAACTTTCACCTTCGATTTACCTCCAATTTTTAATATATTTTCCCAATTAAAATCTGCAAATAAAACTTCTTGTTTTATATCAAATTCTTTTAAAATAGAAAATTTAACAACCCCTAAATCTACTAATTTAGTTTTGCCCAAACTCAATGTAATTCCTTCTGAAAAGACATCATTTTTAGTTAGTGTTGTTTTTGTTTTTTGAATACCCAAGCGTTGTAACAACGCTGAAACAACACCTTTGAGATAGAAAAAATCTGATTTTTTCTGAGTTATATTCCAACCATTCTTTGTTCTTTTACCAGTTATAAAAAGTGTTAAGTGTTTTTGCTCATTGTAACCACTTTCAAAGTGGTGATATGTTTTGCCAAATTCAAAGAATTTTAATGAGTTATTTTTTCTGTTAATATTGTAAATAACAGACTCTAACCCACTGAATAATAACGACTGACGCATTACACCTAAATCACTACTTAAAGGATTCAGCATAACTACATTGTGTTCTTCTTTTAGCATTTCACTTAACGAAATATAATCTGATTTTGTTAAAGAATTAGCCATAGTTTCATTAAACCCTTGAGAAATTAATTGCGTAGCAACAATATTTTCAATCTTCACATTATTAAAATCAGAAAAAGAAATAGAGGTATTTAACTTGTGTGAAAACTCTACATTATTGTAGCCATACACGCGCAATATTTCTTCAATTACATCGGCTTCTCTAGTAACATCTACTCTGTAAGAAGGGACTGTTAATCCTATACCACCATCTGTAACACTATTAAATTTAATATCTAATGATGCTAAAATATTTTTCACTGTTTCTCTTGGTATTTTTGCTCCAATTAACCGATCCATTTTTTCATAAGATAAAAATACTTGGTGATCTTCAATTTTAGTAGGATATAAATCTACAATCTCTGAAGATACTTTACCTCCTGCAACCTCTAAAATTAAGTTTGTAGCACGTTTTAAAGCGTATTTGGCAATATTTGGATCAATTCCTCTTTCAAATCTAAAAGAGGCATCTGTATTTAAAGCATGCCTTTTTGCTGTTTTTCGGATTGTAACTGGGTTAAAGTAGGCACTTTCTAAAAAAATTGAGGCAGTATTATTTGTAACTCCAGAATCAATCCCTCCAAAAACACCTGCAATACATAAAGGTTCTTCATTTCCGTTACAAATCATTAAATCTTCTTCATGTAACAAACGTTCAACTCCATCAAGAGTTGTGAATTTAGTCCCGTTTGACAGTGTTTTTACAATTATTTTATTTCCTTTTACCTTAGAAGCATCAAAAGCATGTAAAGGTTGTCCTAATTCATGCAATACATAGTTAGTTACATCAACTACATTATTTATAGGTGTTAAACCTATTGCTTTCAATTTGGTTTGAAGCCACTTTGGAGAGTCTTTAACCGTTAAATCTGAGATTGTAATTCCAACATAACGAGGTGCTTTATCTATATTTTCAACTTCAACATCAAATTTTAATGTTCTGTCATCTACTCTAAAATCACTTACTGAAGGGGAAATTAACTCTAAAGCAATTTCTTTATGCAATAACCCAGCTCTTAAATCTCGAGCCACACCAAAATGACTCATAGCATCGGCACGGTTTGGAGTTAGCCCAATTTCAAAAACTTCATCAGATTCTATATTAAATACTTCTGCAGCTTTTGTTCCTGCTTCAATAGCATCATCTAGCACTAAAATTCCTTCATGGCTACTTCCTAATCCAAGTTCATCTTCAGCGCAAATCATTCCTAAACTTTCTTCGCCTCGTATTTTTCCTTTCTTAATTTTAAATCCTTTTCCCTTTGCATCATATAAAGTAGAACCAATGGTAACTACGGGTACTGTTTGCCCGGCAGCTACATTAGGAGCTCCACAAACAATTTGTACAGGTTCTCCGTTACCTAAATCTACCGTTGTAACTTTTAATCTATCTGCATTTGGGTGTTGATTACAAGTTAATATTTTACCTATAACAACACCTTCTAAACTTCCTTTAATAGATTCTACAGTTTCAATCCCTTCAACCTCAAGTCCTAAATCGGTTAACAATTCACCTGTTTTTTCTGCTTCCCAATCAACTTTTAAAAATTGTTTTAACCAATTGTATGATATTTTCATCCTTTATGCTTTTTTTCGATTTGCAAAGATAAAAAATAGAATTAAGTTGTTGAATTGTTTGGTCGTTTATTTACTATTAAAGATTTTATGTATTTCTAAAATAGTAAATTGTTGTTTGTTATTTCAAATTTTAATGGTGCAATTTGCAATTGTTATTACCAACGCAGTGAAGTAATCTTATGAATTGGAACTGCTATTTAACTAATATTTGACCAAATAGTACTGTTCTTACTAAGTTCTTGGTAGGCTGCTCTAATAAAAATATTCTCTGGAGATTTTAATATAGGATCCACTGTTAATAAATCAATAGCAAATTTTCTAGCAGTTTTTAATAATTGAGCATCTTTAACAATATCAGCAATTCTCAAGTTTAATGCCCCACTTTGCTGAGTTCCCATTATATTTCCAGGGCCACGCAGTTTTAAATCTACTTCAGCTATTTTAAAACCATCACTGGTTTCAACCATTGTATTTAAACGGATTTTAGCCTCGTTTGATAATTTAAAACTAGTCATTAAAATACAATAACTTTGTTCTGCTCCTCGTCCTACTCTACCTCTTAGCTGATGTAATTGCGATAAACCAAAACGCTCTGCACTTTCAATAACCATAACACTCGCATTTGGAATGTTTACGCCTACTTCAATCACAGTAGTTGCCACCATTATTTGTGTTTCTCCTTTTATAAAACGTTGCATTTCGTATTCCTTATCAGCTGGCTTCATTTTGCCATGAACAATACTTATTTGATAATCTGGTTTTTGAAATTCCCTTGAAATACTTTCATAGCCATCCATTAAATCTTTATAATCCATAGCTTCAGATTCATTTATTAAAGGATACACTATATAAACTTGCCTTCCTTTAGCTATTTCTTCTTTTAAAAATTTAAAAACTGATAATCGGTTTGCATCATATCTATGTGCGGTTTTAACTTCTTTTCGTCCCGGAGGTAATTCATCAATTACAGAAATATCTAAATCTCCATACACACTCATTGCTAACGTACGTGGTATGGGTGTGGCTGTCATTACTAAAATATGAGGTGGTAATTCATTCTTTTGCCATAATTTAGAGCGTTGAGCAACTCCAAAACGGTGTTGTTCATCAATAATAGCAATTCCTAAATTGTTGAATTTTACTTTGTCTTCAATTAACGCATGTGTTCCAATTAAAATATCCAATTCACCCGATTCTAATGCTGCATGTAATATTCTTCGTTCTTTAACTTTTACTGAGCCTGTTAACAATTTCACAGAAATATTCATTCCTTTTAAAAGCTCAACTAACGAATTATAATGTTGTGTTGCTAAAATTTCTGTTGGCGCCATTAAAGCCGCTTGAAATCCGTTATCTATTGCTATAAGCATTGTTAATAAAGCAACAATTGTTTTACCTGAACCTACATCACCTTGTAATAATCTATTCATTTGTGCATTTGAACCAATATCTTTTCGAATTTCTTTCAATACCTTTTTTTGAGCATTTGTTAAGTCAAAAGGCAATTTATTTTTATAAAAATTATTGAAATGTTCACCTACTTTTTCAAAATTAAAACCTTTAATTTTTGCCTTTCTAACAATTTTTTTCCTTATTAATTGTAGCTGTATAAAAAATAATTCTTCAAATTTTAATCGTTGCTGTGCCTTCGTTAATAATTCTTGTTTTTTTGGGAAATGGATATTAAATAATGCCTCACTTTTAGAAATTAAATCTAAATTATCAATAATTGATTTTGATAATGTTTCTTTAAATTCCAAACCTAATTCTTTAAATAAATGCTGAATCATTTTTGAAACCAGCCTATTTGAAATCCCTTTATTAGTAAGTTTTTCAGTTGAAGCATATATTGGCTGCATAGCTGTTCTTAAACTTTTTTTATAAGTTTCTAACAATTCCATCTCAGGATGAGCCATTGTAACCACCCCATTAAAAGAATTAACTTTACCAAAAACAACATAGGGTGTATTTATTTTTACAGCATCTTTTATCCATTTAATTCCTCTAAACCAAACCAGTTCCATAAAACCAGTTTCGTCTCTAAAAGTAGCAACCAACCTACTTCCTCTTTTTTGTTTAACCGTTTTAATATTGGTTATTTTTCCTATTATTTGAATTTCTGAATAATTTTGTTGTAACTGATTAATTTTAAAAAATTGTGTTCTGTCTATATACCTATTAGGAAAAAAGTTAAGCAAATCACCAAAAGTATGTATTCCCAATTCGGTTTTTAACAAATCTGCTCGGTTAGGGCCAACACCTTTTAAATACGAGATAGAAGTATTTAAATTATATAACGACATTTATTTTATTTAAACACGAAGGTAATAATTCAAACAGCAAAAAAAAATTATTGCAATTTTAATGTATCTTTATTGCTAGTTATGCGCCAAATGAAAACAGATGAAATTAAAGAATTGGTAAGAAAGAAACGTTTCTTAATTGAATCTTTTTACTATTCAATAACACTAAATAAAAACAACTCGCGAGATAATGCTTTAGGAATGGCTGTAACTACGCATTTTTTACAAGCTATAATAATAGAGTTAATAATTAAAACTCTTTTCGAATTGAATTGTAAAGAAACTGCTCCATATTCTCATAATATTTTAAAAATATTCAACAATTTGAATCAAGATACGAGAAGCGAACTTGTCATATTATACGATAGAGCAAGAATAAGAAAGCAAGAAATGTTTAAAAAATTCGCAATACCTGATGTTCAGTTTCATCCGCTCGAAAAAGTGCTTAAAAATAACGAATTAACAATTAAGAACTTCAAATATGATGCTATGGGAAATGACAGTAACTCTTCATTAGATGGCATGTTTATGACTGACGTTTTTACGCTTTTCGATTTAAAAATTAAAGAATTCGGCGCATAACACTATATAGCATATAATCTTTAGATTGAATTTGTAAAAACAAATTAGCTTTTTTGTAAAAACTTCTCCTAATAATGGTTTATCACTATAATTTCGTTTATCTCAATATCGTTTCTTCAATTCTGAAAATCAACAAATTATTAACCCATTTTTAAGTAACTAATTTCGTATATTTGCAAACTTAATTTTTTCACATGAGATTACATAGAAACTTAGTATATACAGTTATTGATTCAATAAAACTTATTTTTAATGAAGGTGAATATGCCGATAAAGTTGTTCAAAAAGCACTAAAAAGAGATGCTCGTTGGGGAGCTAGAGACCGAAAATTTGTTGCAGAAACTATTTATGAAATGGTGCGTTGGAAACGGTTATATAATGAAATTGCATCTACAAAATATCATTATTCTACCGAAAATATTTGGAAAAATTTTGCGGTTTTTGCAGTTTTAAAAGGTTATAAATTACCCGATTGGAATCAATTACAGGGTGTACCTACCAGAAGGATTAAAGGAAAATTTGATGAACTTCAAAAAGTGAGAGTTTTTAAAGAATCTATTCCTGACTGGATGGATGAAATAGGTGTGACTGAATTAGGTGAAAAACAGTGGAGTAAAGAAATTAGTGCCTTAAATAAGCAAGCTGAAGTTATTTTACGCACCAATACGCTTAGAACAATAAAAAAATCTCTTCAGAAAAAATTAGCAGAAGAAGGTATTGCTACCGAATTTATCCCTGGATATCCCGATGCATTACGATTGGTAGAACGCGCAAATGTTTTTAGAACAAAATGCTTTAAAGATGGACTGTTTGAAGTACAGGATGCCTCTTCTCAACTAGTTGCCGCATATTTAGATGTAAAACCCGGAATGCGTGTAATTGACACCTGTGCGGGCGCTGGAGGGAAAACATTACACTTAGCAGCTCTTATGGAAAATAAAGGGCAAATTATTGCAACTGATATTTATGAAAGTAAATTAAAAAAATTAAAAATAAGAACTCGTAGAGCTGGCGCACATAATATTACCACAAAAGTAATTGAATCTTCTAAAGTGATGAAGAAAATGAAAGGCACTGCCGACAGAGTTTTAATTGATGCTCCTTGTAGTGGAATTGGCGTATTACGAAGAAACCCAGACAGTAAATGGAAATTACAGCCTGAATTTGTTGAAAATATTATCAAAACACAAGCTGAAATTTTAGAAAGCTATGCGAAGTTAGTTAAAATTGACGGAAAATTAGTGTATGCAACATGTTCTATTTTACCTTCGGAAAATGAAAATCAAGTGAAAAAGTTTCTAAAAAATAATACAAATTTTAAACTTTTAAAAGATCATAAGGTTTCTCCTTTCAAATCTGGTTACGATGGTTTTTATATGGCTTTGCTTGAACGTATAAACTAGTTAACATTAAATTAAACTTACTTTTTTTAATAATTAAATATATATATTTAAGTTTGCCTCCCAAATATTTTTTTATGAAGAAACTAATACTTTTATTTTATCTGATATCATTCTCAATATACAGTCAAATACCTGCGGGTTATTATGATACTGCTACAGGAAGTGGTTATACCTTAAAAACACAACTTTACAATATTATTAAAGGACATATAGATAATGGTTATACTCCCGGATTATGGGATACCTATCAAACATCTGATAGAGATATCTATTATGAAAATGATGGTACAATTATGGATATCTATTCTGAAAACCCTACAGGTGTTGATCCATATAATTTCACTTACTCCACCGATCAATGTGGATCGTATGCCAATGAAGGCGATTGTTATAATCGCGAACATATTATACCTCAATCTGTTTTTAATCAACTATCACCTATGCGAAATGATGCTCATTTTGTAATTCCTACAGATGGAAAAGTAAATAGTATACGATCAAATTATCCACATGGAGTGGTTGGTACTGCAACCACCACTACCCAAAATGGATCAAAACTTGGAGATGCACTAAACTCTGGATATTCTGCAGGATATTCAGGAACTGTATTTGAACCTATAGATGAATTCAAAGGCGATGTTGCAAGACTTTATTTTTATTTTGCCACTCGTTATGAAAATGTTCTCACAACTTGGGGTGTTTCTTATGCTATGTTTAATGGTACAACAGATCAAGTATTTGCTGAGCCTTTTTTAACAATACTTATGACATGGCATACCAATGATCCTGTAAGTAATCTAGAAATAGATAGAAACGATGCAATTTATGCGCGTCAAAATAATAGAAACCCATTTATTGATCATCCGGAATATGTAAATCAAATTTGGAACCCAACTCCAGATACACAAGCACCAACTGCACCAACAAATTTAATTGCATCAAATATTACAAATACAACTGCAGATTTAAATTGGACTGCTTCAACAGATGATGTTGGTGTTACTAGTTATGAAATTTTTAAAGATGGCGTGTTTTTAGCTTCTACAACAACCAATTCATACAATGTAACTGGTTTAACACAAAATACTAGCTATAATTTTACAGTATATGCTAAAGATGCTGCAGGTAATACTTCAACAGTAAGTAATACGGAAACCTTTACAACTACCAATATTATTGATGTAGATCCTCCAACGGTTCCTACAAACCTTATTGTTAGTAACGAAACTAGTTCTACTTTAGATTTATCTTGGACTGCCTCTACTGATAATGTAGGTGTTACAGGGTATGACATTTATGTTGATGGTGTTTTTAATGGAACAACAAGCACTACTGCATTCACAATTACAGGTCTTTCACCTACAACAACATATAGCTTAACCGTTTTAGCTAAAGATGGGGCATCTAATGCTTCAGCTCAAAGTACACCTGTAAATGGAACAACTATTGCACTCTCTAGTAATTGTGCTTCTGAAACATTTACAAATATTGGAGCTAATAATTCTACATATACAACTGTTAATTGGACTGGTGATGATGGTGGCTCTTGGTCTTCAACAGATTCTAGAACCGACCAAACACTTACGGGAAAAGCAATTACTATAAGAAATGGTATATTAACAGCTCCAACAACTGCAAATGGTATTGGAGATTTAACCGTTACAACCCAGTTGGTGTTTTCTGGTTCTTCGGGATCTTTTAATTTGAAAGTTAATGGCGCAATTGTAGGTTCTATACCTTATAGTTCAGCGTTACAAACTACAACTATTACAGGAATCAATGTCTCTGGAAATGTTACTATCGTGTTTGATGGTAATAGCGGAACTTCAAATAGAGTAATATTTGATGATTTATCTTGGACATGCTTTGCAGGAACACCTGATACAGAAGCTCCTTCAGCAATAGTAGATTTAAGTAGTAGTAACACCACAAGTACAACAACAGATTTAGCTTGGAGTGCTTCAACTGACAATGTTGGAGTAACCTCGTATGAAGTTTTTAAAGATGGTGTGTTTTTAGCCTCTACAGCAACTAATTCATACAATGTAACTGGTTTAACAGCAAGCACTTCATATAATTTTACAGTATATGCTAAAGATGCTGCAGGTAATACTTCAACAGTAAGTAATACAGTAGCCGTAACAACTACAGCTGCCACTACTGGTAGTACTGAATTATTTATTTCTGAATATATTGAAGGTAGTGGTAACAATAAAGCCATAGAAATTGCGAACATTACTGGAAGCTCTGTTGATTTATCTAATTATTCTATAAAAAAACAAGTTAATGGTGCTGGAAGCTGGGTAAATGAATTAATATTAAATGGTATTTTAAACACCAATAATGTGTATGTTGTTGGAAATGGAGGCTCAGCTACTGGAATAACAGATGTATCTGATTTAATTATAACAGGTGCACCAATTGATTTTAACGGAAACGATCCAGTTGGATTATTTAAAAATGGTGTTTTAATTGACGTTGTTGGGAATTTTAATGGTGGCTCAGCTAATTTTGCTAAAGATGTTACTAAAAGAAGAATAAATACCATAACTTCTCCAAATACAACGTATACACCTAGTGAGTGGAATGATTTTGCTGTTGATACCTTTAGTGACTTAGGTCTTTATAATGTTACACTATCTATTTTAGAGTTTAAACCCAACCTATTTAGTGTATATCCAAATCCTGCAACAGCTTCTAAGATAACTATTTTAGTTGAAGATAATACTGAAGTTAGTGCGATTCAATTTTATAATTTACTTGGTCAACAAATTATTAATATTCAACAACCAAAAATTATACAAAATAGAATTGAGGTACAAAATTTACCTGTTGGAATGTATATTGTTAAAATAATTAATGAAAAATCTTATTCTACCAAAAGAATAATCGTAAAATAACTAAAGACAAAGAGGCTGTCTAAAAAGTGTCATTCTGAATGTAAATGAAGAATCTTCTTGAAATTAAACACTTGTATATCAATATGTTGAGATTTTTCACTTTGTTCAAAATGACAAGTATAATTGCTTTTCAGATAGCCTCTTTATCTATTGTAGAAACACCATTTAAATCGGTGGTTAAAATTTCGCTCATATAATTAAAAAAAGGTCGCATTGCTATAAAATAATTATTCACTTTTTCTAAAAAATCAGCTGATAATACTTCTTCATCAGTAAATTTATGTGTTACTATAAATTGCTTCATTTTAATTAAATCCATATCTGGATGTTCTTTATCAAAACCTCGTGGAGCTGTTTTTAATGCATTTCCTTTTAATTCGCCAAAATGAGTTACAAAAGTTGTATCCTCAATAATTTCTCTAATTTCTGTGGCATCCATTTCAAATTCTTTCCGAATGCGAAACAAATCCTCTTTATTTGGAGCCCAAAACCCACCAGCCAAAAAAGATTCTCTCGGACTTATTTGTAAATAGTAACCTCCTCGTAATCGGCTAGTTGCTCGCACAAAATGACCTCCAAAATGAGTTTTATAGGGAGTTTTATCTTTTGAAAAACGCACATCTCTATAAATTCTAAATACTTTTAATTTTTCTATTGCATCATGAGTATTTAGCTTTTCGTTTAAAGCAGCATAAAATACGTTTACCTTATCTTGTTCAGCTATAAACACTGCTTTATGTTTATTAAACCAATCTCTGTTATTATTTTTCTTTAACTTATATAAAAATTCTAAAGTTTTTTTGTTTATTAAGTTCATTTTTAAGTTATTTAAAACTTCCCATTTATAAAAAATATTTTCTACTAATGTCTTCCTTCTAAAACATCCACAACATCTTTCAATGCAAACCCTTTTGCTTGTAATAAAATTAAATAGTGAAATAGTAAATCAGCCCCTTCATTTAAAAATAAATCATCATTATTATCCTTAGCTTCAATTACAATTTCTACTGCTTCTTCTCCAACTTTTTGAGCTATTTTATTAATCCCTTTTTTAAACAATGAAGCTACATAGCTTTTTTCTGAATCGGCAGCTTCTCTCCTACTTTGAATCACCTTTTCTAACTCAGATAAAAAACCGAAAGATTGATTGTTGGTTTCACCCCAACACGTATCAGTTCCCTTATGGCAAGTTGGACCAACAGGATTTACTTCAATTAACAAGGTATCATTATCGCAATCATTTTTTATGGAAACTACATTTAAAAAGTGACCACTTTCTTCACCTTTAGTCCACAATCTATTTTTAGTTCGGCTAAAAAAAGTTACTTTATTTGAATCAACAGTTTTTGTATATGCTTCTTCATTCATATACCCTAACATTAATACATTTTTTGTTAAAGCATCTTGTATAATTGCAGGCACTAAGCCATTTCCATTTTTATTAAAATCTATGTTCATCATTTAATTTTATTAATTTTTTATTTAAAGCTCATTTTGATAAGCTCAGTGTGACATTTTATAATCTAACAGGTATGTTATTTTTTTGCAACTCTTTCTTTAAATCTATAATTTCAATTTCTTTAAAATGAAAAACACTTGCTGCCAATGCTGCATCTGCATTTCCTTTGATAAACGTATCTGTAAAATGTTGCATGTTTCCAGCTCCTCCAGAAGCAATGATAGGGATATTTACCAACTCACTTAAATGTGCCAACTCTTCATTTGCAAATCCGTTTTTAGTACCATCGTGATCCATTGAAGTAAATAAAATTTCTCCTGCACCACGTTGCTCAACTTCTTTAGCCCAATCAAATAATTTAATTTTTGTTGGCTCTTTTCCTCCTACCAAATGCACTATCCATTCATTATTAATTTGTTTGGCATCAATGGCTACAACAATACACTGACTTCCAAATTTAGCGGCTAAATCATTTATAAGTTGCGGATTTTTAACTGCGGAAGAGTTTATAGAAACCTTATCGGCTCCTGAATTCAACAATACTTCTACATCTTCAACTGATGAAATTCCACCACCAACTGTAAATGGAATATTTATTGTTGAAGCAACGTCCATTACTAATTTAATCAATGTTTTTCTCTTCTGCTCCGTTGCTGTAATATCTAAAAACACCAATTCATCGGCTCCATTATTCGCGTAAATTTCAGCCAATTCAACAGGATCTCCTGCATCACGTAAATCAACAAAATTCACACCTTTAACAGTTCTCCCATTTTTAATATCTAAGCACGGTATTATTCTTTTTGTTAACATTCTATGTTTAATTTCGTCATTGCGAATGATAATGAAGCAATCTCTTTCTTTCAAACAGATTACCACGTCGTTTCACTCCTCGCAATGACAATTAATTATTCAATATATAATTTTCAATTTCTTTCATACTAATTTTATGCTCGTAAATGGCTTTTCCAATAATAGTTCCTTCACATCCCATTGCGGCCAATTTTGGCAATTCATCAAATGTTGAAATTCCTCCCGAAGCTATTAATTTTATATTCTCGACTTCGCTCGATGTGACATTAATTTCATTTAAAATTTTTTGATACAATTCAAATGAAGGCCCTTGCAACATGCCATCTTTAGAAATATCTGTACAAATTACATACCTAATTCCTTCTTTTACATAGTTTTGAATAAAAGGAATTAATTCCTCATCAGATTCTTCTAACCACCCACCCACAGCCACCTTTTCGTTGTTTGCATCTGCACCCAATATAATTTTATCGGTACCAAATTTTTGCAACCAACTTTTAAATACAGCTGGTTTTTTAACTGCAATACTACCTCCCGTAATTTGATTTGCACCCGATTCAAAAGCAATTCGTAAATCTTCATCAGATTTTAATCCACCGCCAAAATCAATGCTTAAATTTGTTTTGGCTGCAATGGTTTCTAACACTTTATAATTTACAATATGACTTGCTTTTGCGCCATCTAAATCAACCAAATGCAAATAGTTAACTCCGTGATTTTCAAACATTTTAGCTACTTCTAACGGATTTTCATTATAAATTATTTTTGTGCTATAATCTCCTTTTGAAAGGCGTACACATTTGCCGTTTATAATATCTATTGCGGGTATTATTCTCATTTTTATTGTTTATTTATTCGTCATGCTGAACTAGTTTCAGCATCTCATGATTATTGTACCTTTTAGTTTGTGACCCTGAAACAAGTTCAGGGTGACGTTTATTTTTATAACGCTAAAAAATTCTTTAATATTTGTTCCCCAGCCTTGCTACTTTTTTCTGGATGAAATTGAGTTCCATAAAAATTATCTTTTTGCAATGCAGAAGCATATTTTATTCCATAATCTGTAATTGCAATGGCTTCATTATTTAATGGAACATAAAAACTATGTACCAAATACATATACTCTTTTTCCTTAATTCCTTTAAATAAATCCGATTTTAAATTTTCAATTTGATTCCATCCTATTTGAGGAACTTTAACGCTATTGTTAAACTTCACAACGTCACAATCAAAAATACCTAAGCCTTGTGTATTGCCCTCTTCACAATAATTACACATTAACTGCATTCCTAAACAAATTCCTAAAACAGGTTGTTTCAACGTTGGTATTAACCTATCTAAACCGCTTATTTTTAGCTTTTTCATAGCGCTACTTGCCTCTCCAACACCAGGGAAAATAACTTTATCTGCCGTTTTTATGGCTACTGCATCATCCGATAAAATTGCTTCATAACCCAAACGCTGAATGGCAAATTTTATAGATTGGATATTTCCTGCTCCGTAGTTTATAATTACTATTTTCATTCTATAGTATTGTGTATTAAGTATTGAATAAAAAATTAAAATCTAATATTTCAATTCTCACATCTTTTTATAGCATTCCTTTTGTACTTGGTAAAATCATTTTTTCTGAATCTCTTTTTACAGCGGCTTTTATAGCTTTTGAAAATGCTTTAAAAATGGCTTCAATTTTATGATGTTCGTTAGTTCCCTCAGCTTTTATATTTAAATTACATTTGGCACCATCGGTAAACGATTTAAACAAGTGGTAGAACATTTCAGTTGGCATTTCACCAATTTTTTCACGTTTAAAATCTGCATCCCAAACCAACCAATTTCTACCTCCAAAATCAATAGCAACTTGTGCCAAACAATCATCCATTGGTAAACAAAAACCATAACGTTCAATGCCCAGTTTACTTCCCAAAGCTTTAGCATAAACTTCACCCAAGGCAATCATAGTATCCTCTATTGTATGATGTTCATCAACTTCTAAATCTCCTTTTACTTGTAGGGTTACGTCCATATTTCCGTGACGTGCAATTTGATCGAGCATATGATCAAAAAAAGCAATTCCTGTTGAAATATCACTTTTCCCTGTTCCATCTAAATTTAGTTTAATATAAATTTTAGTTTCGTTGGTATTACGAGTTAGTTCAGCAGTACGATTTTTCAGTTTTAAAAATTCGTAAATTTGTTGCCAATTGTTGCTTTCCAGAGCAATAACATCATTTAATTCGTCTCTTTTTACCGTGATTTCGCTAGTTCCTAAATTGGTATTATCATTGATAAAGATTCCTTTTGAACCTAAATTTTTAGCCAATTCAACATCTGTTAATCGATCTCCAATTACATAAGAGTTTTCTAAATCATAATCTTCAGAAAAATATTTCGTTAGTAATCCTGTTCCCGGTTTACGTGTATTTGCATTTTCATGTGGAAAAGTTCTATCTAAAAAAACTTCATTAAATACAACGCCTTCATTTTCAAATGATTTCATTATAAAATTGTGAACAGGCCAAAAAGTATCTTCAGGAAAAATTGCTGTACCTAAACCATCTTGATTGGTAATCATCACCAATTCAAAATCTAACTCTTTTGCTATTTTTCCTAAATATGTAAATACTTTAGGGTAAAATATCATTTTATCAAATGCGTCAATTTGTTCATCAACAGTTTCTTTAATTAGTGTGCCATCTCTATCTATAAATAATACTTTTTTCTTCATTTTATAACTCTTTTAATGCATTTATCAATTTTATATTTTCACTTTTTGTTCCAACGGTTAAACGCAAGGTGTTTTTACACAAAGGCTGTGTTGTTCTATTACGAATTACAATTCCTTTTTCAATTAATTGACCATACCTTTTAGTGGCATCATCTACTTTAACCAACACAAAATTTGCATCTGTTGGATATACTTTTTCAATAAAAGAAATCAATTTTAATTTAGCTATCAACTTATCTCGTTGTTCTAAAATTTTTTCAATTTCATTTCTAACTTTATTTTTTGTTAAAATTCGCTTTAAAGCTCTTTGTTGCGTTAATTCATTTACGTTATAAGGAGGTTTAATTTTATTTAACACCGCAATAATTTCTTCGGAAGCATAACAAATTCCCAATCGTATTCCTGCCATACCATAGGCTTTTGACAAGGTTTGTGTAATAATTAAATTCGGAAATTCACTTAAACGTTCTAACCAACTTTTTTGGGAAGAAAAATCGATATAAGCTTCATCAATCACCACCAATCCGTTAAAAGATTTTAATAGTTTTTCAACACTTTCATTAGAAAATGAATTTCCTGTAGGGTTGTTAGGTGAACATAAAAATAACAGTTTAGAATTGGCGTTAGCAACTTTTAAAATTTCATCAACATTAGGTTCAAAATTAGTAGTTAATAAAACCTCATTATCTTCAATATTATTAATGTTTGCCAACACTTTATACATTCCATACGTTGGCGGTAGTGTAATAATAGTATCTTGTTTTGGTTCACAAAATGCTCTAAAAATTAAGTCCAATACTTCATCACTTCCATTTCCTAATAAAATTTGATTTATAGGAACTCCTTTTAAATCAGACAACTTATTTTTAACTCTTGTTTGTTGCGGATCAGGATAACGATTTACACCATTTTCAAACGGATTTTCATTTGCATCTAAAAATACCATTTCATTATCAAAATCCTTAAATTCATCTCTTGCAGATGCATATGGTTTTAGTGATTTGATGTTTTCACGAACTAAATTGGTGATGTTAAATATATTTGCTTCCATTTATTACATTCTATACTTAATTTAAAGTCTCATTTAAAATTATTTCTCATTTACTGTGGCAATCTCAATCTTTAAAACCCATTATCACGTCACTATTATTCCTTATAATAACATTTACTTCAAACTATTTAAGCGTAAAGTTACTGCATTTTTATGCGCATCTAAGCCTTCAGCTTCCGCCATTAGTTCAATTGTATTTCCAATATTTTGAATTCCTTTTTTTGAAATTTTTTGAAATGTAATAGCTTTTAAAAACGAATCTAAATTTACTCCTGAGTAGGCTTTTGAATAGCCATTTGTTGGCAACGTATGGTTTGTTCCTGAAGCGTAATCTCCTGCGCTTTCTGGCGTGTAATTTCCAATAAATACAGAACCTGCATTTTGAACTCCATCTATATAAAAATCGTTATCATTTGTACAAATTATAAAGTGTTCAGGGCCGTATTCATTAATTAATTCTAAAGCAGTTTCTTTAGTTTCAAGATATATTAATTTTGAATTTTCGATTGCTTTTTCAGCAATCTTCTTTCTAGACAAATTCAGAATTTGCTTCTCAATTTCATTTTCTATTGCTTCTAATTTAGTTTTAGATGTTGATACTAAAATTACCTGACTATCAATACCATGCTCTGCCTGACTTAACAAATCGGAAGCCACAAAACTTGCATTTGCTGTTTCATCTGCAACCACTAACAATTCACTTGGCCCAGCAGGCATATCAATAGCAACTCCGTATTTTGTTGCCAATTGTTTGGCTGCTGTTACATATTGATTTCCTGGTCCAAAAATTTTATAAACCTGTGGGATGGTTTCCGTTCCAAAAGTTAAACTTGCAATTGCTTGTATGCCTCCTACTTTTAATATTTTAGTGATTCCACATAAATTTGCTGCATATAAAATAGCGGGATTTATTTTTCCTTTTTTAGTAGGTGGTGTAGCTAAAATAATTTCTTTACAACCTGCAATTTTAGCTGGAACAGCTAACATTAACACTGATGAGAATAAAGGAGCTGTTCCGCCAGGAATGTATAAACCCACTTTTTGAATAGGCCTTTTTTCTTGCCAACAAACAACACCTTCAACAGTTTCTACAACTACTTTTGAAGTTTTTTGAGCAATATGAAATTTTTCTATATGTTGCTTCGCAATTTTAATTGCTTCTTTTAAATCATCTGAAATCATATTTTCAGCTGCTGTAATTTCTTCTTTAGAAACAAAAAAATTAGTTAATTCTACGCCATCAAAAATAGAAGAATATCGCAATACACCATCATCTCCATTTCTTTTGATATCACTAAATATAGAAATAACCGTCTCTTCAATAGATTCAAAAGATTGTGTAGGTCTCTTCAATATTTCAGACCACTCTTTTTTTTCTGGTTTTATTATTTTTTTCATGTTCAAGTATTAACAAATTTACAATACCATTTTTTCAATTGGAATTACTAATAAACCTTCTGCACCTTGTGCTTTTAATTCATCTAAAACTTCCCAAAATGAATTTTTTTCAATTACCGTATGAATAGAGCTCCAACCTTCTTCAGCTAAAGGTAAAACAGTTGGACTACGCATTCCTGGTAATAATTTAATAATTGCTTCAATTTTATTATTTGGAGCATTCATTAAAATATATTTTGATTTCCGTGCTCTTAATACAGCTTGAATTCTAAACTGAAGTTTATCAAGATTTTTTTGATTTTCACTAGAAATTTTTGGAGATACTGCTAAAACCGCCTCACTTTTCAGCATTACTTCAACTTCCTTTAAGTTGTTTTTAAATAAGGTACTCCCGCTTGAAACAATATCGCAAATAGCATCAGCCAACCCAATATTTGGTGCAATTTCAACGGAACCATTAATTAAGTGAATATCAGGCGTTACATTGTATTTTTTGAAGTAATTTAATACTGTATTTGGGTATGAAGTGGCTATTCTCATTCCATCTAAATCCTCAATACTATTGTAAGTGTTTTCTTTTGGTATTGCAATAGAAACTCTGCATTTTGAAAATCCTAACTTTTCAGCAATGCCAATATCTGTTCCTTTTTCAATTAATACATTTTCACCAATAATAGCAATATCTACTACTCCATCTCTTAAATATTGAGGAATATCGCCATTTCTTAAATATAAAACTTCTAATGGAAAATTACTTGCTATTGCCTTTAATTGATCTTTACCATTATCAATTGAAATTCCACAATCTTTAAGTAATTTCAAAGAATCTTCATTTAATCTACCTGATTTTTGAACTGCGATTTTAATTTTTTTCATTTGTTTATTATATGTGTTAAAGAAAATCAAGTAGTGTTCAACAAAAAACCCGCTTGATTTACTCAAACGGGTTTAAAATATATTTTTAATTTATTCAATACATTTTTAGCTCACTTGAGTGTAAGTATAAAAATGATGATGATGTGATTGAATAAAATTCATTAATCTAGTTTTGTTGTGCAAATATATAAATTAGTTTTAAATCTTCACTAATCATTGTTATTAATTTAACAAAAAGGTACTTTCTGTTAAAATAAATTTTAAAAGTCAGTAGATAATTATTTAAAACTATAAAATGTGGGATATAAAATAGAAGAATATTTCGACTGCACTCTACCTGACACTCATAAAGAGAATTACTCAATTCTTAATATGAAATTCAATTAAATTGTTTACAACTCCTTAATAACTTCAACCTTTTAACTTCGTTTGGTTTTAAGCAATTATGAATTATTTATTTAAATTTGTGCATTCTAACAACACACTAAATAAATCAATTTATGATTCTCTTCTTTGGAAACACAAACAGTAAAATATACGCTGTACAAACGTCAAAAGAACTTTCGCAAGAAAACACGCTAAAATTAATCTGGCTTTTTGGAAATTTACAACTACTATCTAAGGCATCTATTGATGCTTTTTTTATTGGTCCACGTGCAGCTATGATTACTCCTTGGAGTACAAATGCTGTTGAAATAACCCAAAATATGGGTATAAAAGGTATTCTACGAATTGAAGAATTTATAGCTTCAAACAAAGATGAAGATTTTGATGCAATGATTTTTCAAAAATATAAAGAATTGAATCAAGATATTTTTAGAATTGATGTAACACCTGAACCTATTATAGAAATCGAAGATATTCAAGCTTATAATCAACAAGAAGGATTATCCTTAAACAAGGAAGAAATTGATTATTTAAATAAACTAAGTACCAAAATTGGTCGGAAATTAACTGATTCTGAAGTGTTTGGATTTTCACAAGTGAATTCTGAACACTGTCGGCATAAAATATTTAATGGCACATTTATTATTGATGGTAAAGAAATGCCCTCTTCACTATTTAAACTCATTAGAAAAACTTCAGAACAAAACCCTAACGGAATTGTTTCAGCATATAAAGACAATGTTGCCTTTGTTAAAGGGCCAACCGTAGAGCAATTTGCACCAAAATCTGCCGACAAACCCGATTTTTATGAGAAAAAAGAATTCAATTCAGTAATTTCTTTAAAAGCTGAAACACATAATTTTCCAACAACCGTTGAACCTTTTAATGGTGCAGCAACGGGTTCAGGAGGTGAAATTAGAGATAGACTTGCCGGAGGAAAAGGCTCCTTGCCTTTAGCAGGAACTGCTGTTTACATGACTTCGTATTCTCGTTTAAATGACACTTCAACTCCGCTCAGCAACCATAACAGACCTTGGGAGCAAGCTATGCAAGAACGTAAATGGTTGTACCAAACACCCATGGATATTTTAATAAAAGCTTCAAACGGAGCTTCTGATTTTGGTAATAAATTTGGACAACCCCTAATTACAGGTTCGGTACTTACTTTTGAGCACGAATACTTCGACAAGCTCAATATGACATCTCGTAAATTAGGTTACGATAAGGTAATTATGCAAGCTGGAGGTATTGGATACGGAAAAGCGGAACAAGCATTAAAAGACAAACCTGCCAAAGGTGATAAAATTATTATTTTAGGTGGTGATAATTATAGAATTGGTATGGGTGGTGCCGCTGTATCTTCTGCTGATACTGGTGAATTTGCAAGTGGTATTGAATTAAACGCCGTACAACGTTCCAATCCTGAAATGCAAAAAAGAGCTGCAAATGCCATTCGTGGAATGGTTGAAAATGATGTCAATACCATTGTTTCTATTCACGATCACGGTGCTGGCGGACATTTAAACTGCTTATCTGAATTGGTTGAAGAAACAGGCGGATTAATAGATTTAGATAAATTACCAATTGGTGACCCTACGCTGTCGGCAAAAGAAATTATAGGAAACGAATCTCAAGAACGGATGGGATTGGTTATTGGAGAAAAAGATGCTGAATATTTGCATAGAATTGCAGATCGTGAACGCGCTCCTTATTATGAAGTTGGAGAAGTTACCAATAACAATCGTTTTACTTTTGAATCTAAAACTACAGGCGAAAAACCAATGGATTTAGATTTGTTTGATATGTTTGGAAGTTCTCCTAAAACAATTATGAGAGATCAAACTATTGTTTACAATTATACGGATTTAGAGTATTCAATAAGAAATATTTCAACCTATTTGGAACAAGTACTTCAATTAGAAGCTGTTGCTTGTAAAGATTGGTTAACCAATAAAGTTGATCGTTGTGTGGGCGGAAAAGTTGCTAAACAACAATGTGCCGGTCCTTTACAATTACCTTTAAATAATTGTGGTGTTATGGCGTTGGATTACAATGGGAAAGAAGGAATTGCTACTTCTATTGGGCACGCTCCTATTGCTGCATTAATTGACCCAGCGGCCGGAAGTAGAAATGCCATCGCTGAATCTTTATCAAATATTATTTGGGCACCTATAAAAGATGGTTTAAATGGAATTTCTTTGTCTGCAAATTGGATGTGGCCTTGTAAAAATGAAGGTGAAGATGCTCGTTTGTACAAAGCTGTAAAAAGCTGTTCTAATTTTGCTATTGAACTGGGAATTAATATTCCAACAGGGAAAGATTCACTTTCAATGAAGCAAAAATACCCAAATGAAGAAGTAATTGCTCCTGGTACAGTTATTATTTCTGCCGCAGGAAATTGCACGGATATTAAAAAAGTGGTAGAACCAGTTTTACAAAAAGATGGTGGTTCTGTTTACTATATCAATCTTTCTCAAGACAATTTTAAATTAGGAGGGTCTTCTTTTGCTCAAACACTCAATAAAATAGGTAACAATGCACCTACAATTAAAGATGCTAGTTTTTTCAAAAGAGCCTTTAACACTATTCAGGAATTAATTATAGAAGAAAATATTATTGCAGGACACGATATTGGAAGTGGTGGATTGATTACAACTTTACTAGAAATGTGTTTTGCTGATTTAAATTTAGGATTAAAAATAGATTTTTCCGTTTTTGAAGAGAAAGACATTATCAAATATCTTTTTGCTGAAAACATTGGTATTGTTTTTCAATCTAAAAATGATAAAACCGTTGAAAATAAATTAAAACAAAATAATGTATCCTTTTATAAATTAGGAACCGTAACCAACGAAGAAACCTTAGATTTTGGTCCTTGCAAACTTGATATTCCAACATATAGAGATATTTGGTTTAAAACTTCTTACTTGTTAGATGCTAAACAGTGTGCAAATAACAAAGCACAAGACAGATTTGAAAATTATAAAAACCAACCTTTAAAATTTACATTCCCAAAACATTTTACAGGTAAATTAAATGACGTCATTGCGAGTGAAACGAAGCAATCTGTTTCTAAAGAAGAGGTTGCCACGTCGCAAACTTGTCTTGAGCTGAGTCGAAAGGCTCCACGCAATGACGGAAAGAGACCAAAAGCCGCTATTATTCGTGAAAAAGGTTCAAACTCTGAACGTGAAATGGCAAATGCCATGTATTTAGCTGGTTTTGATGTAAAAGATGTACATATGACCGATTTAATTAGCGGTCGTGAAACCTTAGAAGATATTCAATTTATTGGAGCTGTTGGTGGTTTTTCAAACTCAGATGTTTTAGGTTCGGCCAAAGGTTGGGCTGGTGCATTTTTGTACAATGAAAAAGCAAAAAAAACACTAGATAATTTCTTTAAAAGAGAAGATACATTATCTGTTGGTATTTGTAATGGCTGTCAGTTATTTATGGAATTAAAAGTGATTAACCCTGAACATAAAGTGCATGGGAAATTAGAGCATAACAACTCTCAAAAGCACGAAAGCAATTTCACTTCGGTTACCATTCAAAAAAATAACTCAGTAATGCTATCAAGTTTAGCAGGAAGTACTTTAGGGGTTTGGATTTCACATGGTGAAGGTAAATTTAAGTTACCAATGGAAGAAAACCAATACAATATTGTAGCTAAATATGGTTATAATGCGTATCCTGCCAACCCTAATGGTTCTGCCTATAATGTTGCAATGATGAGTTCAAAAGATGGTCGTCATTTAGTAATGATGCCACATATTGAACGGTCCATATTTCAATGGAATTGGGCGTATTATCCTGAAGGAAGAAAAGACGAAGTTTCACCTTGGGCTGAAGCATTTTCAAATGCATTTAAATGGCTAAAAAAGAACTAAAATATTTGTGAAGAACTTAAAATCTTAACGCAATCAAAATTTCATATATAATCCTAAATTTATCACCTACTTAATGGTGTATTTATTTTTCTGTTTATATTCTTATTTTTAATGAAAATAAATTTAATTATTACTTCTACACTATTTGTTAAATCCTATTAATTTTTATATTTTGCAATTCAATATTCAAACAATTGAAAATGCCTATAGAAACAACAAGACTCTTTGATTTTGCTTATTACCAACTAGAAAATTTTAATTTAGAAAAAGCCCTTATCACTAAAAAAAATGGTGAATGGATTTCAACTTCATCAAAAGAATATATAGACAAAGCAAATGCAATTAGTAGAGGCTTGTTAAAACTAGGTATTAAACCCGGTGATAAAATTGGTGTAATTTCAACTTCAAATAGAACAGAGTGGAATATTTTAGATATTGGCGTACTCCAAATTGGAGCAACAAACATTCCTATTTATCCAACAATATCTAAAAGTGACTATGAATATATTTTCAATCATGCTGAAATAACGCATTGTTTTTTATCTGATAGTGAACTATTTGAAAAAGCGAATGCCATTAGAAGCAATGTACCTACTCTAAAAGAAATATACTCATTTGATGAAATTGAAGGATGTAAAAACTGGGAGGAAGTTTTAGAATTAGGTAAAGATGAAAGTAATCAACCTGAAGTTGAACGCTTAAAAGAAAATGTAAAATCAGATGATTTAGCCACCATAATATACACTTCAGGAACAACCGGAAGACCGAAAGGGGTAATGCTCTCACACAACAATATTGTTTCCAATGTTTTAGATAGTTTCCCTAGATTACCTTTATCCCTTGGAAACATGAAAGTATTGAGTTTTTTACCTGTTTGCCACGTTTTTGAACGAATGCTACATTATTTGTATCAATATGCAGGAATTTCAATTTATTTTGCTGAAGGAATGGACAAAATTGGAGAAAATATAAAAGAGGTTAGCCCCTCATTTATGTCGGTAGTTCCAAGACTTTTAGAGAAAATTTATGACGGTATTATTAGCAAAGGATCAACATTAAAAGGAGTTAAGAAATTTTTATTCTTTTGGGCAGTAGATTTAGGCTTAAAATATGAACCTTATGGCAAAAATGGTTGGTGGTATGAGAAAAAATTAGCTCTTGCTAATAAATTAATTTTTAGCAAATGGAGAGAAGCATTAGGAGGTAACTTATCTACTATGGTTTCGGGTAGTGCTGCACTACAACCCCGTTTAGCAAGAGTATTTACAGCTGCAAAAATGCATGTAATGGAAGGTTATGGACTAACTGAAACATCTCCTGTAGTTACCGTAAACATGTATAAAAATAAGTTAATGAGAATTGGGACTGTTGGTAAGCCAATAGACAATGTTGAAGTTAAAATTGCTGAAGATGGTGAAATTTTAGTGAAAGGTCCAAATGTAATGCAAGGCTATTACAAAGATGAAGAAAAAACAGCAAGTGTAATGACTGGTGATTATTTTCATACTGGTGATAAAGGAGAACTTGACGCAGATGGATTTTTAAAAATTACAGGAAGAAAAAAAGAAATTTTTAAAACATCAGGAGGAAAATATATTGTTCCTGCTTTACTTGAAAATGAATTAAAACAATCACGTTTTATTGAGCAGGTACTAGTTGTTGGAGAGGGACAAAAAATGGCTACAGCTATTATTCAACCTAGTTTTGAATTTTTAAGAGATTGGTCTAAAATTCATCATGAACCTGTTTTGGGTGATAATCAAGTCTTAATAGAAAACCCACACATATTAAATCGCATTGAAAAAGAAGTGAAAAAATGCAACAAAAACTTTGGGAAATGGGAAACCATCAAACGCTTTGAATTAACACCTGATGTATGGGGTATAGATAACGGCTTATTAACACCAACAATGAAGCCAAAGCGTGATGAAATTATTGCTAAATACTTGCATTTATACAATAAAATGTATGAAATAAAATAGTGTTTAAACAACACCTTTGATATTTTACGAAAATTAATAAACTTAATGGAACAATTTATAGTATCTGCCCGTAAATATAGACCTCAAACTTTTAAGGACGTAGTTGGGCAACAAGCTATTACCAATACGCTAGAAAACGCTATAAAAAGTAACCACTTAGCACAAGCTTTACTTTTTACAGGCCCTCGCGGGGTTGGAAAAACTACTTGTGCACGAATTTTAGCGAAACAAATAAACCAAGCCAGTTCTGAAAGTTTAGACGAAGATTTTGCTTTTAATATTTTTGAATTAGATGCAGCCTCAAACAACTCGGTAGATGATATTAGAAGTTTAACTGATCAAGTTAGAATTCCTCCTCAAACAGGTAAGTATAAAGTTTATATTATAGATGAAGTTCATATGCTTTCATCAGCCGCTTTTAATGCCTTTTTAAAAACATTAGAAGAACCTCCTGCACATGCTATTTTTATTTTAGCTACTACCGAAAAGCACAAAATAATACCAACCATACTTTCAAGATGTCAAATATTTGATTTTAAGCGAATTGGAGTATTAGATATCAAAACTTATTTAGGAAAAATTGCACTTCAGGAAGAAATTAATGCTGAGGATGATGCACTACATATTATTGCTCAAAAAGCTGATGGCGCTTTACGTGATGCACTCTCTATTTTTGACAGAGTTGTTAGTTTTTCAGGAAAGGAGCTAACACGTAAAGCAGTTACAGAAAACCTAAATGTATTAGATTACGATGAGTATTTTAAAACCACCGATTTAATTCTAGAAAACAAAATACCCGAAGTGCTACTTCATTTCAATACTATTTTGTCAAAAGGGTTTGAAGGTCATCATTTTATTAGTGGTTTAGCATCTCATTTTAGAGATTTATTAGTTGCTAAAGACAAAATAACTATTGATTTATTAGAAGTTGGTGACAATGCCAAAAAAAAGTATTTAACACAATCTGAAAAAAGTGATTTGAAATTTTTAATAAAAGCGATAGATTTAGCAAACGACTGTGATTTAAAATACAAAACAAGTAAAAATCAACGATTGCTAGTTGAACTTACATTAATGCAATTGGCTTCTATTACTTTTAATAACGAAAAAAAAAACAATAAACCATACATAATTGCTTCGCTTCACTTTAATACAGGCATAATTTCAAAACCTACTACTAAATTAAAAACCAATCAAGTAAAAGAAATTATAGCAAAAGAAAGTAAGGTAGAGAATCCCATAAAAGAAATTGTAAAACCTATTTTAAAAAGTAAAAATAGAAGACCTTCTGCCCTCTCACTAAAAAGTGTTGGTCGCAAAAAAGAAATTGAAACATTAGATGTTGAATATGAAGAAGTTGAAGGGAAGCCTTCTGATAAATTTACTGAAGACAGACTGGTTTATCTTTGGAAAAAATACAGTACAAAGTTAATTGAGCAAGGTAAAAAAAGTGTTGCTTCTATAATGAGCTCTTGTAAACCCGTTATAAAAAACAACAACGTTCATATAGAACTTCCTAATACAATAATGGAAGATCAATTAAACAGAGCCAAAGGTAATTTATTAACTTTTCTACGTGAAAATCTCAATAACTATAAAATTAATATTGTAATTAATGTTAATGAAGAGATCACAAAAAAATATGCTTATACCCCACAGGAAAAATATCAAAAACTCAAAGAAAAAAATAGCACACTAGCTTTATTGAAAAAAACATTTGATTTAGATTTATAATGCTTAATTTCATTTGAATACTGTATATTTAACTACTTAAATTATTTAATTTGGATATAGATATAAAATTATTAATTACATTTATTATTGGCTTTCTTATTGTTGCAATTGCGGCCAATCAAATAGCAAAAGTTTTTCAAAAAATAAAATTCCCTTTAATTACTGGATTAATTATTACAGGAATTATTGCAGGATCTTCTGTATTAAATTTTATATCTCCTGTAGCTGTAAAAAAATTAAACTTTTTAAATGATATTGCATTGGCTATTATAGCCTTTTCTGCCGGTTCAGAGTTGTATTTAAATGAATTACGCAGCCGAATTAAAAGTATCAAATGGATGGTTATTGGGCAACTTGTGATAACTTTTGTTATGAGTGCCACAGTCATCTTTTTTATTGCCGACCAAATTCCTTTTATGGCTAATTTACCTGCAACTCATAAATTTGGAATATCCATTTTATTTGCAACTATATTTATTGCCCGATCTCCCTCTTCTGCTATTGCAGTTATCAATGAAATGAGAGCCAATGGCCCATTTACCAAAACCGTTATGGGTGTTACCGTTGTAAAAGATGTACTTGTTATCATTTTATTTGCCATTAGCTTATCAATAGCCAAAGCACTTATAAATGATGAGGCTACTGACTTTTTGTTTTTTATCATCTTATTTTTTGAACTTATAGCCTCCTTTGGAATTGGATTTTTAGTTGGTAAAATTTTACAACTCCCTTTTTTAACCAAAATGGACAAACAGCTTAAGGGTATTTCTATTATTCTTATAGGCTATAGTGTCTATTTATTTTCTGATTACATCCGTTTTAAAGCTTTCGATGTATTTCAACATGAATTTATTTTAGAACCCTTGTTAATTTGTATTATTGGTAGTTTTGTATTAACTAATTATAGCAAACACAGAATTGAATTTGGGAAAGTACTCCAAGAAATTAGTCCTATTATCTATATCATCTTTTTTACGTTAACAGGTGCGTCCTTATCTATGCAAACACTAATGAGTGTTTTTGGAATTGCTGTTGGTTTTTTCTTTTTACGACTAATTACCATATTTTTTGGAGGTATTTTTGGTGTTTTTGCAGCTAAGGATTTTAAAAAATACGCACTAATTGCTTGGATGCCTTATTTAACACAAGCAGGTGTTGCTTTAGGTTTAGCTACCATAATTTCTAATGAATTTCCTGTTTGGGGACATGAATTTGAAACCATTGTAATTGCTATTATTGTAATAAACCAACTCATAGGCCCTCCATTATTTAAATGGTCTCTTAATTACGTAAAAGAAAGTCATTTAAGAGCAAAAACTTCAAAATTTGAAGGAAAACAAAACGCTGTAATATTCGGATTGGAAAATCAGGCAATAGCTTTAGCAAAACAACTACAAAAAAACAATTGGGGAGTGCGCATTATAGATACTGATAAAAATTATGCTCATGAAATTAAAGATGTTGAAATTTTAGAATTAAAAAATATTAATTATAAAAATCTTAAACAACTAGAATTAGAAAAAGCAGAAGCCATTATATTATTGCTCTCTGATGAAGATAATTATAAAATTGCGGAGCTTCTTTATGAAAAAATAGGAACAAAAGATGTTATTGTTCGTTTAAATAATAGAGATTATTTTGAGAAGTTTCATAAACTTGGAGCCTTAATAATTGAACCTGCAACTGCCATGGTTAGCTTATTAGATCATTTTGTACGCTCACCGAATGCCGCATCACTATTACTTGGTATGGATGAAGATCAAGACACATTAGATGTTGAAATTAGGAATAAAGATATCCATGGAATGCGTTTAAGAGAACTACGTCTTCCTTCTGATGTACTAGTCCTTTCTGTTAAAAGAAAAGGACAATTATTAGTTTCACACGGTTATACGCGCTTGCGATTGGGTGATATTATTACATTGGTTGGAGCTGGAAGTAGTTTAGAAGAACTTAAATTTAAATTTGACACATAATGTTAGGCTTAAAATCAACAACAAATCCCGAATGGGCTAAAATAGTAGAAGCTAATTTAGGAGCATTTTTAACTGACCACGCGTTTGCAGAACAAAAGGCTGCTGCTGGTGGGTTTTCATTAATTATTTCATATTCTGAAGAAACTGAATTAGTAAAAGCCCTTAGTGAATACACTATTGAAGAAACAGAACACTTTAAACTAGTACATGATTTTATGACTGCTCGTGGCTTTAAACTTGGTAGAGATACCAAAAGTAATTATGCAGCTCATTTACTTAAGTTTTTTCCAAAAACAAAAGATAGAATTGAAAGTTTGGTTAGCAGGTGCTTAATTGCGGCACTTATTGAAGCTAGAAGTTGTGAGCGTTTTAAAACACTCGCTGACTATACTTCTGACAAGGAGTTAGAGCAATTTTATAGAGATTTAATAGCTTCTGAAGCAGGTCACTATTCACAATTTCTTAAATTCGCCAAATCTTATCAAGATAAAAATGTAGTGGATAAAAAATGGGATGAATTACTAACTTATGAAGCTATTTATATGGAAACACAAGGAAAAACACCTTTAGTTCACGGATAAATGTTTAGTAAAGCGGAATCTGCACAACTCAGAAAAGAATTTTGGACTAGTTTTGGAAAATCGTTTCCTAGAAAATGGATTTTATACAATACTCAAATTAAAGGCTTTAGCTTTAAATTTGATGCTAATAAACAACAAGCCCTAGTTTGTTTAGATATTGAATCTAACGATTCCATAAAAAATGAACTGCTTTTTGAACAACTATTATCACTAAAAAATATTTTAGTTGAAACATATTTACCTGATGTTATTTTCGATAAAAAATACACTTTAGAAAACGGTAAAACAATTTATAGAATTTATGTAGTACATCAACAAAAATTCAATATTCACAATAGAAATACTTGGAGAGAAACCTATAAATTTTTCAATATAACAATGCTTCAATTTGAATTATTTTATTATGATTTTGAAGATTTTATTAAACAAGCTATTTAATTTCATCTTTCATTTTAAATAAATATTACTTTTGTACCTATGAATAATACCATACAAAATGATACTATAATTGCTTTAGCCACATCTTCAGGTGTTGGAGCTATAGCTGTAATACGTTTGTCAGGTGAAAATGCCATAAAAATTGCAACTCAATTTTTTCAATCAAAATATGGAGATAAAGATTTAACAAAAGTAAAATCACATACGATCCACTTAGGTAATATTATTGATGATAATCATATTATTGATGAAGTTTTAGTCTCTGTTTTTAAAAATCCTAAATCCTATACTGGTGAAAATGTAGTAGAAATAAATTGCCATGGTTCGGTATATATTCAACAGGAAATCATCCAGTTATTCTTAAAAAATGGGGTTCGTAATGCAAATCCTGGTGAATTTACATTACGTGCTTTTTTAAACGGGAAAATGGATTTAAGTCAGGCTGAAGCTGTTGCCGATTTAATAGCTTCAAATTCAGCAGCCTCTCACCAAGTAGCTTTACAGCAAATGCGAGGAGGTTTTAGTTCTGAAATTCAAAATTTACGGCAGCAATTACTCAATTTTGCAAGTTTAATTGAATTGGAACTCGATTTTGCCGAAGAAGATGTTGAATTTGCTGATAGAACTGAATTTAAAAATTTAATAGCTAAAATTAACACCGTTTTAAAACGCTTAATTGATTCATTTGCTTTAGGAAACGTTTTAAAAAACGGAATTCCTGTTGCTATTGTTGGAGAACCAAATGTTGGAAAATCTACGCTCTTAAATGCTTTATTAAATGAAGAAAAAGCAATTGTAAGTCATATTGAAGGAACCACAAGAGATGCTATTGAAGATGAAATAATTATAGAAGGTGTAGCTTACCGGTTTATTGATACTGCTGGTATTAGAGCTACCAAAGATTTCATTGAAAGTATTGGTATTAAAAAAACATTTGAAAAAATTGAACAAGCACAATTAGTTGTCTATTTATTTGATTTAGAGAAAATTAAAAACAATAAACTTACACTCGAAAAGTGTATTTTAGAAATAAAAAAAATTAAAAATCAGTTTCCGTCTAAGCAATTACTTATTATTGCTAACAAAGTAGATTTAGTACATGATAAAATTATCACTAAAACAAAAAATGCTTTTAAAAATACGCCTCTTATTTTCCTATCTGCCAAAGAAAAAAAAGGAATTTCAAAACTCACCTCTACCCTTACTCAATTAGCAAATAAAGGAGCTTTAAGTAATAATGAAACCATTGTGAGTAATTCACGTCATTTTGAAGCGTTAAATAACGCCTTTAACTCCATAAAAGAAGTACAAAAAGGAATTGATAATGATATAAGTACCGATCTTTTTTCAATTGATGTACGCCAAGCTTTATTTCATTTAGGTGAAATTACTGGTGAAGTAACCACAGAAGATTTATTAGGTAATATTTTTGCTAATTTTTGTATCGGGAAGTAAAAAGGTCTATTAAAAAACTCGACGTATTACTACAATAAGGTTAATTAAATTTTTAGCTCCTTAATGTTATCCAATTTATTAGTACAATTGGCTGTCTCTAATTTATAATTTTTATAAATTATATTTTTATAGAAATATATGGTTATATATTCCATTATTTTTAACTAAATTTATTCACAAAAATTTAAGCTATGGATTTATACGATGCTGCTTTGTTTACAATTCGTATTGAAAACGATAATCTAGTACACTTTTAAGATGATGAAATTGAGTATTCTAACTTAAAATTTTGAAGAGAATTAATGTTTAATTGTTAAAGGATTAAATCAAATTTCTCATTTAATTTTTAACTTTTTGTTAAAATCTATAGTTTGTTTATCTAATTTTATAAAATTTATAATACTCAATAGCATGGGACAAAACTACCTCTACGGACTTACCGTCCAAGGCATACAATCTTACATTTTTGAAACCAATAAACTAAAAGAAATTATTGGTGCTAGTGAAATTATTGAACAACTGTGTAGTACTTGGTTTGATAAATTTCTTGAAGAAGAAAAATTAACAGGTGTAATACATCTAAATGCCGCAGGAAATATCCGTTTTCTAACTGATGAGATAACAGCTAAAATAATTTTTGAAGAATACCATTTTACATTATTAGAAAAAGCACCAGGTGTTCCTTTTTGCCAAGCGGTTGTTAAAATTGAAGGAGGCAAGGAATACGAAGCTAACCAAGAACTAGATAAAAAACTTCGTGGCCAACGAAATGTTCCTTTATACGAAACAGATTTAGGTTTAATGACTCGAAGTAAATTTAGACGAACAGGTAGTTTTTCCGTTAATATAGAGAAAGACCTTGACACTAAAGATTATTTTGATAATGTAACTTCTGTAAAACATACCCATAGTACTGAAACAGTATTAAGCCAAAAAGTGAGCATAAATGGGTATGACTTAACCTACCCTAGTGAATTTAAAGAAATAGCCAAAGACAGTAAACACAATTGGTTAGCAGTAGTACATATTGATGGTAATGGTATGGGCTTAATTATTAAAGATATTTTAGATAATAGTGAAAATAAATTTACCGACTTACAAGATTTTTCTACAAAAATAGGTAAATGTACTTTTGCCGCTTTTAAAACAGCAATAGAAGAAGTTTTAATATCTAAAGATGAACAAGCCAAAAAAGATGAACAAAATCCCAACAAAATCACTTTACCTATTAGACCCATTATTATTGGTGGTGATGATGTAACTCTAATTATAAGAGCCGATTTAGCCTTAAAATTTACACGTGTCTATTTAGAAATTTTTGAAAAAAAAACAAAAACGGCAGAATTAAATAACAAACAAGGTGTAACCGCTTGTGCAGGTATTGCCTACGTAAAAGAAAAGTTCCCATTTCATTATTCGGTAAATTTGGCAGAAGAATTATGTACCTATGCTAAAAATGAAAGTAAACGTAAAGCCTCTTGTGTACAATTTCATAAAGTGCAAGATTCTATTATTGATAATTATAAAGAAATTGAGCAAAGAGAATTAACTGTCAATAATTTTATATTTCAAAATGGTCCTTATTATTTAGATAATTATACAGATAAAAATAAAATAAGCGATTTAGTAAATGAGGTAAAAACACTTAAACAAGATGATTCGCCCAAAAATGGTATACGTGAATGGATAGATGCTAAATTTAACAATCCTGCTATGGCTAAAACCTTAATAGAGCGATTAGAAAATAAAACTAAAAAAGAGGAATACAAAGAAATCCTTAAAAAAGAAAAATCTTTTATGGATTATCACACATTATTAGCAGTAAACACTAAAACCAATTAATTATGAAAGTTAAAATAAAATTTTATTCTAATTGGGCAATTGGGAGTGGTAAAGGTGGTGATAGTAAAGACAGTATTATTTTAAACGATGATAACGGTCTGCCTTTTATACCTGGTAAAACTTTAAAAGGTTTGATTCGTGATGCGTTTTTAGAATGTAATTATTCTAAAGAAGATGCTATTAGATTATTTGGGCAAGAAAAAAACTTAGACATAAAAACAGATGATTTAGAAGAAGGTATATTACGTTTTAATTCTGCCTACTTATCAGATGCATTTATTTCGTTACCAAAAGATATAAAAGCGAAACTATTTACCTCAAAAACGGCTACAAGATTAGATGAAAAAAAACAAGCAATAGATTATTCACTACGCAAAAATGAAGTGTGTATTCCATTAGAACTACATACTACTATTTTGGTAAAAGAAAATAATTCTGAATTAGTTGAAGATAATTACAAAAAAATAGAAAAAGCTCTAAAAATGCTCAAAATAATGGGCGAAAAAAGGCATCGTGGTTTAGGCAGGTGTTTGATTACTGTTCCAGAATTTGATACAATAGTAATTAATAATACGGACACAACTGAAAAAAGTAAGACTTCTAAAGTTACAGTTACTGCAAATACCATTCGTTTTAAATGTAAAGTAACCGAATCTTTAGTTTTGGTTAAAAAAGCAAAAACAGGACAAAATATAGAATCTTTAGATTATATACCAGGCAACACATTTAGAGGTATTGTTGCAGGTGCAATTTTTAACGGCGATACAAACGAATTTAACGATATTATCTTTAACAAGACCGTTCAGTTTGGCGATGCTCATTTATTAATTGATGGAGAAAGAAGTCTTAAAACGCCTTTTTCTTTTTATTATGATAAAAATAAAGATAATAATACCTTATATAATTTTCATCATTTAAAAGATAATGACTGGATAGATAAAAAATTAAAATCTCGAAAAAACGGATATTTAATTGGAACAGAAGATGGTTTTAAAATCAAAAATATTGAATACGGTAATCGTATAAAGTCCTCACGAGACAGAAAGAAAAGAAGTTCAGAAAAAGGTGGTATGTTTTCTTATCACTATATCAAAAAAGGACAAGAATTTGAGTTTGAAGTGCGTTCAGAAAACAGTGAATATCTAACTAAAATAATTGAAATTTTAGATAATAAAACCAAATACTTTGGTAAAAGTAAGTCTGCGGAATTTGGTGGGGCTATTGAAATAAAATTTATGAAAGAGGTAGCAGATCAAACTATTACAAAAAATGGAAAATACCTGTATGCCGAGAGCAATCTATGTTTTTTAAATGAGTATGGCGAGTTTACAGCAACACCTTCAATTAAAGATTTAACAGAAGATGAAAACGCAGTAATAGATTGGGAAAAATCACAAGTAAAATTTAGAACTTTTGCACCGTATAATTTTCATAGAAAAAATTACGATTTTGAACGCTTAATTATAGAAAAAGGTTCTGTTTTTGTTTTTGAAAAGGAGGTTGATTTTAATGAAGTTACCTTAAAAAAAGGTTTGGGCTGTTTTTTAACAGAAGGTTATGGTAAAGTCCTTATTAGCCCTTCTTTTTTAAAAGATAAAGAAGTAAAAACAATACCAAAAGATACAACAGAAAAAAATAAGCAAGAAACAACATCAAAAGATGCAACAGAAGAAGATAAAACTCTTATTCAATTTATCAAATCTAAACATAAGAAAAATCTAACAGAAATTGGTATTGATAATAAAGTTAAAGAATATATAACTAAAAATTATTTTCAAAAAAAACCAAGCCAATGGGCAAGAGTATTTAACGCCACTACACAAGCAAAAGATACTACTGAATTAGAAGGATTGTTATTTGGTAATGAGGATGATACAATTTACACAAAAGACAAATCCATATTTTATGGTGGTTCAAAAAATTGGAATAAAAGTGATATTGCTAAAATCACAACATTCTTTAAAGAGGATATTATAAAAGACAAAAAAATAGTCGCTTTAAGAAAATTAGCCAAAAAAATGATTCACAAAACTAAAAACAGCAAGTAAATGGAATTTAGATATAGATATGTAGCGCAAATTGTAGTAGAAGCCCTTACGCCATTAGCCATTGGTAGTGATTCTTTACAATACGACCAAGACGCTCCTGTAGATAAGGACTTTAATGATTTGCCTTATATACCAGGAACCGCCATTACGGGTTATTTACAAAAACAATTACCCAAATTAGAATCTTTATTTGGTGAAAAGCCAGATAGTAATTCTGATGAACCAAAAGGCTCTAACATTATTGTTAGTGAAGCCTTTTTAATGGATAAAAAAGGTGAAGTACTACAGCAACCAAAGATAATCAAAGATGAATTCTTAAAAAAATATTCCAAATTACCCATACGCCAACATACCGCTATAAACGAATTTGGTGCCGCCAGCGATGGTAGTAAGTTTGATACCGAAATAGTATTTAAAGGCTCTCGTTTTAAATTTGAAATAGAACTACAAGTTGCTATAAAAATGGATGCAGATTGGAAAACAATACTAAACGCCTTTTTTCAAAATAACTTCTATCTCGGTGCAGGAGAGTTTAACAATTTTGGCGAATTAAAAGTGATTGAAATTAAAGAAAAAGCATTTGATTTAAAGAAAGATTTAGACAACTATTCAGGTCACAATGTGGATTTGAATGATGTAGATGATGATATATTTAAACCTTATAAAAAACCTAAAATTAATAGAATTTACAATACTTGTTATTTAAAACTCTCAGGCAAAGACTCTTTCTTTCATTTTGGAGCAGGTTATGGCGATACCGAAGTAGATAATATCAATTATTCTGAATTAGTTTTAGAATGGAGTGCTGATAATAAACCAACTTGGGTAGAAAAATTTGTAATACCAGGTACCAGCATTAAAGGTACTTTAGCACATAGAGTGGCTTTTCATTATAATAAAGAGAATAATGTTTTTGTAGAAAACTTAATACCTGCATTTGAAGAGTCTGTTTCCAAACAACTTAACAAAAAATACAAGATTGATAATTTTAAACTAGCCGACAGTATAGCCGCTTTAGAAAAACAAAAATCACAATTAGAAACACACTTAAAAGCATTAGAAAAGGAAGCATTAAATACTGCCATACTTTTTGAAGACTATATTGGCATAAATAACAAAGGTGTGACCGGTTTGTTTGGTACAGCAAAAGATTCTAAAAAAGACAAAGGCAGTAAAGGCACTATTATTATAAAAGATATTTATTTACCAATAGACACACCACAAACCATATTTACACACAATAAAATTGACCGTTATACTGGTGGTACTATTGACACTGCTTTATTTAACGAAAAAGTATTGGCTATTGATGAGGTGACACTTAGTATAAAATCAACAGAAAAGATTGCAGAAACTAATGAAACTACCAAATATTTACAAATGACACTAAATGACCTTAAAAAAGGAATGCTACCACTTGGTGGTTTGGTAAATAAAGGACACGGTATTTTTACAGAACTAAAAACAACAAAAGATGAAACTAAGTAAAGAAGATTTTATAAAAGACTACAATAATAAATTATTTATTGGATATATATGGATGGTAAGTTCAAAAGAAGGACCAAAGACTTATCTAAATAAGGCTAAAATTGATTTTGAAACATTATATGATAAAAAAGAGCCACACAACAAAATACAAGAAGCCTATTTGTACGATGGTACAAACAGTATTCATATAAAAAACATTGATGGCGAAGAGCTATTCTACATTCATAATATTGAAAAATTTTCTGACAAAACGAAATATAAGAATAAGGATTTAGAATTCCCATCTCATATTATAACAGGCAAAAACCTAAAATTTAAACAAGTGTATCAACTTAAAGAAAGTTTAAGTGGTACGGAATTTAAAACTTGGCAACCAATTGTACATCTTTTTAAAGGCTTTGAACCTAAAAACAATACTCAAAACCAACCTAAAACCGATTAAATTATGGCAAATGTAAGCGCACCCTATAATTTTGTACCCTTAAACGAAAAAGTATTTTTTCCACCTTGGGCAAATCTCGTAAACCACGATGTACCGTTTAAAGAGGGCTTAAGTGGGCAAATTGAATTAGAAATAACTGCTGAAAGTCCTATTTTTATTCGTAAACCTTATGAAGAAAGCGATGAAATTGATTCTTATTACACAAATGCAAAAGGTGTAAAAATTTCAAAAGAATTTTGCCATATTAAAGATAAAAATGACGAAAAAAGGTATTACATACCTGGAAGTTCTATAAGAAATATGTTGCGTTCTGTGGTGGAGATTATGAGTTTTAGTAAGTTAAGTTTTTTTAACAAACCTAACAAATTTTCGTTTAGAGATATGGCTAATACCAATTTATACAGCTTAATGAATAACGCTAACAATCTGAATATGGGATGGTTGGTTAAAGAAGATCAAGGAATTAAAATATTATATGTTGGAGACTTAGGTAACTTAAGAGGTCAAAATGTTAATTCTATTTATAGACCCGATAATTATGACAATAGAGATTTAGATTTTTTTAAAAAAATAAGTTCAAATGATTATACTGATTTTATTTCACCAGACACAAAACTAGAAAAAAAGTATAAAATTTATAACAATTCAGAAAACGATTTTAGAAATGGATATAAGGAATCAGCAGCAACATTAAATAATTATAATGATAACCAATTTGACGATGTTATAGTAATTACTGGAAACATTGACGGTAAAAGGAATGAATTTCTATTCAAGAAACCACAACAAAATAACATCAAAGATAAATATGATATAAGTGGTAAAGTATTTCAAAGTTTTGTTATTTCTAATACTGTGAAAGATGAAAATAGTGACAATTGGAATTTTTGGGAATCAAAATTTAATAATAATGAATACATTCCTGTTTTTTTTAGAACTAATAATGATAACGTAATAGATTTTGGTTTAGTTGTGTTATATAAAATGGCATACAATTTTTCATTATTAGAAACAATTAAAAGGAATCAACCAGAAGTTTTTGATAAGAAGCTGGATTTAGTTGAAACATTGTTTGGAAGTATCGAAAACGATTTTAAATTAAAAGGACGTATTCAAGTGTCTCACGCTTTCTCACAAAACGCAACCACATCTAATGAACACAATTTAATTCTTGGTGAACCGAAAATCTCATTCTACCCAAGTTATATAAAGCAATCAGTAAAAAATAACGGAAATTTACAAGGGCAGTATAGGACTTTGCATAACAATAATGCAGAAATAAGTGGTCGGAAAAGATATCCTATTCAATATATATTTGAACCCAATTATATAGCACCTAATAATAATCAAAATGGGGAAGAAAATGTATCAACTTCATTTCTTGCTTTAAGAGAAAATACAAAATTTAAAACTAAAATTAATTATCATAATTTATTGCCAATTGAATTAGGGGCATTGTTATCAGCCATAACTTTTCATAACACAAATAAAACTAGACATAATATTGGTTTAGCAAAACCCTATGGTTTTGGTAGAGTCAGTATTCATATTAATAATATGGAAAAGGAAACAATTAAAAACTATATTGGTTTATATCAAAAAATAATGAATGACTTTACATCTAATAAAAGTTTAGGTGAGTGGATAAAGACAACACAATTAGTCGAATTAATATCAATGGCACATTTATTTATTGAACAAGATAAGAGGAAACTTAAATATATGCAATTACAAGATCATCAAAATATTAAAAAGAGACGAATAAATAGGGTTAATCATAACCCTAAAGCTTTACCATTATATTCAAAATTTTTAAATCATTCACTAGCGCCAAACAACATATCAACAATTATGAGTTTTGATATACAAAATTATACCTTAAAAGAAGATTTAGAACAATTATATAAAAACAAGGTAACAGAGATACAAAATATAATTAACAATTTAAATTCTCAATTAACGATTAAAAAACAACAATAAAATGAAAAAAATAACAACAATTATTTTGCTGCTATTTAGCATAGTTAGCTTTGGGCAAACAACAAAAAAGGATATAAAAGAGGTTAATGATAAGTTAGAATTATTAAAAAATGAGATAAAAGAAATTGATAATATCAATACATATCAACAAAGAAAATTAATTGAACTTGAAGAGGTTAAAACAATCAAAAGTCAATATAAAAACAGAATAGAAAGCATTAACACAACGCTACAAGAAGCTAAAGAACGTGAAAATAGTTTCTTAACATACATACAATGGTTCTTCACAATATTAGGAACTGTAATTTTGTTTTTTACAGGGAGTTCCTATTATGAAATGAAAGAATCAAGAAAAAAAATAAAAGAAGAAAAAGAACAACAATTTTCAGAACAAATCAACCTGAATAATAAATTATTTAGTGATAAAATTTCAGAATTAATTACCAAAAACGATACACATATTAAATCTATAGTTGATGAAAAAACCTGGGAATTTAGACTAATGGCTAAATCTAACATTATTGTAATTAATCCCAATTCTATTGATGATGCTAAAAATTTACAACCAATATTAAAATGGTTTCAAAAAAAAGAAGGTTCTATTAAGCATATTCCTGAAACTGATTTTAATATGAGCTCTGAAATTGAAAATAAAGTTAAAGAAAATGTTGATAATACAAAATTCAATATTGTATTATTAGAAAATTCTGATGGCAAATGGAACATAGATCATAGAAATACTTTAAGTACAGATCATATCTACAATGCTACGCATATAGCAGCTAACTTACCAGACAAAACAATGTTATTATATTTTGGTCCTAGAGAAGCTGGTGATTTCCCCAATCGTTCTGAAAATTACTATAATTATTTTAATTCAAGATATACTACTTTAATTGAAAAGAAAGACTTATCAGAAAAGGAAAAACAGGAATTGAATACTATTATAAGTCAAAACAAAGAAAACGTTAATAAAATTATTGACCATATTTCCTTTGCTAATACACCATCCAAGCTATATCCTAATTTAATAGATGCGTTAAAGTATATGGACATTATAAATCCAAATATAAATGCTTAAAACCCCCATAAAAACAATCCAATTTCTAGATCTCTGTTTTAACAACAGAGAATACTTTTTAGACCATATAAAAACAGAAGTAGTAGAATTTGCTTTAAACAAACAAGAACTCTTTAAAGCAATGGATTGCAATGCAGAGTATTTTCATAAAGACAAACACAAAACAAAAACAGTGGACGTGTTAATACACAGCTTACTAATAAACAACACCTTAACACTTAGAGCCTATACCCAAAAAGCCATTGAAACCTTAGATTTTTGGTTTACATTATATAAAAAAGAATTTCCTAAAAAATGTGTCAATGTAATTATAAGTACCGAGTTTTTTGAATACAAAACACTAAACCAACCACAAACCTATACCAGTACCAATTGGATTCCTTTTAACAATTGTGAACTTAAAAACAAAACCTATTACAACAAAGAGAAAAATATTAAACTAAACAACAACGAGTTTAAAACACAATTATTTGCCAACGTACTGTATGGTTTTATAGAAAAATTGGGTTTAGATACCCAAACCATAAAACTAAAGCCTAGCCATTTTACCATTGCACCAAAACACAAAAGTATTTTAGCACTTAAAACCAAAGTAGCAGGTAAAGAGATAAAAGTAAAAAAATACAGTTTTAAAACTACATTTACCAGCAATGTACAATTGCCAAGTTATTTTTCATTAGGGCAAAATATTGGGTATGGCAATGGTGTTTTTATAAGAGACAACTCAATTTCTAATATAAATCACCATGAAAAATCAAAAACTAACACTAAACCAAATTAAAAGAAATGACGTTTTAATAAAGAAATGTAAAACCTCCAAACAAATAGCGTCACTACTAAATTGTAGTGCAAAAGAATTGACACTTCATTCTTTTGAGCCTATATATTATCATTTTAAAGTACCTAAAAAAAGAAAAGGAGCGTTTAGATATATTGAAGCACCTTCACAAGAAATAAAACACCTACAACGTAAATTAAATTACTACCTACAATCGGTTTATTATCTTAACCAATCTAAAGCATCTTACGGTTATATTATAAAAGCCATTGGCCAAAAAAATACTAAAAATATTTATACCAATGCCTTACAACATTTAGGTAGTACTTATATGCTCAACGCTGATTTTAAAGATTTTTTTCATCAAATAGCACTAAATGATGTGGTGCAAATTTTTAAAAGTAAATTATTTAATTTCAATAAAAATACCGCTTATACCTTAGCAAAAATTTGCACCTATAAGGGTAGATTACCTATGGGAGCACCAACATCACCTGCTTTATCTAATTTGTACAGTATTGCTTTAGACCATGATTTAAGTACTTGGGCAACGCTTAATAAATTAATTTTTACACGCTTTGTAGATGATTTAAGTTTTTCCTCAAAAAACAACTTGTTAAACCAAACTCATTTTAAACAAATAAATAACATAGCTTTAAAATACCACCTTAATTTTAACCCCAACAAAACCAAATATTTCAGTAAAACGGATAAAAAAATTGTAACAGGTTTAGTATTAAACAATACCGTAGATATTGACAAAAGCTATTATAACGAACTTGACAAAGATATAAATCGTTTACAAAAAGTTATCGAAGTACATCATATTACAGGAAAAACCCAAGGGCTTGCCTTTCTTAAAGAATTTAAACAACAAATTATGGGTAAAATTAATTTTATAAGTACAATAGAAGGTAAAAACAGCAAACAATACCTTACGTATCTCAATAGTTTTCACAATGCTCTAGAGGTTAATAATGAGTTGGTAAATCGTTGGACAAAATTTTCTAATTACATATAATTATGCAAGTATTTATAGATACCAAACAGACAAGTATTGAAGTGCGTAACAATTCTTTTTTTATAAAAAACAAAACAACTAACCGTATTATAAGTCCTAAAAGAATTGAGAGTATTGCTATAACAAGCAATGCTACTATAAATGCTTCGGCAATAAAGCTAGCAGCAATACACGAAATACCCATCTATTATTACAATTACACAGGTGGTTTAATTGCCCAGTTAATAAGCCCTTCTTTTTTAAAACATGCCACATTAAGAAAGCAACAAGTTTTATTTATGAAAAGTAAACAAAGTATTTTATGGGTTATCGCACAACTTAACTTAAAAACAGATTTACAACTACAAACTTTAAAAAGAGCCACAAAAGAAAACAATTTTTTAAAAGAAAATTTAAACCCTATACTACAAAGTATTATAGAAAACAAAGATAAACTACAAAGTGTTACTTTAGAGTCTCCTATAATTAAAAACACTATTATGGGCATAGAAGGCAGTATAGCACGTATATATTATAAAGGTATTAATTATGTACTACCACAAAAATATCAATTTACAAAAAGAAGCAGACAACCAGGAGCAGATTATTATAACACAACCATTAACTATTTATATGGCATGACCTATAGCCACATAACAAAAGCCATACAAGCAGCAGGTTTAGACTCATTTATGGGTGCATTGCACACTACACCTTATAAAGAGAGTTTGGTTTTTGATAGCATAGAACCCTTTAGGCCCATTATAGACAGACTATTATTACAAATATGCAAAGAAGAGCTATTAGAAGATAAACATTTTAAAAAAATAGCAAATGGTTACTGGTTAAGTAGAGAAGGTAAAAAATTAATTATCCCTTTATATACAGACTATTTGCAGAGTAGAATAAAAATAGAAAACAAAGTTAGTAGCATAACAAACCATATATACTTAAACTCTAGAAAACTAAAAATACAAATTCAAAACCAAGAAAACCATGTACTTAATACTTTATGATATTACAGAAACACCCATACGCACCAAAGTAGCCAAACTACTAGAAAAGGAAGGGTATGAACGCATACAGTTTTCTGTTTTCATAGCGCCATTTAACCCAAGTAAAAATAGGCTTTGGCTTAAATTAGAAAAATTACTAGCAACAACTAAAGACAATAAAATTTTTTGTTTAAAAATAACTGAAGAAAATTTTTATAAGATAAAAACTATTGGTAAATTTGAGATAGATTTAGACTATTTATCTGGCAATAAAAGTTCTTTGATAATTTGAAAAAATATAGCTAATGCATAATAAACACATATTGCAAGTTTAAAAAAACCAGCTAATCACCATAAAACCTAACAAAAATAAAAAATAGGATATCCTAATACGAATAAAAAATTCCGATTAAAACAAATACCATCCATTACATCTAGTCCACCAATATTATATCCTAATACGAATAAAAAATTCCGATTAAAACACAACTGACACAATTTCTGTCCTGTCTACTTCTTATATCCTAATACGAATAAAAAATTCCGATTAAAACCTGTAAGAACAAGTAATAGTATTATCACCATATATCCTAATACGAATAAAAAATTCCGATTAAAACTTTAATTTTAATGTCAGCACTTCCATTTGGACCTGATATCCTAATACGAATAAAAAATTCCGATTAAAACTTTTAAATTTATTTATTTTTATTTTATTTATTATATCCTAATACGAATAAAAAATTCCGATTAAAACGTCAGCGAGGTGAGACACAAAAAGAACACACTTGATATCCTAATACGAATAAAAAATTCCGATTAAAACTTATTTGTCATTACTTCCATTCCCCCAAGCTCAATATCCTAATACGAATAAAAAATTCCGATTAAAACACCTAAGAACATAGTTATTAGTACTACTAATATCCTAATACGAATAAAAAATTCCGATTAAAACTTACGTTCAATAAATTCTTGCCTTCCTGATTTAATATCCTAATACGAATAAAAAATTCCGATTAAAACTAAAAGATAATACCTCTTTAGCCATTACTAATATCCTAATACGAATAAAAAATTCCGATTAAAACTTTATATTTCATCTTGGTCGGTAAAAGATACAATATCCTAATACGAATAAAAAATTCCGATTAAAACTTACTTAATTCAACATTAATTACAAACCATTTAATATCCTTACTAAAGAGAAGTTATATTTTGTATCGGGAAGTAACTACAGCAAACAAAAGAAAACAATTGCAATCTTAATTTCAAATATCACATTTTAAGAGAAATTTTATATTTTAAATTTCTCTTAAAATGTACTTTTATTGCCTCATTTTAATTGGAGTTACTTAATTGTATCAGTAAATAATACATTTTTAGAATTGTTATAAAATAAAATGTAGCTACTTAACTAAAAACTTCATATTTTGCAAAAGTTTATTTTTAATATCCTTTAAATTCTATGGAAGATTTCATTCTTGATATTGGCAAACGCATAAAAAAAATTAGAAAAGAAAAAAAATTAATTATAAGTCAAGTTGCTGATAAAGCAGGAGTGAGTAATGGATTGATTTCAAGAATTGAAAATGGGCGTACAATACCCTCATTACCTGTTCTTTTAAATATTATAGATGCTTTAGAAATTGAAGTGAGCTCCTTTTTTGATGGAATGCAAAAAGAGCATTCCAATAATTATATTGTTACAAGACATGATGCTTATGCTGAGATTGAAAAAGAAGTTGAAGCTGAAGGGTTTGTATATCAATTTATTTTCAATAAAAGTATGAATTCTATAGGGTTTGAAGCTGTTTTATTAGAAGTAATGCCTAACAGCAAACGAGATAAAGTGGTTACTGATGCTTACGAATTCAAATATATTTTAACTGGAGATATCTCTTATATTATTGATGAAGAAGAAATTAAGCTATCTGTAGGTGATTCTATATTTTTTGATGGTCGTATACCACATGTACCTATAAATAAAGGCAATATACCTTCAAAAATGTTAGTATTGTATTTTTACAATAAGGAATAAAACTTTTATACCCTAAAAAAAGACTGTTTAAACAAAGCTATTTATTAAGGATATTGTAGGTATTTAAAACCTAGGAATTCAAATTATAAGATATAAACCAATCAAAATTAAAAATTATGAAAAAACTATTATTCGTGCTACTGATTTTAATATCAGTAAATTCATTTGCTCAATCAAGTCCTCAAGATATAATAAACGTTTTTTTTGCCACGTATGAAAAAGATGCAGGAAAAGCGATAAAAGAATTATATGAGACCAATAAATGGACTGAAAGAATAAAGGATGACATTGATAAAATTATTGGAACAGTTAATGGATTTACGGAAAGTTATATGGGAAAATATTATGGGTATGAAATTATTACAAAGAAAAAGTTTGCTGAAAGCTTTGAATTATACTCATATATGGTAAAATATGACAGACAACCTATTCGATTTATTTTTAAATTTTATAAGCCAAACAATAAATGGGTATTATATTCATACGCACTTGATGATAGTTTAGATTCGGAAATTCAAGAAGCTGCAAAACTTTATTATTTAAAATTAGATAAAGAATAACGACCTCCAACAGTGGTATAATTCAGTGCTATACCTGATTTAAGTTCTGCTGTTTTTTTGTAAATTTAACTTGATCTCTATCCCGAAAACCCCAACGGATTTTCAATAACAAAATCAAAACCCAAAACTTAGTATGCTTAACTTCACATTACTAATTTAATAAACCTCTTTGTCTGTGTCAGGTAGAGCGCAGTCGAGACCTATGTAACTACATACTTACCGCTAAAATAAGTTTTACAATATACTACCCTCCATCTTTTTTCTTACTTCTAGCATCTGCGCATCTTTGTCAGTGTCAGGTCGAGCGCAGTCGAGACCTATGTAACTACATACTTACCGCTAAAATAAGTTTTACAACATACTACCCTCCATCTTTTTTCTTACTTCTAGCATCTGCACATCTTTGTCTAAAACTTTCTGAATGTGGATCAAAATTTGTAAATCTATCTATTCTAAACACTTCTGAATTTGCATATAAAGGAATTTTTAGAACCATTTCAGCTACTAACCGTCCAATACCTCCTGAACCTGCAACACCACAACCTGCACAGCCTGTTGCTGCGTAAAAACCTTTAAAATTTGGGAACGTTCCTACTGTATAATAACCATCGGGTGTGTATGTTGAAATTCCTGTAATGCAGTTTTTCATTCCAATTTCTTCAAACTGAGGAAAGTAATTGATAAATTCTTTTCCATACTTTTCTAAAATATCCCATTCATCATCTTTAGCACCTAAAAAATCAGAATTCGGTTGTGGATTTAATTCCTTTGGATGGAAATGTGGACTATTTTCTTCTCTTAAACCAAACAATAAAGCGCCATTTTCTGGTCTTGAATATGCCATAGCATCGGGCATTACAACCATAGGATGATTTTTAGGGAACAATGTATTAATACTCTCGGTAATCCAATAAATACTTCTTACTGCCGCCATGGGAATAGGAATATTTAATTGCAACGATAAAAGGTTAGACCAACAACCTGCTGCATCAATAATAACAGGAGATTTAATAATTCCTTTTGAAGTTTTTACTCCTGTAATTTCATTATCTTCTGAAAGTAATTCTAACACTTCGGTATGTTGCATTATTACAGCACCTTCCATTTTTGCTGCTTTTGCAAAGGCATTTGCTAACAAATAAGCATCTACATAAGAATCATCTTCCATAAAAGACGTTTTTTTAATAGCTGAAGTTGAAATCCAAGGTGCTTTTTCTTTTACCTCTTCAATACTAATTTCTTTATTTTTAATATGATGTTTATTTGCAATGGCCACTATATTTTCCAAGTTCTTAACCGATTCTTCTGAAGAAGCAATATGTAGTGTTCCTACTTTATTTCTACCTGTTAACTCACCTGTAAGTGTTTCTATTTCATCAATATTTTTATACGTTTCTTGAATTAAAGGTATCAATTCTTCTTTCGTCCTCACCAATGTCATTAAAGATGCAGCTTTAGAAGTATTACCACTTCCAATAGTATTTCTTTCAATTAATACCACTTTTTTTAGTCCTCTTTTTGCTAAATGCCAAGCTGTTGCGGTTCCAATTGTTCCTGCTCCAATAACTATTGCATCAACAGTATCTATAAGTATATCTTTCATTTGTATATTTAATTTTTGAGTTATACGCTTCAATTAAAATAATTTTTGAAGTAATTCGGGTAAGCTATCTATAATAAAAGTTGGGTTTACACTTTTTAATTGTTCTTTAGTATGTGCACCTGTAGTTACACCAATAGTAATTCCACATATTGCGTTTTTCCCTTCTTGAATATCTATAATTGAATCTCCAACTTTCACTACATTTCTAGCTTCAGAAATATGAAATAATTCCATCGCTTTATAAATCATATCCGCCTCTGGTCTCCCCTTTTCAACATCACTTGCAGTAATAAGTGCATCGTACTGGTTGCCTTCTTTCCAATTTAATTTATTTAATAATTGCAATGCTGTTTTTCTATTATAGCCAGTATTCAATGCTATTTTTACACCTCTTTCTTTTAGCTTCTTAAAAACCAATTCAGTTTCAGGAAATGTAGCAACTTCTAAATTCTGATATGTTATTTTTAATAGTTCAGAAAAATCATTAAAAATAGGTAATGACTCTACTTCATTTTTTTTAGTTGAAGGTTGTGACGCTATAATATCTTTAATTGCTTGGTGTTTTTCTTTACCGGCTCCGTGCAATAACACTTCTTCTAAAGAAAAATTATAGCCAAATTTATTGATGCTTTTTTGCAATGTTTTATAAACTACATTATTTTCATTAATAGTAGTTCCTGCCATATCAAACACAATCAGTTGAATCATTATTTAGTTATTTTATTAATAAGTTTAATTTAAAATGTAGTTTTTAATATTCTTAAGCCATTTGAATTTCAATACTTGCTACTTCCTTGTTTTTTTTATTCTTTTTAATGAAATATACCAAAGACATTATGGTGATAAGAATCCCTGAAACTGAAATTATATAAGTTCCATAAGTAAAAAATTGCAACCACGAAAGTGATGGCTGCCCAAAATTTTTATACAATAAAATGAACATGCTTCCTAAATATCCGAATGAATCTGCTATATAAATTAAAAATCCAGAGTTTCCTTTAATTTTAAAAACTGCAACCATTCTATCGAAGAAAATACAACCAAAAGGCACATAACAACTATACAATCCAAACCCCGTAAGTATCATCCAAACAAAAGGTGAAATAACTTGAATTTGAAATAACCAAGTACTAATTCCAATAAGGATTGTTCCAAAAAGTAATACGTAATGGTACATTAAAAACGCTTTCATGTTATTTTTAACAAATCCTAGCGAACCTAATATTACCAAAACGGCTATTGCTATTGGAATTTCGGCAGTAGTATAAACGCTTGCGTTGCCTTGATAGCCTAGCGCATCCCAAAGTTCACGAGCAAAATTATCTCTAAAATCTCTAAATGCAGTAAGTGAGGTGTAAAATAACACCAGTATAATTATTGGAAAAGCAAATTTTAAAAATAATTTTTTTCGCTCTTTAGGAGACATAGGAACCCGTTTTGTTTTTAATTTTTGATCCTCTTTATCTGGTTTTGGTAGTTTTTCAAGTAAAAAAGTAAAAAATAAAAAGGGTAAAATAAATAACGAACCTGTTACAAAAGGCATCCAATATTCTGAAATATGCCAATTATCCATTATATATTTACCAATAGTTTTTACAAACCCTGATGAAACTATAAAACTTGAACTTAAAGCAACTCCTAAAATTTCTGTAAAACGTCTTCCTTCTAAATAGGAGAATACAATTCCCCAAACCATACCAAGAGGCAATCCATTTAAAAACATAAAAATAATATTGTAGGGCTTTGGTGTAATGGCAAATAAAAGCAAGGCTAATTCAGCAATAAAAATCATTATCACTAAAAACAAACCTCTTCTTTTTGGTTTTAATTCAGAAATAACTTTAATTCCAATAAATTTTGAAAGCATATAGCCTAAAACTTGGAAAATAATCAACAATATTTTATAATCTATCCCCCAATAAGAAATAGCTTCAAATGTTGCAATGGTAAAAGGTTTACGAAAAGCATACATGCAAAAATACACACCAAAAGAGGCTATTACGGCATGTATTATATTGTATAATTTAGATTTTGACATATAGAAATTCAAAAAAAACAAACCCACCGCATAAAAATAGTAATGTGATGGATTTGAAACACTGAGAAATTAGTGTGTAATTGAAATAATTGGTGTTCCTAAATTGCTTTCTTTACTATCAACACCAATAATTTTTAAGATAGTTTCAGCAATTTGGTTGGTGTAAATTTGTGGGGAATTTTCAATTTCTCCTTTTGCTTCAATGTTAGGTCCTAATACTGCTAACCAAGTTTCATTAGCCTGTTTAACATCTTTTCCATGGCTTGTCCATAATGATTCTGGTTCGGCACCAACACCTCTACCGTGATCTGTTGTAATTATAAAATACGTATTGTCTTTATAAAAAGCATCATTTTGAACATAATTCCATAAATCTTCAATCATAGTATCTGTAGTATACAAAGATTTTATGTACATATCAAAAAGTCCACCGTGAGCAAAATCATCCGTTTCACCATAAGCTATGTACACTATTTTTGGATGATTTTTCTTAATATATTCTTTCGCATAGTGATGCGTAAACATATCCAACCTAACCGATTCCCAAATAATGGGAGCTTGTCTCTGGGTTTCATTTAAAAAGATTTCTCTTTCAGTTAAATGATTACCTGTTGCATTCATATAACCCGCATTTACAGGAACGCCACTTCTTTTATCATTAATAATATATGGAAAAACATCCCAGCTAGCAAAAGCTGCAACTTTGTTTTTATATTGAGGTTGTTGGTTTAATGTTTCTAAAATAGTTACATTCTCATTATAAATTTTACTGTTACTTGTAATGTGTTCATCATCTGCTTGTCCTGTTAAAATTTCGTTATAACCAGGGTATGAAAACACCATGTTATTGGTTAAATTAACAAAACTATTTTTAGTTCTATTTCCATAAATTTGTCCTTTTTCAACTAAAGTACTCCAAAAAAAAGGCATTAATTTTTTTCGTTTTTCTTCTAGCGTTTTCCCTCCAAACTTTTTTAAAAGTTCTTCTTTTTTATGTGTGTACTTTTTGTTGTCTAGTAGAATTGTATCTATACCTGTAAATACTTCTTGCCATCTTACCCCATCTAAAGTGATAAGAATAACATTTGGCGTTTTTGTTACTTCTTGCGCATATATACTTCCAAAAAATAGCAATAAAAAATGGCTTAATATTATTTTTTTCATATTGTTGTTTTAAATTTATGTGAAGAAGTACCCTAAAATAATTGAATTTTACGATACTTCATATTAAAATAAAGCGTTCGTTTTAAAAAATTAATTTACTTATTTTTCCCACCAACCTTTTACGTTTATATCATCACTACCCATTTTACTAACTGCGTTTTGATAGTTTTCAGTATTTAAAGTTTGCTCATTATCAGGATATAAAAACCGAACTGGTACTTGATTGTTGTTCACATTATCCTGTCCAGGGACAATAAATGAAGGAAATCCTGTTCTTCTAAAATCATACCAACTCTCTAGTCCTACTAAAAAAGAAGCCAACCATTTTTGAGTCATAATAGTTTCTAAACCACCATCATAAGCTACACCTTCTTGAGATAAATAGGTTTCAAAATCTTGACTTGTATTCCAATATTCAAATGAAGCAATCACACCATTTTCATAGAATGTTTTAGCATCTTCTAAAATAAACCCTTTTTGAGCGGCTTCAGCTAAAATAAATTGAACTTCAGCATATTGCATTAAAGGCGCTTCTACAGCATCTGGAGCATCATAAAAAAACGATTGATTTAATCTAGAAACATTATTAGCACCACCATTAAATGTTGAAGCATTATCTTCACTTAAACCATTTAGCATACCCGCAAATAAATTGGGGTCATCTTCTTTATTATCTGTTGGTTGAAACCAGCTAAACAATCTGTTATCTTCAAAATCTTTTAATAGTGTTTCGCTCGTTTTACTTAATCTATGCTCATCAAAACCGCCAATTCTGCCAATACTTATTGGCCAAGAATCTACTTGACTGTTTGCTGCATATTTTAACACCGCATTATCTGCATTACTAGTAAAAATCATACCTTCTGTAACAATTTGTCGTATTTCAGCACTCACATCTTTACGCTTAGAAACACGCATTAAATATCTCAATCTTAATGAGTTTGTTAATTTTCTCCATTTCAAAAGGTCTCCATTGTAAAGTAAATCTCCACCAAGTATTGGTTGTCCTTGTTCTAATAATGTTTCAGCGGTAACTAAATCGGCTAAAACACCTGTATATATCTCTTCTTGGCTATCATAAACTGGTGTGAAATTGCCATCAGTTTGTCCTTTTATAGCTTCAGAAAAAGGTACATCTCCCCAATTATCAGTTAAGTTTGAATAAATCCAAGATCTTAATACAAGTGCAATACCTTCATAACTTGTATTTTTAGAGGTTTCATTTCTACTAATTTGAAGAATTTGTTCTATTTCAGAAAGATTTCCGTAATAATGATTCCATAAACCACTTTCAGAACCCCAATCGTATCTATCAAATCCTGTGAAATTAATTTTTGCTGTAAGTTGTGAAACTATATTTCCATTATTCCAACCTGTTAATGCATTTCTACTAACCGTACTTGAAATTACTGTTGACAATAATAAATTTGGAGTAACTACTTCTGGTTGGTTAGGGTTCGTATTAATTGCTTCAAAATCGTTTGTACAATTACTAAGCAATAGCAATACTGAAATTAAAAATAAAAAATTATATTTTTTCATTGTTCTATTATTTTTATTATTAAAATTTAACATTTAAATTAAATCCGTAACTTTTTGAACTTGGAGTTGCCATATCTTCAACACCGGGTACTACTGTGCCTCCGTTAAAAGATAAAGTTTCAGGATCAAAATGCTTATTTTCTGTCCATAAGGCTAAGTTTCTTCCAACTACTGAAAGCGTAATAGCTTCAAATGGTGTTTTATGAATTAATTTTGATGGTATTTGGTAGCTTAATTTAACCTCTCTTAGTTTTAAAAATGAAGCGTCAAACATACCTACTTCTTCATTCCCTCTATTATATTTCCACCAGTAGTAATCTCTACCGCTTAATCTAACATCATTAGGTCTGTATGAACCATCTGCATTTTGAATAACACCTTCTGAAATAATTCCATCTTCACGTCCTACAACTGTAAAATCCATCATACCTGAAGTACCTCCAATTAAAACTGTTCTAGAATTTACAACACCACCTTGTCTCCAATCAAACAAAACACCCAACTCAAAACCTTTGTAAGAAAATGTATTTTGAAAACCTAACATAAAATCAGGATTAACATTTCCTAGTTTTTTAAGATTTGGATCACGTAAGGAAAATCCACTTTCATTATGAATTACTTGTCCGTAAAATTCACTATTAGGGTCATTAACTTCCACAAAACCAGTACCGTAAACATCTCCAACTCTACCACCCACTTTGGCTAATACTTGAATGTAGTTTTCTGAAACTTGGTAAGTATCTAAACCATCAATTAATTTTTTAACAGTTCCTCTATTACTTGAAAAATTTACAGCGGTATTCCATTTAAAACTATTTTTTAATTTTAGAGGAGTTGCATTAAGCACTATTTCTATCCCTTTATTTTCAATTTCACCTGCATTAATAATTCTTGATTGAAACCCTGAAGTTATTGAAACTGGCAACTCTAAAATTTGGTTTTTAACACTTGATTTGTAATACGTTACATCCAACCCTACGCTACCACTAAACAAACGTATGTCTGCTCCAAACTCATAAGATTGAGATTCTTCTGGTTTTAAATTTTCATTTTTCAATATTGAAGAAGCACTTACACGTTGTTCACTTCCAAATGGTTCGTCAAAAGAAAACGTATTTCTTAAGTTATATGCATTTGTATCGTTCCCTACAATAGCCCAACCTGCTCTTACTTTTGCAAATGAAATTACTGAAGGAAGCTCAACCATATCCGATACAATGGCACTAAGACCAACTGATGGATAAAAATAAGAGTTGTTATTTTTAGGTAAAGTACTAGACCAGTCGTTTCTTCCAGTAATATCTAAGAATAAGAAATTTTTGTAGGATACATTTATAAATGCATACAAGCTATTTACTGTTTTAGTATCGTCAAATTGAGTTTTAGATAAAGGTTCAGCGGCATTTTGAAAGTTAAATATCCCTGGAACGGATAATGAATTAGCACTAATTCTTCGATATCTATTTTCTTCTTTTCTATGATTTCCTCCAAATGAAGTTCCTAGTTGAAAATCTTCATTTATTTTTTTACTATATGAAAGTAAGAAATCTGTATTTTGTTCTTTTGAATAAATCATATCTTCACGATATTGACCATTTGCAAAACGTTGTGTACTAAATGCACGTTTACTAACTCTTAAATCGTTACCATAATCCATCCCTGATCTTAACATCAATGTTAAATCATCAGTAAGGTTTATATCAACTTTAACATTTCCTATAATACGATCTTTATCAAATGCATTGGTATTTTCAAACATGGTAAAGTAAGGATTGTCATGCCAGTTATAATTGTAATTAAACTGCTGAAGTCCTTCTAAACCAGGTTGCCAATAGTCTTTTAAAGAGTTCATATCTATTTGACGTCCAAACCAAACCCATAAATACATAATATTTTCTGTACCATAAGAGTTATTAGGTCTGTTTTTACTATTACTGTTAATATAATTTACAGATGACGATACCTTTAACCATTCCTTTAGTTTATAAGAGCCGTTAAAAGCGTATGTTCTTCTGTTATAATCTGTGTTTGGTAATATCCCCTCATTTTGTAAATCTGTATAAGAAATTCTTAAATTACCATCTTCATTACCACCAGTTACAGCAACATTTGTAGTTATAGTGTAACCTGTTTTAAAAAAATCTTTAATATTGTTGGGTCTAGATATCCAAGGAGTTGCAGTTGCTTCATCTGTAAAATTACCATTTTCATCTCTTGGTCTTACTGCAAAATCACCTGCTCTTAAACCACTAGATGTTGGACTGTCATGTTGCACCACTAATCTACCATCAAGCCTAGGCCCCCAGCTTTCATCAATATTATCATTAGTTCCGCCACCAAAACCATCAAAAAATTCAAATTCACCACCTGCACCTTGACCGTATTCATTCTGATATTTTGGGATTCTAAGTGCCGATTCAAAAGTAACATTCTGGTTGTATGTTACCCCAATTCCTCTACTTCCTTTACCTGTTTTAGTTGTAATTAAAATTACACCGTTTGAACCACGTGAACCATAGAGAGCTGTTGCATTTGGTCCTTTTAAAATAGTCATAGATTCTACATCATCAGGGTTAATATCCTGTGCACCGTTACCGTAATCTGTTTCTAAATTCCCTTCCGATCTATTACTAATAGTGTTGTTGTTAATTGGAATACCATCTACCACAAATAACGGAGAATTTTGTCCTGGAATTAAAGACCCTTCACCTCTAATGGTAATTAATGATGTAGATCCAACTCCTGAGCTACCTCCAACAACTTGTACACCTGCAGACCTACCTGAAAGTGAATTCGTAATGTTTGTTTCTCTTGCTGAAGTCATTTCTTCTCCTTTTAGTTCTTGAGCTGCATAGGTTAACGCTTTTGTTTCTCTTTTTATACCTAATGCAGTAATCATAACTTCCTCTAATGCTTCAGATGAAGCTTCTAAAATTATACGGCCTAAATCTAACACTTGATTTTGTACTAAATTTACCGATATAACTTTATCACTATAACCCATAAAGGTTATTAGTAATTCATAACTTCCTGGTTTTACCCCAGAAATTTGAAATTTCCCATCAAAATCTGATGTAGTACCATAATCTGTACTTTTTAGATAAATTGTAGCTCCGGGTAACGGAGAACCTGAATCTAGAATAACACCTTTTATTGTTGCTGAGCCATTCTGAGCGAATACACTTGATGCGACAAAAAATAGCATCAAATAAATGTAATTAGTTAGTTGTTTCATTAGCCAAATAAATTGATATTTTAATATTAGTTAAAAATTATACCGCAAAATTGACTAAATATTCACTATGAGTAAACTTTTTTATGTTATTGAATGATTATTATAACTTTCAATAAGAGTTAATTAAATGTTAATAAAACTTGATAGATTAATAAAATATTATGTAATATTTCAAATTTAAACTATCTCTAGTTTACAAAATTCAATTCATTTATGAGGTATTTCGCAGTACGTATGTAAAAAAGATACTATTATATTTCACAAATTTTCCTGCTCTAAAAGTGCGTTTTTAAAATAATGAGAAATTTTATTTTAACATCTCTCTAAAAATTTTAATCGAATCTATACCTTTGAAAATCTCTCATTAAAAAATAACTGAAATTTTATACTTCATGTACAATTCTCCTCTTCTAATCTATTTTAAAAAAGAAAAGTTATTGCTATGGTTTCAAAAAGTAATTTTTTAAGCTTAATTATCAAATAAGTATGCTACATAGAAATATTTTGTACTTTAACAAAATTGAAGTATTAACTTCAAAAAATTAAAAATAACGTATTACAACAACTTATTTTTAGGCAAAATAAATGATGTTAACATCTCAAATTACACCTACTGAAGTTCAAATAGCTCAACTAAAAAAGAATACTAAAACAAACCTATTGTGATGCTTAACATTTTAAAATTTAAAAAGTACTCTACAACAAATGAAACAGAACAAGAAGCTTCTGTTATCCATTTTTTAAATATGATTACTGTATCTGAATATCAAAAAATAGTAACTAACCGCTCTATTGCTTTAGAATATGTTGGTTTAATTGCTTGTAAAACTACACTGTAATGGAAGAATTTAAAACACACTACCGTACTTGCAATCTTTGTGAATCTATGTGCGGACTAGAAATAAAATACATGGATACTACGGTAATTTCAATAAAAGGAGATAAAAAAGATCCTTTAAGTCGAGGTCATATCTGCCCAAAAGCTACTGCTTTAACCGATTTATATACCGATAAAGACCGACTTAAAACACCTATTAAAAGAACAAAAAATGGTTGGGTATCTATTTCTTGGGAAGATGCTTTTGACGAAATTGAAACAGCGTTAAAACGTATTCAAAAAAAATATGGGAAAAATGCTATTGGCTCCTATAGAGGCAATCCAACGGTACACAATATTGGATTAATGTTATTTGGTGCTCCTTTTCTACAAAGTTTAGGCTCAAACCAAAAATATACGGCAACATCTATTGATCAATTACCACATCATTTTGCTTCACTATATATGTTTGGGCATTATTTAATGTTGCCAATACCCGATATTGATCGAACAGATTTTATGCTAATTATGGGTGGTAATCCGGCTGTTTCTAACGGAAGTATTATGACTGCTCCTGATTTTGCAAACCGATTAAAAGCCATTAAAAAACGTGGAGGAAAAGTAGTGGTTATTGACCCACGGTATACTGAAACTGCTAAAATTGCGAACAAACATCATTATATAAAACCTGGAACAGATGCTTTATTATTGTTAGCACTTATTCACGTAATTTTTGAAGAAAACTTATTGAATTTGGCACATCTTAAAATGCATACAAATGGATTAGAAACCATCAAAGAAGTTGCTAAAAACTATACGCCAAAAAAAGTAGCAACAATTATTGGTTTTACTTCGGAAGAAATTCAGCAATTAGCATATGATTTTACCGCTTCAAAAACAGCCGTTTGTTATGGGCGATTAGGATTATCTACACAAGAATTTGGCGGATTGTGCCAATGGCTTGTAAATGTTTTAAACTGTATTACTGGTAATTTAGATAGTGAGGGTGGTGCTTTGTTTACAAAACCTGCTATTGATATTGTTGGCCTGTCTAAAATGACTGGAAAAACAGGTAGTTTTAATAAACGACAAAGTAGAGTTCATAAATTACCTGAATTTACAGGTGAATTTCCTGTTGCTACGCTTGCCGATGAAATTTTAACTCCAGGAGAAGGACAAATAAAAGCTATGATTACTATTGCTGGCAACCCTGTTTTAAGCGCTCCAAATGGTAAACAACTTGAAAAAGCATTAGAGTCGCTAGAATTTATGGTTTCTTTAGATATTTATTTAAATGAGACTACAAAATATGCTACTATAATTTTGCCAACAACAACTGGGTTAGAAACACCGTTATACGATTTGGTTTTTCATCAATTTGCTATTAAAAATACGGCTAAATATTCCGAAGCGCTATTCGAAAAAACAGCTGAACAAAAGCACGATTGGGAAATTTTAAAAGAACTAACAAAGCGTTTTACAGGAAAAGAAAATTCGCTAAATTTAGAACAAACATTAGATTATATGTTGCAGTTTAGTAACTATAAAAATCCTAAACTCTCAATTTCTACACTAAAAGAACATCCTCACGGAATAGATTTCGGCTCATTAAAACCGCAATTACCCAACCGTTTATTTACTACTGATAAAAAAATAGAATTGGCACATCCCCTATTTATAGCAGATTTAGAACGCTTAAATAAAAAATTAAAGTTGTTAAAAATCAACGCAATTTCAAAATTTCCTTTTTCTTTAATTGGTAGGCGTCATTTACGTTCAAATAATTCTTGGATGCACAATAGCATACGTTTGGTAAAAGGAAAAAACCGTTGCACACTACTTATAAATCCTATTGATGCAAATTCTTTAAATTTAAAGGAAGGACAATTTGTGAAAGTATCATCTGATGTTGGTCAAGTTAAACTTCCTATTGAAATAACTAACAATATAATGTATGGTGTAGTGAGTATTCCACATGGTTGGGGGCATCATAGAAAAGGAACCAACATGAAAACTGCACAACAACACGCCGGAATAAGTTTCAACGATTTAACCAATGAACAAAACATTGATAACTTAACCGGAAATGCTGATTTTAGTGGAACAAAAGTTAAAATTGAAGGAGTTAAAGGGGTTTAAATGGGGTTAAACTTACCTTCAATTTTAACTTGATTATTGAGTAGCCAAAGCTAAACCTTTAATGGCTGAAGCATCTGTTGGTTTATTCAGTAATACTTTTTGAAACAATACCTTTGCTTCTTTTTTATTTCCTAATTGAAGATTACTCCAAGCGTACATTAACAAACCATCATAATCAAACGGGTATAAATCTGCTACCTGTTTAAAATAAGAAATAGCCTTATCATATTGTGAATGGTTGTAATAAATAGTACCTAAATAGTACATTGCCTTTGTGTTATGAGGTGAGTTTTCTAATATTTGCTTGTATATTTTTATTACCTCATCCCAATTTCCTAACGCAGCAAAAGGAGCTATATATCCAAATTTTGGCTCATCAGCATACGGCATTAATTCAATGGCTTTTTTATAAAAAATAATAGACTCCTTAAAATTCCCTGCCATATAATTTAACCACCCTAAACGTAAATTTGTTTCATAAGAGGTATCTTTATAAACTGCTTTTAGTTCATTGGCTGCTAATTTATAATCTCCCTTGGCTTCTAACGTATAACTATTGCTAAACGCTTTTTGTAAATTTAAAAAAGTAGTTTGTGCATTAACAAACGGACTGGTAGTTAAAATAAATAGTCCTATAAACAATGTTTTTCTTAAAATTTCCATATAATTCCTGCTATAATATTTTGTTGGTTAAAATTAAATATTTTTGATGTTATTTCCTGATTTTGATTGCTGTAATTATCTTCCATTTCCATAAAAGAGTAACCTATTTTTACAATGGCGCTTTTAGTATAAAATTGAAGTGTTAAACCATATTCACTCAAAGCGGTTTCAGTTTGGTTATATATAATAGCACCATTATTGGCTATAAAATTTCGTATATCTCCAATATTTCCATAACCGGTAATTGACATTTTTTCAGTATTTAAGGTCAATCCTCCTGTATAAACTAAATTTGAGTTTGAGTTTTCATTTTGATATTGAATAGCACCAAAAGGCACTAATAAAGTACTTCCTAATGGATATAGTGACAACGTGTACCCTCCTTGAAATTGGTTGTAACCATTTAAATTTGATACAGAAACATTTACGGTATTTCTCACGTAATAAGAGGCTTTAGTTAAAGCGCCTCCAAATACAAAATTTGAATACCTTACAGTTGGAGATGTTGAAGTGGTTGTACCTCCTCTTGGGTCTCTTCCACTTAGCTCATTATCAATATTTAAATTATCGTAGTTACCAAATAGAATATTAAAGTATGTATCTAAGTATAATCTATTTCCTAAAGCAACAGTTACATTTGCGTAGTAACGTGTTTCTGTTCCTTTGTATGCTTTGTTCACCAATTCTCCTGATACATTTTCTTGTTGAAATGAGGCTGTTGGCAATACAGAAATACGTTGATAAAAATTAACTTTTTTTGAAAGTGGATGACTCATTCCCAAAGAAAATAACTGATAATTTTCAGTAAAATAACGAATATCTCCTAATTCTGATGTCTCAGCTGTTTCCAATAATTTATTGTAATCTAAATTATTTGTTGCCAAAACACTAAAATCTATAGCAGTTACAAAAGGCAAGTCTAACTTAATTTTATCTTGTAAACTTTTAGATATTTTGGTATAAAATAATCGAGATTCCAACGCTAAACCTCCAAACCTATATGCCCAGTACAAATACTCTTGCACAACAACATCATAAGAGTCAATTTTATTCGCTGCCTCTAAAAATTTAATTGCACGTAACATTTTTCCTTCTTTATAATATGCAATTCCCATGCGCACCTTTAAATAATAAAAATCAATTCCTTCGGCTCGAGATTTCTCGCCTAGTTTTATTAATGATTTCCAATCTTGTTTTAAATATAATGCATACGATGTACTGTCAACTTGTTTAAATGACAAGGGTGCTTTTTGTGCATTGGCTGTTGTTACAACAATGCATAATATCAATGTTAATAAACTCTGTTTACCCATTTTAAATTAATTTTAATTCTTTTTTTTGTGTTACTCTCAATATCAATTTCAGTATTTTTATGAACTGTAATAGCAGCTGAAAAAAGTTCCTTTTTATTACTTCCTATAATTTGAGACTTCAGTGTTATTTTTTGAGGATTAAATAGTTGATCTGTTTCTTTATAAGACAAACTATAATTTCCTTTTAGAAAAATTTTTATTGGTACCAAAAAATCTTGAAGTGTTAATAGCGGAAAACGATATAAATGATGTACAGGAAATTTTGTTTCTACTAAAAGATCATTGTATTCACTTAGAACTACTTTATAAAAAGCACGGTAAAAATAAAACAAAGCGCTTTTTTTAGACCCCACATAATTGAGTGCTGAAAATGTTTTACCATTATTTTCATAATACATTTTTGCTCCAGTTTTCAAACAAACAAGTGAAGAATGGTTGTAAATATCAATTTCGTTACGAATAAGAAAGGTATCACTAATTCCATCATCTGTTTTTATACTTAATTTAAACTCATCTCCCGGATTCCATTTAAAAGCAGTTTGTAATATTGAAGATGTAGCAATATTAACTATGGTTTCATTCTCTTTAGGAATTCCTTTTTGTACAAACCCAATGTTAGATGTACTTTCTACTAAATATTCAGATAGTGGCCAAAAAATAGTTGCTCCACCAATTATTGCAGAAGATTGTAATTGAAAATGCAAATGAGGATACGGAGAACGACCTGAATTACCACACTTACCAATGTACTGACCTTCAACTACAAAATCGCCTATATTTACTTCAATAGTTCCTTTTTTTAAATGACTTAATTTTGAAAACAAATAAGTATCGTGTTGTATTACTACCGTATTACCCCAATTTTGATGTAAGTTAGTAGCGCCAATTTCATTATCTTCAACAGTATTAACTACTGCAACTACTGTTCCTAAAGCAGGTGCAACCACAGGTTTATCATAACAAAAATAATCGCTTAATAACAGTCCGTCTCCTAAATATTCTTTCCCTGATGTTTCATCTTTTATAATAAAATCCCATGCGTATTTAAAAAATTCTTTGTGTGTATATTTTCCCTCATGACCCTGATTTACTGTCCACTTCCCCATAAAAGGCAGACGTATTGGCATAGTAAAAGCCGCATATTCTTTTGCGGGTTGGCTATGATATAAATAGGCGTTTGTTTCTGGGTTTTTTTGTTGAATTACAGTTAATATGGGAGGGATTGTTTGATTGTAACGTATTTTAAATGCATATAAAATACCAATAATTACCATATTAAAAGGCAGTGAAAAAACCGATAATTCGAAATAAGAGAATAACCTATCTGAACCTATTGTAGTTACAACCAAAACGGGTATTAACAACAAATTCCATAAAAATGATTGTCGTGATGGAATTAAAAAATAACCGCCAATAGCAATAGCCGATAAAATAAAATTAAATCCGTAATACGTATAATTTAATGATCCTGTATACATCCCCAAGAATGAATACAACCAAAAGGCTACAAAAAAACCAATTAATGAAAACAAGAAATTTATACGTGAGTGAATTATTAAACCTATTGCAATAAGGATGCCTGCCAAAATATTAAATTGAAAAAATATAGCTCCTAGCGATAAAAAATATGTATCAAACCCAGTATCTTTAAAAAAATTATTTAAACCATCAACTATAACAACAAGCGTATTTCCTCCTAATTTAAAAAACATATTTGAAGGATATAATGCTTCTGTATTAAGTGCAATTCCTGAAAATGATGGAAAGGCCAACAACAATAGCCACATGGCTAGCAAAAACGGAATACTCAAGAACGGTAAGCCGTATTTTGCAAATAACCCCATTAAAAAAACAGTGCTAAAAAAGGCAATAGCACCACCCATTACAATTAACAACAATACTTCTAACCCCGGCGAAAAATAAGTACCAACACCTAACCCAACCAATAAAGCATTGAAACTAAATAAGCCTTTTTTAAGTGTTACAGGTGAATAACCCAAAACTTCAGCTAAAGTAACAGCAGTTATAACAGCTATTAAACCACTTAAGCCAGTCCACCAATCAATAAAACTTACAACAAGTAAAATTGTTGCTAAAATTTTATTCCCAGTGAAAAATATTTGTGAGTAGCTTGTTAAAATAGCTTCTCCTAAAAAACGGCTTTTACGTATTAATTTTTGCTTCATTTATTGATTTACTTTTTTTGAACTTCTATCCGTCATTGCGAACGCAGTGAAGCAATCTGTTACTTTTGAACTACAATTTAACAGATTACTTCGTCGCTTATGCTCCTCGAAATGACGTTTATTTTAAATGTTTAGGTACTAATTCCTGTCTTCTAAATACTTCTTTATCTTCTGCTTTACGTATCAAATGCACCTCTCCTTGTTCATCAATTAAAACAATATTTGGGCGATAGGTTATAAACTGCATCCACTGTGTCATGGTATAAGCTCCCACACGTTTTATAACAAAATGGTCTCCTTTATTAAGCATTGGAAAGTCTATATTTTTCCGAATTACATCAATATTCATACATAAAGGGCCGTAAATTGTAGTAGGTTCAGACTGGAAAGTTGTTTCTTGTACTGGATAAATTTCGTGATCATACCAAAAAGCGGTAAACATTAAATTTACACCCGTATCAATAATCATTGCTCTACGCCCATCAGCTAACCTTTTATTTGCTAAAACGGAACCTGCTAGCCAACCAGCATCATCAATTAACGCTCTACCTGTTTCTAAAATAAGTGTTGGTTTTTCGTTATTTGGAAAACTAGCAGCTGTCATGGCTGTAGTAATAGCATGTGCATAATCATCAAAACTTGGAGTGGTATCCGTTGCAGGCATATAAGCACCTTGCAAGGTATTTTGTGATGCAAAACCGCCTCCAGCATCAATATAACCTATACTTGTTTGAAAACGATCAAATATTTTATTTGCCAAAGCTGCTAATTTTTCAATTGCAGTAGCATAAGCTTCAGACATGGTAATGTAGGTGCCAATATGAATATGCAATCCTACCAAATCTATTTTTCCTGTTGAAAGAATTCTATTCACAGCATTCCAAGCACTACCATTTTCATAATTAAACCCAAAACGATCCCATTGAGGGTAAATTCCTGTATCCATATTTACTCTAATAGCCACTTGCGGACGCTCTTTTAACTCATCTATTAAACCAATAATTGTATATAATTCATCAAAATGATCAATATGAATTAAAGATTTATTATTAATTGCTCTAATTAAATCTTTCTCACTTTTATCAGGGCCATTAAAAATAATTTTATTCCCTGGTATGTTGTTATCTAGTACTTTTTCATATTCAAATCCTGAAACCACTTCTGCCCAAGCGCCTTCTTCATGAAAAATACGACAAACGGCATCTAAATAATTGGTTTTGTATGACCATGCAAATTGCACTTTTGGATAACGTGTTGAGAAAGCACGATAAGCCATTCTGTACGTTTCTCTAATTGTTTTTTCAGAAAGTATAAATACTGGTGATCCATATTTTTTAATAATGCCATCAATTGGCACATTATCTATGGTACTAATTGGATTTAATTTTTTGATAGTTCCAAATTTATTTGGAATTCCTTCTACTACTTTTCTTAATATTGGACGTTCGTATATTTTTTTACTCATTTTTTTAGTTTTTATAATTCACCTAACATTATTATTTTCTCAAAATCTTTTATATCGCCAATTAAATCCCATGAATAGCGTATAAACATTTTACCATATTCATAAGTTTTTAGAGGTTTCACCTTTTTACCCATAGCTAACTGGCATATCATTTCAGGAATATTTTGTCCTGCTCCAACAGCTAAATATACCCAAGCAGGTATACGTGGGTTTATTTCAATAAGGTGATATTCACCATCATCAGTTTTTATCATTTCTAATTCCATAGCACCACGCCACTTTGTTTCATTAATAATATTGTGTGTAATTTTCAACAAACGTTCATCATTCAATGTTATACCTCCCCACGCTTTACCTTTATCTGTAATGTATTGTTTACGCATGGCAACAGCGGCAATAGTATTCCCTTCACCATCACCCAAAGCTATTACATTCACTTCAGTACCTTTAATTGCTTGTTGCACCACAACAGGAAGTCCCCATTTTGATGATAATTGATTGAAATAAAAAACAGCCTGATTGTAATTATCAACTTTATAGGCTTCGTAAAATTTACCTTTAATAAAATATGGGTAAGATATTTCATTTGGTAAATCAGCCAATTCATTACTGCTTAAAACAGCTTTACTCTTTGGAACAGTAATTTTATATTTTTTTGCAAATTCAGGTAAATTATCTTTTTGTCGTTCTTCAAATTGTTTTAACGTTGGCAAAAAAGTATGAATTCCCATTTTTAACAACGTATCACTAAATTTTATAAATAAATACAATTCTGAATCAAAATTTGGAATAATAATATCTATTTTCTCTTGCTCGTGAATATAGGTTAAACGATCTAAAAAAGATTCACTACCAACTGAAGGATATGGTATTAGGTATGTTTTATCTACCAAACCTGGCATATAAATTCCAGGTTCTAAATTTTCGTATGCCAAGCCAATAATTCGAACGTTCATTCCTGAATCTTTGATACCTCTAATTACTGGCACACCAGGTCCTGGACTATCAATATTATTAAGTCCTGTTATTGCAATAGTTAGTTTCTTTTGAGTCATAATTAATCAATCATTTTTTCAGTTCTTAAAAAATCAAGGTAATCATATAAATCACGTTCAGCAGTGATAGCATCTACTTCAAACTCTTCAGTAATTGCACTAATTATTTCCTCGTTTGATTTTCCTTCTTTTAATAAATTAATTATAACTAAACCTAAATCATTTGTAGTAAAAGACTCTCCTGTTGAAGGTTTAAAAATAAATCCGTTGTCACTTATAGCTAGTGAATTTAATTTGCTCATATTTCAGTGTTTTTTATTGATGAGGTTTATTGTTAATATAAGTATAACAGTCTAACCTTTTAATTCCCTACCTTAAAGTAGTATTTTTTTTGTTTTAAAAAAAAATAATTCACTTTCAAAAATAATTAACTGATAATTAACTTATTACACAATAAATTAATAAACTTATAATTTAGTGTTAAATATATTCTTTTTTAGCCTTAGAAAATCTTTCAACTGTCGCTCAAGACAGGTAAAACAATCTCAAGATATAAACTACAAAGATTCTTTTTTATTAAATATTTTAACTTCTATCCTTTTTTGCATTGTCCAAAAAAGAATGAAAAAAGTTTAGGCTTATGATACTTTCTCTAAATTTTTTATTCAATTTCTAAATCTTCATTGCAAATTTTATAAGAAAGTTTCGATAGGCCAGTTTAAATATATGAAGTAGCAATAGTTTCAACTAAAAATTTAGTCTTTGTCTTAGTTTTAGTTTTAGTAAAATGTTGATAAAGAGATTCCCTAAATAAATACTATATTTAGCTTTTTTTAAATTTAAGTATTTTTATGGCAAAGCAAGAAGAACTATTATGGGGGCACCCAAAAGGATTGTATATTTTATTTTTTACTGAATTATGGGAGCGATTTTCATACTACGGAATGCGTGCTATTTTAATACTTTATTTAACTGCAAAAACTACCGATAGCAATGCCGGATTAGGATGGGACAGTGTTTCGGCTCTACAGCTATATGGTTGGTATACAATGATGGTATATGTAATGTCGGTTCCTGGCGGATTACTTGCTGATCGATTGCTAGGTCAGAAAAAAACGGTTATGTTAGGTGGTTTTTTACTTGTTATTGGGCATTTTATTTTAGCTTTTGATGAAGTTTGGGCTTTTTATACAGGTATTGTTTTAATTGTTTTAGGCGTTGGCGCCTTAAAACCCAATATTTCAACAATGGTGGGTGGTTTATACAATAAAGGTGACGCCAAAAGAGATACCGCTTTTACCATTTTTTATATAGGAATAAATATAGGAGCCTTTGCTGCACCTATAGCTGTAGGCTATTTGGGTGAAGTTATCAACTGGCATTATGGCTTTGGTTTAGCTGGTATTGGTATGGCAATTGGGCAAGTTGTATATATATGGGGACAAAAATATTTAACTGAAGTAGGAAACTTTGTTCCTGTTAAAACAGTAGCAGGTACTAATAAAAAAATAGGATTAACTGCTATTGAAAAAGATAGAATGATTGTTTTAATACTGTCATTTATAATTGTTATTGTTTTTTGGGGTGCATACGAACAAGCTGGCGGATTAATGAATTTATATGCTCGTGATAAAATTGATAGAGTGCTATTTGGTTTTACCATTCCAACAAGTTTTTTACAATCGTTACATGCTTTTTATGTAATTTTAATTGGATTACCTATTGCTTATTTATGGACGCAATGGCGAAAAAAAGGCAACGAAAACTCCTCTCTTTTTAAAATGGGAGTTGGTACTATTATTACTGGTTTAGGTTTTTTATTACTTGCAAGAGCTGCTGTTGAAACTACTGTTTCTTTAGACGGAAAAGCATCTATTTATTGGTTATTTGGTGCTTACCTTTTGCACGTAATTGGAGAATTAAGTATTTCCCCTGTTGCTTTATCTTTTATCACTAAACTGGCTCCTGTAAAATATGCTTCATTAATGATGGGTGCTTACTTTATGGTTTCAGGATTAGGAAATAAGCTTGCAGGTGCACTTGGTGAAGCTGCCCAAAGTGCAGGTGAATACACTATTTTTATGGGTATTTTTATTTTTTGTGCATTGTTTGGATTGGTACTAATTGTTTTTGTAAAAAAACTAAAAAAACTAACTCATGGAGCTGATGATGTAAAAACAATTCCAATTGTAGAAGCTGAGTAATTATTTTGTTTTATGCAATACTTTTCCATTGATGAAAAGTATCCAAAAATCTAGGCTTACGATACTTTCTCTAAATTTTTTATTCAATTTCTAAATTTCAGAAACTCGCTTTGGTGGTTTTGGTTTATTTAAATCATTTATATTGCTCAAACAGTCTGAAATTTGTTGCGAAATTTTCATTGCAAATTTTATAAGAAAGTTTCGATAGGCCAGTTTAGATAGATGAAGTAATAGTTTCAACTAAAAATTTTAGTCTTTGTTTTTGTCTTAGTTTAATATACCTCATTATTACAAGCCTGTCTGTTGGCAGATAGATGAAGCGATATAATTTCTTTGTTTTATGCAATACTTTTCCATTGATGAAAAGTATCCAAAAATCTAGGCTTACGATACTTTCTCTAAATTTTTTATTCAATTTCTAAATTTCAGAAACTCGCTTTGGTGGTTTTAGTTCATTTAAATCATTTATATTGCTCAAACAGTCTGAAATTTGTTGCGAAATTTTCATTGCAAATTTTATAAGAAAGTTTCGATAGGCCGGTTTAGATATATGGAGTATCAATAGTTTCAACTAAAAATTTTAGTCTTTGTTTTTGTCTTAGTTTAATATACCTCATTATTGCAAACCTGTCTGTTGGCAGATAGATGAAGCGATACAATTTCTTTGTTTTATGCAATACTTTTCCATTGATGAAAAGTATCCAAAAATCTAGGCTTACGATACTTTCTCTAAATTTTTTATTCAATTTCTAAATTTCAGAAACTCGCTTTGGTGGTTTTAGTTCATTTAAATCATTTACATTGCTCAAACAGTCTGAAATTTGTTGCGAAATTTTCATTGCAAATTTTATAAGAAAGTTTCGATAGGCCGGTTTAGATATATGAAGTATCAATAGTTTCAACTAAAAATTTTAGTCTTTGTTTTGTCTTAGTTTAATAAACTTCATCATTGCAAGCCTATCTGTTGGCAGATAGATGAAGCGATACAATTTATTTATTTTATGCAATACTTTTCCATTGATGAAAAGTATCCAAAAATCTAGGCTTACGATACTTTCTCTAAATTTTTTATTCAATTTCTAAATTTCAGAAACTCGCTTTGGTGGTTTTGGTTTATTTAAATCATTTATATTGCTCAAACAGTCTGAAATTTGTTGCGAAATTTTCATTGCAAATTTTATAAGAAAGTTTCGATAGGCCGTTGAAGTTCTTATTGATACATTCGTGTAAACTTAAAGTAAGTGCAGGTTGGTTTTAGTTAAATTATGACAAAGAGACTCCCTTTATTGTGTTGTTGTGTGGTTTTGTAGTTTTTACTTCTCACTTGTTAAATAGAGTCTCTAAATAAATACTATATTTATCGCCAATTTCAATTTTTAAATGAAAGAGAAAAAACAGCCTTCAACTATAGATGTTTCCATTTTTGAAAAGAATGGTAAAAAAGAGTTTGCTACATTAATCAAAAAAAACAGGTTAAAAACTACAAAGGCATTGAATGAATTTTTTGTTGGTATAAAAAATGAAGCCTTAGACACCAAAGAAGCATCACGAATTATTTATAAATTTATTTTAGAGCAAAATATTACAAAAGAAGAAGAAAAACATTTAAAAATTCAAGTTTACGATTTACTTAAAATACTTGGAATTGGTGTACCTTTTATGTTAATTCCTGGGGCAACACTACTTATTCCCTTTATTTTAAAAGCTGCAGAAAAAAAAGGGATGAATTTATACCCTTCAAATTTTGACAGTAAAAAGAATAAAAATCTATAAAAATTTATATACTTCTACTGCCCTCTTTATAAGTTGTAATAGCCTTTTTTAATCTACGCTTTATAGCTAAAGAAGGTTGATAATTTAAATGATATTTTTTTATACTTCGTTTTGGTGTTAAATTACGAGCATTATCTTCAGCTTTACATTTAAAACCAATTTTAAATTTACCAATATCTTCTAAATCAACTATCTTTCCTTCCTCTAAATGAAACTGCATTTTAATACCTAAAGCTATCAATACCGCTTTTACATCAACAATACTTAAACTACTTTCTATACTAATTTCTTTACTAATCCTTTCAATTCCTACAGTGCCTGTATTTACAGCTTGCATTATAAATTGCTCTTTTTTTATATTTGAAATACTATTTACTCTTTTTGTTATTCTATATCTAATAGCCATCGTTTTATCTGTTATTCATTTTAATTTAAATTACCCCCAACTTGTTAATAAAAATACTACAAATTAAAGTTATTTAGATCTTTTTTTTATACATTTAATTTTTACTAAACTATCCTTTTTTAGCGTAGTTTACCTATATACTCTAAAAATACTACTATTTTTATAAATATTAACTACTATATTTAAAAAATTATACTACTATATTTAATAATATTATATAGTATATTTACAAATAAACAACTGTGCTATGATTGACCTTTACAAGTAGTTCCTAAATTTTGTACGGTTGGCTTGTTTAATTGTACTTAACTAAATTAAATTTCCATTTTCTCTTTTATGTTAAAAATAAATGTTATTTTTGAAATGCTATGAAAACTTCTTCAACCTTAAAACCTACCATATTATTAAAAAAGGTACTGCACAGAAAAAAGGTGCAATTACTTTTAGTATTTCCGTATAATGATTTTATTATTTCAAAAATTAGAAAAATAAATGGTTATACTTGGAGTCAAACATTGAAAGGCTGGTATATTAATTATACTATAAAAAATGTAGAATTTATTAAAGAAACACTTAGAAATGATGTTTATTTTAAATTAGACACCTCTATTTACAATGTAACACATACCAATAGAACAACAAAACGCAGACCTAGACAAATTTCAGACGAGAACAAAGAAATTATTAGAGCCTACACTAAATATTTAAGAGGCAAGTGCTACAGTGAAAGTACTGTTAAAACATACTTTACCTTTGTAGCTGATTTTTTTGATTATATTAAAGATAAGCCGCTTACTACATTAAGCAATAGGGACGTTGAAAAATTTTTAGAAGACGTTTTTATACCTAGAAAATACAGTATTAGTACGCATAGGCAATTTATAAGTGCCATTAAGTTATTTAAGGCTTTTTATCCTGAATGTAAGATTGAAGAGGTTGGATTAAAAAGACCGAAAAAGAGTAAAATACTTCCTACTGTTTTATCAAAAGAAGAAATTATAGATTTATTACGTTACACTAAAAACTTAAAACATAGGGCTGTTTTAGCTATGATATATTCGGCCGGATTACGTATTAGTGAATTATTAAATTTAGAATTAAATCATATTGATATTGACAGGAGACAAATTGTAGTAAAAAACAGTAAAGGACGTAAGGATAGGAATATAATTTTGGCACAAAGTTTTATTCCATTAATGCAAAATTATTTAATGAGTTACGAACCAAAAACATACTTTGTTGAAGGAAAACCATTTCAAAAATATAGTGCAGAAAGTATTCGGTCATTTTTACATAGAGCTACCAAAATTGCCAAGATAAATAAAAGAGTTACACCACACACTTTACGACACAGTTACGCTACACATTTATTAGAAAATGGTATTGATTTACGTTATATACAAGAATTATTAGGACATGCTAAACCTGAAACCACTATGATTTATACCCATGTATCAAAAAAAGATTTACTAAATATTGAGAGTCCGCTAGACTTAGCCATAAAAAGTTTAGTTGGCACTGATAAAAACAACAAAAACCTACGTTTATCCGGAAACTATTAACTATAAATAGCTATATTTGAAAGCATATAACAAGTTGGGTGCAATAAGGTAAAATGATGAACTTCAAAGAAATAATTGCTGATTATAAAAGGAATAGTAATCATAAACATTGTTTTTATCACAATCACAAAGATTGTACTAAGAAAATAAAAAAAGCTCACAGCATTCAGAAAGAAAAAATTTTAGTTCAACTTGAAAAGGAAATAAATGGCAATAGAATGCTGTACTCTTTAAATAGTACTTCAGCAGATGAAAATTTATCAACAAATGGGCTAATTCCAATTGGAAAGAAAAAAGCATCTATTTTCACAGGGTTTTGTGATTATCACGATTCCAAATTATTTTCTCCAATTGAAAATTTTGATTTTAACTTTAGTGATGAACATCTATTTTTATTAACATATCGATCATTTGCTCATAGTTTTCAACAGATTATTGAGATTTATAAATATTACAATAGTAATGGAGATTTCGTAAAAACTTTTCCAAAGCAATATTTAAAAGAACATATCCAGTTTACAGAAAAAAGAATCAAAGAACTATTATTGTATAAAAAAGTATTAGACAATATAATTCAAACAAAAGATTATTCTGCACTAAATTATCATACTCGAGTAATTGAGCCATTTGTTCCAATAGCTAGTTCTACTATTTTAAGTCCCACATATTCTTACAAAAATGAATATCTATACCCAAATGAAAAAGAATCAAATGTAATTTTAAATGTTTTACCTGATAATAATCGTACAATAATAATTTTATCACATTTTGAGAAAGATACCAAAGGAAAAATATTATTTAATGAGTTAGCTGATTTATCAATTAATGATTTTACAAAAGCAATTTCATCACTAATGATTTATTGTACGACAAATACGTTCTTTTCTCCAAGTTTATGGGATAATTATACCAAAGAGGAGAAAAAACAATTATTTAAGGAAATTGACTTTTGTATAAGATTTGGTGGAAGTATTAAAAAATTCTTTATAAGTAAGATTGATTTTTTCAGAATCAAAATTACTGCACCCAACACCTCATAAAATTTATGCTTACATTTAAACTAAATTACGAACCGACAAACATTCAACTAACGATTTGCTACGTCCGAAAAATCTCCGATTTCCCAGTCGCACAAATCTTATAAAAACTCGTTGGGGGTAATGCAAAAAAAAGAGCCAGCCGCACAAATTGCACATTTGGTTTTTGCCGACACACAAGCCAACGCTATAAAACCAAAAGAGCAATTTTTTGCCACCGCTTGAAAGACAGATAAATATGAAACGAAAAATAAAAGGAAATAAATGATTACAAAAACAAACTTAAAAGACATACTGAAATCGTTAAATTTCAAAGAGAATGGAGATGTATTCAGTAAAAAGTTTGATGCCTTTGACTGCTTGTTGAAAGTGGACTTTAAAAAAGGAGCAATCACTTATCCTGAAAACAAAGGACTAAAAATAAACGAAAGACAAACTTGTAATCTCAAATCAAATGAAAATTTTGTTGTCCTTGAATGTGTAAATAGACTACTTGAAAAAGGCTACAACCCAAAACATATTGAATTAGAGCCAAAATGGAAAGTTGGACACGGAGCAAGTGGCGGTAGAGCAGATATTTTAGTTAAAGACAATTCGGATAAAGCGTTATTAATTATTGAATGTAAAAATGCTGGAACAGAATTTACAAAGCATTGGAAAGAAACACTTGAAAACGGAAGTCAATTATTTGGTTATGCACAACAAGAAGGAAATGCAAAATTTATTTCACTTTATGCTTCCGACTTTACAGACAAAAAAGTAGTAGCAAATTATTACCTAATCACATTAGTAGATAACGAGCAATATTTAGAAGATAATCCTAAACTATTAGCATTTAAAGATGCTAAAATTCGAGAAGAAATATTCAACGTTTGGAAACATACCTACCAAAAGGATTATACTACAAAAGGACTTTTCGAAAAAGATATACAAGCCTACAACATTGGTAAGAAAAAGTATTCTGTTGAAGATTTAAGTTTAGTTGATAGCACTACCAAGCAAAGTAAATATCACGAGTTTGCTACTATTCTAAGAAAATACAATGTCTCAGGTCGTGAAAATGCTTTTGATAAATTAGTTAATCTTTTTCTATGTAAAATTGTTGACGAAAAAAACAATCCGAAAGATTTACAATTCTATTGGAAAGGAATAGCTTACGATACGCCATTTGAAATTCAAGACCGTTTACAGAAACTATATAAAGTTGGTATGGACGAATTTCTGAAAGAAGAAGTAACCTATATTGACAATAAACAAATTGACCAAGCATTTTGGGCTTTTAAAAACGACCCAGATGCAACAAGAGAAACCATAAAAGGTTATTTCAAACAACTAAAATTCTTTACCAATAACGATTTTGCATTTATTGATGTTCACAATGAACGTTTATTTTACGAAAATGCACAAGTACTTATTGATATTGTTCGTCTGTTTCAAGACACTAAAATTAAGAGCAATACCAAAAATCAGTTTTTGGGTGATATGTTCGAAAACTTTTTAGATGGTGGTATAAAACAATCAGAAGGACAATTTTTTACACCAATGCCAATTACTCGTTTTATCATTCAATCCTTACCACTTGAAAATATAATCAACGATAGTCAACAACCACCAAAAGCCATTGATTATGCTTGCGGTTCAGGTCATTTCCTAAATGAATTGGCTTCACAAATGCGACCATTTATTGAAGCGACAAAAGATGCTCAAATAGAAGATTACCTCAAAGAAATTTACGGTATCGAAAAAGAATATCGTTTGAGTAAAGTCGCCAAAGTATCGGCTTTTATGTATGGGCAAGACAACATTGATTTAACCTATGCGGACGCATTAGCCAAAAACGACAAGTTCAAAAACAACAGTTTTAAAATATTGGTTGCTAATCCACCATACGCAGTAAAAGGTTTTCTAAGCACATTAGACCAAGACAGCAAAGACACCTACACCTTACTTAATACAATTGATAGTAAAGCGATACAAACCAACAACTCAATTGAGTGCTTTTTTATAGAAAGAGCCAAACAACTTTTAGAAGCTGATGGTGTAGGAGCTATTATTGTTCCTTCCTCAGTTCTATCAAATGCAGATGCAACTTATCAAGAGACAAAAAGCATTCTATTAAAGTATTTCCATATTGTAGCTATTGCCGAATTTGGATCAGGTACTTTTGGTAAAACAGGAACAAACACAGTAACGCTATTTATAAAACGCAGAAACGAAAACCCCGAAAAGTCCAAACATTATAAAAACCGTATAAACAGTTGGTTTGCAAACGACACTAAAAAGCAAAAGGTCTTTGAAGATGAGCACTATATTATCTCCTACTGCCAACATTTGGAATACGATTTTGACGATTACAAAACACTATTGAAAGGAATACCTAATGATAATCTATTGAAAACAGAAATGTTTGATGATTATAGAAATGCATTTGACAACCTTACCAGTACCAAAAACAAGAAGAAGCAAACTAACTTTAAAAAACTTAGTCAATCAAAGAAAGAAGAAGAATTAACCGACTTATTCTACACGTACTTGACTGAAATAGAAAAAGAAAAACTGTATTATTTCACATTAGCAAGCACTAACCAAAGTGAAGTTGTAATTGTAAAAGGACCAAGTGACAACAAAACAAGCAAGAAATTTTTAGGATATGAATGGAGTACTGCCAAAGGAAACGAAGGAATAAAACTCTACACAGATGCTAATGGAAAGCACCGCACGCCTTTGTATGATGAAGATAATAGAAGCAATCAAGATAAAATAAATTACTACATACAACAAGCATTTGAAAACCAAAACCCTGTAATTCCAGAAGAATTAGCTTCTTTTGTAAGTCGCAGTAGTTTGATAAATATGCTTGATTTTAAACGTACTGAATTTGATAAGCATATATCATTAACGCCAAAAAAGACAGTTAGAATTCAATCAAAATGGAAATTGGTGCGATTAGAAGATATCGCAAAAGATATGTTTGCAGGTGGTGATGTTCCTAAAAATAATTTTTCAGAAAATAAGACAGCTAAGTTTAATATTCCAATTTTTGCAAACGGTTTTGAGAACAAAGGGCTTTATGGTTACACAGATAAAGCAAGAGTTGTCGAGAATTGTATTACAATTTCAGCAAGGGGTACATTGGGTTATACCGAAATTCGCAAAGAACCTTTCTTTCCAATTGTACGCCTTATCGTTTTAATACCAAATGACTTAATAAAATTAGAATATCTAAAGAGCATTATTGGTTTATTAGATTTCACTGATAGTGGAGCTGTTATCCCACAATTAACTGTACCAAAAGTAAAACCTTTAAAAATACCATTACCACCAAAAGACATACAAGAAAAAATAGTAAAAGAGTGCAAGAAAATAGATAAGGAAAAAGAAAAAGCAGAACAAGGTATTGGGAAAGCAAAAACTGTAATTCAAAAACTGGTTGATGATGCGTTTGGTAAGGACAAAAAAGATAAGATAAGTAAGCTTTTTATAATAAACTCAAAAACCAAAAACCCAACAACAAAACCTGATGATACTTTTACTTATGTAGATATTGATGCAGTAGGAAAAGGAACTGGAATAATTAGCTACAACAATAAGGTTTTAGGCAAAGATGCACCTTCAAGAGCAAGAAGAATAGCCGAAAAAGGCAATTTTATTATTTCTTCTGTTCGTCCATATTTAAAAGGTTTCGCTTACATAGATAAGGACGTTTCAGATTGTGTATTTTCAACAGGTTTCTTTGTGCTAAACAGCAAAGATGAAAAAGTTATTTTAAACAAGATTATGTTTTATGCTTTTATGTATTTCGAGCCATTAATGCAGCAGATAGAGGCAAAAATGGGAAAAGGACAATATCCAAGTATCAATAAAACGGACTTAGATAATTTTACAATTTCAGTTACAAACATTAATGACCAAAAGAAAATTATAAAATCCATAGAAAAACAAGAAACGGAAATAGAAAAATCAAGAAAAATTATAAACGGAATAGCAGAACGAAAACAAAAGGTATTAACGAAATATTTGTAAAAGCCACCGCAAGAGCAAGCACATTTGCAATTCACACGAGCCAACGCTTGACCAAAAATTGCAAAAGAGCTTACTCTGCCAACGCTGATGAAAAGAAAGCACATACCCCCAACAAAGTGTATAAATCATTGGGCAATAAGTGGTTAAATGAAAACTATAGATATAAATAAAATTTACGGTAAACTGAAAATGAAGTGCTTAGAAATGCCCAACGCTTCATACACAAACACGTTGGCATTCATTAGAACAGACCTCATAACAAAGAAGAAAATATGGCATACGAAACAGCACTAAAGATTAAAGACGTAGTAGAAAGCATTCATAAAAAGAAATACTTACTTCCTGCAATCCAAAGGGAATTTGTTTGGAACACATACCAAATCGAAAGATTATTTGATAGTATAATGAGGAACTATCCTATTAGTTCTTTTCTATTTTGGCAAGTGGAAAAAGAAAATGTAACGGATTTTAAATTTTACGAATTTTTGCGAGAATATCACGAAAGAGACAATCGGCATAATTCCAAAGCAGACGTAAATGGAGAAGAAGAAATTACAGCAATTTTGGATGGACAACAAAGATTGACTTCTATTTATGTTGCTCTAAAAGGAACTTTTGCTGAAAAATTACCAAGAAAAAGATGGGACAATGATAAAGCATATCCAAAAACAAAACTGTATTTGAATTTGGTCTCAAAATCAGAACATAGCGAACTTGAATTTGATTTTGCTTTTTGACTGAAGATGAAGCAAAAGAAAATGATGATAATTCTTTTTGGTTTAGTGTTGGCGAAATTTTGAATTTAAAAAAACCAGGAGAGGTAAACAGTTATCTAATTCAAAATGGGATTTTTCAAAACTACACTCAAGAACAAGCAAATTTTGCAAACAATACTCTATTTCAATTACATAATGTTATTCATATAACACCTCTTATTAGTTACTACAAAGAGAAAAGCCAATCTTTAGACAAAGTATTAAATATATTTATAAGAATTAATAGTGGTGGAACAATTTTGAGTTATTCCGATTTATTATTATCAATTGCTACAGCACAATGGGAAGAAAAAGATGCAAGAGAGGAAATAATAAAATTTGTAGATGAAATAAATGATATTGGGAATGGATTTAATTTCAATAAAGACTTTGTCCTGAAATCCAGTTTAGTAATAAATGATTTTAGCGATTTTGCATTTAAAGTTGATAATTTCAACAAAGCCAATATGCTTAAAATTGAACGGAATTGGGAAAACCTTACTGATGCAATTAGAATAGCAGTAAAACTTGTTGCAAGTTTTGGTTACAACAGAGAAACATTGACTTCAAATAATGCTATAATTCCTATTGCTTATTATCTACATAAAATTAACGCCACCGAGAGTTATCCAGACTCTAATAATAATTTAGAAGATAAAGAAAAAATACGCAAATGGTTAATTCTAACTTTAGTTAAAAGAGCATTTAGTGGTCAACCAGACAATGTATTGAGACCAATCCGAAAAATCATTAAGGAAAATGACACCATTTTTCCACTTGACAAAATTGTTGAGAAATTTAAAGGAACTAACAAATCACTATTGTTTTCAGATGAAGATGTTGAAAATCTAACCTATTACAAATATGGTCAAGGTTTCACTTTTTCTGTCCTATCGTTATTGTATCCACATTTAGATTATAATAATCAATTTCACATAGACCATATATTCCCTAAAAGTCTTTTCACAAGGACAAAATTGAGAAAAAGAGGAATTGAAGAAGAGAAAATAGATAAATTTATTGATTACCTAAATTACATTGGAAACCTTCAATTACTTGGAGCAATTCCAAATATTGAGAAAAAAGATACCGAATTTAAAGTTTGGCTTGAAAAAACCTATCCAAATACTGACAAACAAAACGAATTTAAAAACACTCACAATATTCCAAATGTTGATTTAGAATTTGAAAATTTCATTGAGTTTTTTGAAGAACGAGAAAAAATACTCGTTACTGAATTTGGAAAAATATTACAAATTGAAATTGAAAAAACAGAAGCGGAATAAAATAACGAAATGCCAACAATGGCTATAGTTAATACGGGTTTTGGTGCTTAATTCAAAGTGAAGTGCCTTGAACAAAGTCCGCAAAATTTTCAATTTTGCGTGTCTATTAAATAAAGAAAAAATTAAAAATTTGGCTAAGTGCTTAATCGAAAGTTCAGTCCTTCGAAATCCCGTACTAACCATAGCCGAGACGTTGGCATTCATTAGAAAAAAAATAATATGGCAAAAACACCAAAAAAGACAACGACAAAAAAAGTAGTACCTAAAAAAAGTACGACAAAAAAAGTAATAAAAGAATCGAGAAAATTTTCGAAAAAGAATAAAGGAACAGGTGATGGCGGACCAAGAAACAAATAAAAAAACTATTGACGACTATAAAAAGGACTATGAATATTTCACAGGTAAAGCGAGTGAAATAAATAGAAGTCTTGCTTTAGGAGGAATAGCAATAATTTGGATTTTTAAAACAACTTCAAATAATGTGACTTCAATTCCTGACATCTTAATCCTTCCGCTAATTTGGCTTGTTGTTGCTCTTGGACTTGATTTATTACAATATATTGTCGGTGGAATAATTTGGTGGATTTATTACAAGTTCAAAGAATCTGAAGTTAAGAAAGGAAAAATATTGGCAGATGCAGATATTAAAGCACCTTCTATTCTTCCTGGAATAATTCATCTGATTTATTGGTCGAAATTGACGTCTACAATAATTGCATATTATTTTTTGTTTGCATTTTTATATTCAAAATTTATCGAACCTGTTTCATCATAAAACTATAAAATGGCATTATATAAAATAGAAAATAAATTAGAGTACATAAAAGAAAAACCATTTCGACTTGAAAAGGAAATCCAAGAATTAACAGAAAATAATCTGAAAACAATTTTCGGACTTGAATTTGTAAAATCTGAATTTGCCTTAAATAACTTCCGAATTGACACTCTTGCTTTTGATAAAGAAGCAAATGCTTTTGTAATAATCGAATATAAACGAGACAAAAATTTTAGTGTAATTGACCAAGGTTATGCTTATTTGTCTTTAATGCTAAATAATAAAGCGGACTTCATTTTAGAATTTAACGAAAATCTTGACAAAACTCTGAAAAGAACTGATGTAGATTGGTCACAATCGAGAGTTTTATTTGTTTCTCCTGCATTTACAAACTATCAAAGAGAAGCAATAAATTTTAAGGACTTACCAATTGAATTATGGGAAGTTAAAAGATTTGAAAATACAACCGTTTCATACGAACAAATTCAAAAGGCTGGAGCACAGGAAAGTATTAAAACAATTTCTAAAGCGGACAAAACGATTGATAGTGTTGCAAAAGAAATTAAGGTTTATTCAGAACAAGAACATTTAGAAAATGTGAGTGATGAAATAAAAGAACTTTATGAAAAATTTAGAAATGCAATTCAGAATTTAGACAATCTCGAAATTAAACCAAAGAAAAAATATATTGCCTTTGTTGCTGGTCGAAATGTAATTGACATTTTACCACAGAAAAAAGCATTGAAAATGTGGATTAATATGAGCAAAGGAGAACTTGACGACACTAAAGGAATTACCAGAGATGTATCGACAACTGGACATTGGGGAAATGGAGATTATGAAATTCAAATCAGAGATGATGAAAATCTGGAATACATATTAAGTCTTGTAAAACAGTCGATTAAAAAGAATAAAAAATAACGAAATGCCAACAAAGTATAAAAATAATAGCCGAAAATAGTAGTAAATATGAACATTGTAGTTCGCAATAAAATTAGTAGTAAATTGAAAAATTCTGCTCACGAAATCGGCTACTATTCTTATACCAACCGTTGCCAACAATACGAAAAATGAAAATCGGAACTAAAATATTAATTCTTTTCTTGATTTTAAATTTGCTTTCCTGCAAAGGAAATGCACAAGAAACGGAAACTAAAAAACTGACAACCGAAATTGATTTTTCGGAAATGGAAAAAAGTTCTATTCCAAAACCAATTGGAATTATAAATGATTACGGACAAATTTTTACGGAATCACAACGAACTGAATTATCGAAAATTCTTTATGATTATGATATTGAAACGACAAGACAAATTGTGGTGGTTACAATTGACAGCATAAAACCTTATAATGACATCCAAAAATACGCAACGGAATTAGCACAAACTTGGGGAATTGGAACTGCCGAAAAAAATAATGGATTGACAATAGTTGTGTGTAATCCTTGCAGACAAATCGGAATTGCAACAGGAACTGGAACCGAATTGATTTTGACTGACGAAATTTGTAAAAAAGTAATTGAAGAAAAAATAATACCTGAATTTAAAAACGGAGAATTTTATAGCGGAATTAAAAAAGGTGTGATAGAATTAATAGAAAAGTGGAAATAAGTACTGTTGGCAACAACGTGTATAATTAATGGCTAGTTATCGCTTACTTACGAAAATCCTCACGGATTTTCTATTCGGTTTTTATTTACTAAATTAGGTGCTTAAACACGCCACTAATCATACACAAGACCGTTGGGCTTCATACGGACAAAAATACCTGAATTCAAGAACTTAACGCAACAAATCATAATCTTAGATTTGTTGTATGAAAGCAAATAAATATAAGCGACTAACATTAAAAGAACGTGTTGTAATAGAAACCTTATTACAAGAAAACAAGACCAAAAGCTATATCGCAAAAAGACTAAATCGGTCACGTTCTACCATCACCAGAGAAGTCAATAAATGGGGTGGAGATTACAATGCAACTCTTGCAAATTGGTCTGCAAAAGACGATTATTTAAACAAAAGAAATAAGGATAAAATAAACACCTATAATAGACTAAAAATATTCGTTTATCGAGGACTATTAAGCGGTTGGTCACCCGAACAAATTTCAGGTAGAATAAAGCTAAAATATCCAAATGACCCTGTAATGTCTATCTCTTATGAAGCCATTTATATGCATATTTACGCACATCGCCAAGCGCGTTTAAATCGTAAATTGATAGCATTATTACCCTATCAAAAAAGCCAAAGAAGAAGAGCAAATGCTAAGAGTAAAAGAGGTGTAAAAATAAAAGATCAAACCAGTATTGATGATAGACCAAAGCACATCGAAAACAGAGAAGAAATTGGACACTGGGAAGGAGATTTAGTTATCGGAAAAGGACAGCAAAGTGCCATAGGTACTCTAGTTGAGCGAAAAGCACGATATACATTTATTGTAAAACTTAAAAGCAGAAAATCAGCAACCGTTAGAAAAGGTTTTGCTAAAGAGTTTAATCAAATAGCCCCCCTTTTTACAAAGTCTCTAACCTACGATAATGGAATGGAAATGGCAGAGCACAAACAGTTCACAAATCACACATCAATGCCAGTATATTTTGCACATCCATATTCCTCGTGGGAGCGAGGAACCAACGAAAATACAAATGGACTCATTAGACGCTTTTTCCCAAAGGGAACTGACTTTAGTAAGGTAACCGAAAAAGAACTAAAGATAGTGCAGGAAAAGCTAAATAATAGACCAAGAAAAGTACTCGGATATAGAACTCCAAAGGAAGTTTTTTATTCTGAAATAGTAAACCATAAAATTAAAAATATGATGCTAATGTAACGGCTTGTTGAACTGGAAATAACTCGACCGTAGGAAGAGTTATTCTATTTCAACAATGCACCGTTTTAAAATAAAAATTAAACTCGTATATTTGAGTAATGTTTAACCAAAATTAATAACGTTTTGTTGCGTTAGAACCTTGAATCCAAGATATTCACTGATTAAAAATGTAATTTATATTTTTTGTAACTTTGACTAAAATATGATAAAAATGAATGTTCAAACTTCTAAAATAGAGTTACTAAAAATGATTCTCAACATTGAGAATGACAAATTCATTGAGAAAATAACAGAATTTATTCAAAAAGAAAAAGTAGATTTTTGGAGTGAGTTGAGTTTATCTGAACAAAAAGAAATTCAAAAAGGGATTAAAGAGTTGAATAAAGGAAAAAGAGTTGAGTATTCTGAGTTTTTGAAAAAGATTTCTTAATGAAAGTATTTTTATCAGAATTAGCTGAAACTAAACTTCTAAAACTGAGCAATTTTTTATTAGAAAATTGGAATTTAAAAGTTAGGAATGATTTTATTAAAAAACTGACTTCTAAAATTGACCAAATTTCTGAACAACCTGAAAGCTGTCCACAATCATCTGAATTTAACGGACTTTTTAAATGTGTTGTTACAAAACAGACAACTTTCTACTACAGAATAAACCCTGACAGAAATGAAATTGAGATTATTACTGTTTTTGACACAAGACAAAATCCAAATAAATTAGAAAAAGATATAAAGTAAGTACGAAAGCCCAACACCTCATAAAATTTATGCTTACATTTAAACTAAATAACAAACCGACAAACATTCAACTAACGATTTGCTACAACCGAAAAATCTCCGATTTTTATGTCGCACAAATCTTATAAAACCCGTTGTGCTTCATACATAAAAACCCATATATAATTAATGGCAAAACTAATTCCTTCATATGACAAAATACTTTCACTGAAAGTAAAACCTGAAGAAGGAGAATTGCATTTGCTAAAGTTCTTAGACTCTGAACTTGATAATTCATTTGAAGTGTATTTTAATCCATATATGAATGGAGACCGTCCAGACATTGTGGTTATGAAAGAAGGACAAGGAATTTTAATAATTGAAGTTAAGGACTATGATTTGAACAGCTACGAACTTGACAAAAAAAAGAACTTCGTAATTAAGAGCAATAAAGCTAAAACTCACAAATCCCCTATTTCACAAGTCCTTAAGTACAAGGACAACCTTTTTGAACTGCACATTGAGAATCTTCTTGAGAAGAAAATAAAAGACATAAGGCATTTCAATACAGTATCGTGTGCAATATATTTTCACAACGCAACTTCTCAAAAAATCAATGATTTGCTCATTGAGCCATACAAACACGACAAAAAGTACATAACGTTTCTTAAATACAATATTGACTTTATCGGAAGAGATAATCTCAATGAGTATGACCTGAAGGAATTGCTCAAAAAAAGATATTTGATTTCAGAAAGACCGTCATTTCTTTTCACAGAAGATATTTACAAAAGCATAAAAAGGTTTCTTAAGCCACCAGTTCATCTAAAAGAAGAAGGAGAAGATATTAGGTACAGTAAAAAGCAACTCGAAATCATTTATGAACCTAACAAGAAACAACAAAGAATTAAAGGAGTTGTAGGTTCTGGTAAGACAACTGTACTTGCAGCAAGAGCTGTTCAAGCACATAAACGTTCAAAAGGGAACGTTCTGATTTTAACTTACAATATCACGCTTAAAAATTTCATACGAGATAAAATAAGTAGGGTGCGTGAAGAATTCGGATGGGAAAACTTTGTTATTTCAAATTATCATTTATTCATCAACTCAGAGTTGAACAATCTTGAAATTCCTATTAAAATTCCTAAGGGATTCAATAAATATAGTGAAGAAGAAAAGGACAGATATTTTGAGAAAGAATACTATTCCAATAAGCAGTTATTCATTGACAATAAAGACAAAATAAAGCCTTATGATGTAATTCTAATTGATGAAATCCAAGACTATAAAAGAGCTTGGATGGAAATTATAAAGGAATGTTTTTTAAGTGAAAATGGAGAATATGTTTTGTTCGGTGACGTAAAGCAGAACATTTACAACAATAAGACCGAAGGGAAAGATGTATCCACCAACGTTAAAGGTGTAACAGAATTAAAATATTGCTTTCGCTCTGATTTCAAGATAAAAGACTTAGCGATTTTATATCAGAAAGATATTTTTAAGGACAAATACGAAATAGACAACTTTAATCAGAAATCACAAGCATTAGAACTTGCATTTGAAAGAAATCAGCAAGGTAGTCTCAATTATATATTTCTACCAAATGCTGATAGCGTCAGTAGCCTATATACAATAATTCACGAAAATGCTATAAATAAAGATATTCCGCCAAACGACATTACCATTTTAGGAAACTCTATCTCACTACTTAAAAAGTTTGATGCCTATTATCGCTATTCTTCCAACGAACGGACGAATACTATGTTTGAGACGTTTGAAATGGTTTATAGAATGGGTTTGAACTATTTAAAAAACGATAAACCTGAATGGTTAAAGAACGGAATAAAATTGATTAATCGACATAATGACAGGTCAGAAGCAAGAGCATTTAATCAACTAAGTATTCTTTTCACCATAAACGACCTTTATGGAGAATATCCAGATAGATTCAAGAAAAAATTTGAAATCTTTTGTCAGAAGTTTAATACTAACATTTCAAATTTCTTGAAGTACCTAAAACAATATGAAAAGAAACTTGATGAATTCAAAAAAGACTATGGACCAGAAAAACAGAGCAGTAATTTAAAAATGATTCGTAATAACAAAAAGATTCATTTTTATATGAATAGCGGTACTGTAAAAGTATCGACTATTCACAGCTTTAAAGGTTGGGAAAGTGAAACTGTCTTTTTGATTTTGGAGAACTTTAATTTCCAAATGACTTTTGATGAAATTCTGTATACAGGAATTACCCGAACTCGAGCAAATCTGATTTTAATAAATTATGGCAATACAGAATATCACAACAAATTAAACGACTTGATTGAAAAAGTAAAATAAAAGTACGAAAGCACAACAAAAAATATAGTGCATTTGGCAGATAGTACTAAAAATGAATATGATAGCAATAAATAAACATAGTAGTAAATTGAAAAATTGGAGCGTTGAAATGCCAAACGCACCATATTCAAACCGTTGGCAAATATGGCGGATTATGCTCAAATTTTATAAAAGTTCTTTAAAATGGAAATTTAGAAAGCCGACAAATTTCAGATTATTTTTCTAAAGTTATGATATGAGAAATGAAACGGTCAGATTGATTTTCAGAACGCACAGATTTGAGAATTGAAACGTAAAACTGTTGAATTGAACAGATTTTAGAAATGAATAGCACAAAATGAGAAATGACACGAACAGAGAAATGAATCCGATTTTATGTTCATAGCGGAGAAAACTATGATTGAAAAATTGTAACTAAACCGATAAAAATAGCAGGATTTTATTCTCATTACGCACAAACGGAGAAAAAATTGACAAAAAAATATAGAATATAAATAGGGACATATTGATATGATTAAAAACCACATTAGCCAACAAATCATAAAATTTATGCTTAAATTTGGATTTAGTACGAAATGACAAACATTTTAACAAACCGATTTGCTACAACCGAAAAATCTCCGATTTCTCAGTCGCACAAATCTTATAAAAGCCGTTGTGTTTCATACACCAAAAACTACCTGAATTAAAATATGACTACAGAATTAAATAAAAGTGAATTGTTCAGATTAGCGGCTGTATTATACGCAGATAATAACTATGAGGTATCTACAAGAGTTATACACAGAAAAATTTTAGATTCTGCTCTACTTGATTGTGACAATAATGATTTGACAATTCATAAAATAATTGATTACATAGAGGATAAATACTCTTTATTAATAGGGGAAAGTGAAATAAATGATATTATTGAAAAATATCCTGATTCATTTTTAACAAACTATCATAAAGATTCCAAAACTATTTGTTTATCGCCTAAAAGAAGAGGGAATTTAGAATCCAAGATTAAAAAAAACAATATTGACACTTATATAAATTTATACATTTTAGATAAAAAAGGAAAAGGAGAAAGCATAAAAAAAACTTTATATGATTTTCTTTATCATATGTTTAGTATAAATACGGCAAGTTTTCAAAAATTATTCGATAGCAAAAAAGATATTTCTACATTAATTTCTCTTCAAGATTCAAACTTTAGCACCGAACAAATAGATATAATTAATGATTTTCTTAATTGGGACAATACAGATAAAAATAAAGCAATATTTGATATTTCGAGTTATGCATTAGAATTCTGTTTGTTAACAAATAAAAAAGGAAATTCTAATTTAAGACTAAATAATTTAAAAAATAAATCCTTTTATCTTGACACAAATGTTATTTACAGAGCAATTGGAATTAACGGTTATGATAGAAAAAAAAGAACTTCTACTTTTTTAAACAAATTCAAAGAGGCAGGTGAAAATCTTTATATCTCAAGCATTACAGATGAAGAATTTAAAAACAGTATTAAATTTTATATAGATAAACTTAAAAGTGCTATTAATCCAAAAAGCAGTTCTAAAGTTTTTTTGGAATTTCGTTCATTAAAAGATATACATTCATATTATCACAATTGGAGAAAAGACAAAACCAATTCAAATTTGGATTTATTTCAAGCATATATATTAAGTGAATATCAAATTTTTATAGAACATTTTAATATAAAATTAGACTATAAAAAACCTTACGACCTTGATGATAAAGAAACAGATGAATATATTAAAGATTTAACTTCTGGAATTAGCAATTCAAAGCCTGAAGGAAAAAGAAACTACTATCAAAGCACATTGAATGATGCTGAAAATATTTTATGGATTGAAGAAAAAAGAGATGGAAAAGTTGAAAATATTTTTGATACCAAATATTTTTTCATCTCTAGTGATAATCAATTAAGGAAATGGGATTATTATAGAGGGTTTAAAACCCCCATTGTTCTTTTACCTAGTCAATGGATGAGTATTCTTTTGCGATATTTCGATAGAACAAAGGATGATTATAAAAGTTTTGTGAGTTTTTTAAATTTAAGAAATAATGAAAAAGTTATTGAAGGTGAAAAATTGAATTTAATTCTAACAGGAATAAGTGAAATGACATCTAATGTTGAACAACAAAGATATTTAGTGTCACACCTAATAGAAAAAGATTTTGAAGGTATTATCACTAGTAATTCTTCTGATTCTGACATTATAAATAAGTCAAAAGAATTTGCGAAAACTCTACTTGAAAAACAGGTAAGTAATCTTTCTAAAAAAGTAGAAAATTTAGAAATTGAAACAACTAAAAAAGAACAGATTATTGGTTCAACAATTAAAACTGCAAAATCAAAAAAAATTCACAATAAAGAATTAGAGAATGAACTAACTCTAGCAGAAAAATTAAATAAGAAATTAATAAAAGAAAACATTAAACTAATAATTGAAAAAGGCATTTCGAAATGGAGAAGAATTTTATGGTTATATATTCCTTTGTCATTAATTTTAATTGCTTTATACATCTTAGCATTATTCTTTGATGATTCTAATATTAATATTGGTAGAAAAATATTAAACCATATTGACGGACAAACAAGTGAATCGACTAAAAACTTGTTAAATACGTTATTCTATTTACCTATTGCTGCTGCTGGTTGGATGTTATGGCAAAGTGTAAATAAATTCAATAATGAAAAGGTCGATAATAAAAGAAAAGAATTAAAAGAAAAGTACGAAAACACAACAATGGCTATAGTTAATACGGGTTTTAGCGATAAAAACAAAGGTTAGTTCATTTAACAAACTTAGTGCTTAATCGAAAGTTCAGTCCTTCGAATTCCCGTACTAACCATAGCCGAGACGTTAGCATAAATGGGGTATGATAAAGGGACATCGTTTACAAAGTTAAAGAGACATAGTTTACACTTTTTAGGTTGTAATTTGAGAAATAAAATCAAATTATTATGCCTTGGAAAGAAACAACAACTATGGAACAAAAAATTGAATTTATTTGTGAATGGAGAACTGGAAAATATACCATCACAGAATTATGTAAAAACTTTGAAATCTCAAGACCCACCGCCTATAAGTTAATAAATAGGTTTGAAAAACAAGGTTTTGAAGGCTTAAAAGAGCAATCAAGAACTCCAAAGGAACATCCAAATGCGACAAAGGAAAATATTGTTGATGGGATACTTAAATTAAAGAAAAAACACCCACGCTGGGGAGCTAAAAAAATCAATAAACTATTGTTTAACGATTTTACAGAAAATGAGATCCCCTCGGTGGTTACTGTTCACAACATACTCAAAAGACACGGTTTAGTATGCCCTCAAAAAAGGTTAAGAAGAGTCAAACCTGTATATCCTATTTTTGATCCAAAAGTGTGTAATGAAGTATGGAGTGCAGATTACAAAGGAAAGTTTTTAATGGGTAATAAAGTGTATTGTCACCCACTGACCATTGCTGATTCCAAAAGTAGATTTTTATTCACAGCTAAAGGACATTATAAAGAAACTTTAAAGTACGCAAAGGCTGAATTTACAAAGGTTTTTAGGAAATATGGAATCCCTAAACAACTCCACACAGACAACGGAAGTCCCTTTGGGTCTGTTCGTGCTATTCAACGATTTACACAACTCTCCTATTGGTTTATTGAACTTGGAATTATACCCGTTTTTTCTGACCCAGCACACCCAGAACAAAACGGAAGACACGAACGTATGCATCGCGATTTAAAAGCGGCTTGTGCCAAACCTTCAGCCTATGACTTAAAAGCACAACAAAGACGTTTAAATCACTTTGTAAAAGAATATAATCACATAAGACCTCACGAAGCCTTAGGGATGGAAACACCTGCTTCAATGCATAACTTTTCCACCAGACCTTTTCCTGAAAAAATACCTAACTTTGACTATAATTCAAATCTCAAAATTTTAAAAGTAACTCAAAATGGAGCAATCAGATGGAAGTCGTATTATTGGGTATATTTAACAGCAGCTTTAAAAGGAAAATACGTAGGTATTGAAGATTTAGGTAATGGAATTTGGAAAGTCTTTTATAGAGACGTATTTTTAGGTTTCTTTAATGAAACACAATTAAGAAATAAAGAAAAGTCAATAAGGTTAGAAACTAATTTAGTGTAAAGTCTAATCTTTAACTTGTGTAAACTATGTATCTTAACGAACATGGCTCGACTGATTTTTTCGCCCGACAAATTACAGTAGAAAAAGTAGTTTAAAATACTAAGATTTTGAGTATTAAAAATGAGTAAATAAGACAAATTAAACTAGTCCGATAAATTTTAAATGGAAAATGAGTAAATAAGACAATTTGAACAATTATGACAAATTTTAGATTATCCTCTACTCTACCGAATTGAAAATTGAAATGTAAAAACTTATCGAATAGCACAGATTTAAGAGCTGAAACGAAAAATAAGCTGAACCAATACAAGTAAAATGAAAAATTGTAACAAAACCGATTAAAAACAATGGATTTCGCTAAATGAATGTAATAATTGAAATGCTGGATTTAAAAGTTGTTATGGATAATACTACAACAGACAAAACTCAGATAATAGAAAAATTTAATTATTCCCATAACGTTTCGCCAAATATGCTAACAACTCATAAAATTTATGCTTAAATTTGGATTTAGTACGAAATGACAAACATTTTAACAAACCGATTTGCTACAACCGAAAAATCTCCGATTTCTCAGTCGCACAAATCTTATAAAAGCCGTTGTGCGTCATTGGAAAACAGAATATCAGAATACAAAAATTTAAAATAAATAAAATTTTTACACAGCCGAAAATTGACAAAATAAAATGGGATTAGTAACAATTAGAACATTTGAAAATGGCCCAGAAGCACATCTTTTTAAAACTAAATTATTGAGTTTAGGAATTGAATGTTTCATTTTTGATGAACAAACGATTACGCTTAATCCAATTATGGGAGTCGCAATTGGTGGAATTAAATTGAAAGTGAATGAGAATGATTATGAAAAGTCTAATCAAGTAATTACTGATATTGAAAACACTCCATTGACAAATGAAAAAGACGAAATTTTAAAATGTCCGAAATGTAATTCAATTGAGTTATACACTGGATTTAAATCTATGAAAGGAGTAAAAGGAATAATCTCAACTATAACTTCATTTTTATTTATGATTTATCCAGTATATTTTAAGAATGTCTATAAATGCAAAGATTGTGGAAACGAATTTGACAAAGAATAAAAACATAATGGAATTAAAAAAACGTCGCACAACACCTCATAAAATTTATGCTTACATTTAAATTAAATAACGAACCGACAAACATTTTAACAAACCGATTTGCTACAACCGAAAAATCTAACGATTTTTATGTCGCACAAATCTTATAAAAACTCGTTGGCATTAATAGTTCCGATGAAAATTTTAGTTTTACTGAAAACGACTCACAAGCCATTTAATTTCGATTTTTAAAGATACATTTAGTTGAAATTCCTTTTTGGGGATTTAAACGCGTCGAAAACTGTCTTGTACTTTTAACTTAGGATTGATTTGCCCGAAAAATGGTGGTCTATTTGGAAACAGAATGATAAACCTCAACGGAATGTTTTTAATCTACCAAGTTCTGATTCATCTTGTACTTATAACTTGGTCTTGTAAGCGTTCTGATTCAATCTATTTCCCAAAAAGGTGTAAGTGTAAAATAATTATTTTTTTGCCATCTAAACGCAAGAAAATGTGCTGTTTATTTACAAATTGATTTGCTGTTTAATTGTTAAGTGATTATTTATAAACACCTGCGCTGGCGTTCTGATTCGATTGGCAAAAAAACACGTAGGGTGATTTTTTTTATGGTGTTTTAATAGCCAAATGTTTAATGTGTCTCTACTAAAGCCAACAATGTATAACCAAAATTGCTTAATTCTAACTAAATTGAAAATTATTACAAATAAAAAACTATATTTATAAATCCGAAAATTGCGCTTTCAAAATAGCAACTTTCGTTATACTAAACCGTTGTGCAATATATAAAAACAAAAATATGAAAAATACATTTACTACAATAGTATTAATAATTTCAACAGTTTATTTTGGATTTTCTCAAACGAAAAATTTTATAGACCAACCATTTATAGAAACAAGATCAAAGGTTGACACATTAATAACTCCTGACAGAATCTATTTGTCAATTTTAATAACAGAGAAAGACACAAAAGGACGAATTTCAGTTGAAGAACTTGAAAATAATATGGCTGTAAAACTTAAAGATTTAGGTATAGATTTAGATAAGCAAATCTCATTATCTGACTTATCAAGTAATTTTAAAAAATACTTTTTAAGACAAAAAGATGTTTTAAAAAGTAAAGCGTATTCGTTGATTGTTTATGACGCATTAACAGCTGGAAAAGTAATTATGGAATTAGAAAAAATTAATATCTCTAATGTTTTTCTTGAAAAGACAGAATATTCGAAAATTGAAAAATTGAAACTTGAATTGAAATCTAAAGCAATTGAAAAAGCTAAAAGAAATGCTATAGCAATGTTAAATCCATTAAATCAAATAGTGGGAAATGCTATTTTTATTTCAGATTTAGGATATATTTCAACTCAATTGTCTGGAAGAGTTGCTGGAATCCAAATTAGAGGAATGAGTAGTCTGAAAGAAAATAGATTTAAACCTATCGATATTGAATTTAAAAAAATTAAAGTTGAAAGTGAAGTTTTAATTAAATTTAAAATCGAATAAGATAAATACATTGCACAACACCTCATAAAATTTATGCTTACATTTAAACTAAATAACTAACCGACAAACATTAAACTAACGATTTGCTACAACCGAAAAATCTCCGATTTTCCAGTCGCACAAATCTTATAAAAACTCGTTGGCAACAATTTGGAAATGATTCATAATTGGTGTATATTTGCATCAAATAAATGAATTATGGCAAGACAAAGTATATCATTCACAAAGCCGAACGATGAATGGCTAAAATCTCAAGTGGGCAAAAAAGAATATTCCAGCAAGAGTGAACTTGTAAATGACTTAATTAGACAAGCCCGAAAGCAACAAGTTGAAATTAACTGGATTCGTGCTAAATTTGAGAAAGCGGAAATTAGCGGATTTACAAGTGAAAGTAAAAATGAAATTTTAGCTCAATCAAAGTCTTTGCTTAATGAATAAATACAGATTAAGCAATGAAGCGAAAAATGACTTGATACGGATTCATCATTATGGTATTAAAAAATTTGGAATGACTCAAGCGGACAAATATTTTGAATCATTTTTTGAATATTTCGACATTATTTCCCAAAGACCTTTTTCATTCGAGTCGGTTGATTATATAAAAAAAGACTATAGACGCTGTGTTTGTGGAGTTGATAGTATTTACTTCAAAGTAAATGAGAATGTTGTTGAAATAATAGCAATTGTAGGAAGACAAGATTTGTATGAAAAACTATAAAAATTAATAAAAACTGTTGCCAACAATGGCTATAAGTAATTGCTTGTTCTCATCTACTTTTGAAAATCCTCGCGGATTTTCAGTTAGGTGTGTAGTTGCAAAGTTAAGAGCTAACCCACGCAACTACTCATAGCCGAGACCGTTGCCCACTATTACGAAGAAACTATGAAAAAACTAACAAACATTATCGGATTTATTCTACTTATTTCAGTTTTAGGTTGTAAAAACTATGAGCCAGATACAATGAATCTCGGAGCAATGAAAATGGAAGATGATGAACAGACTATTATAAATAATATAGAAACAGAATCAGAAACCCAAATAGATAAAAAACTGATTAAAAACGGAGATGTTGAATTTGAATCAGAAAATCTAACTGAAACTAGAGAAAATATTTTAAAGGCTATTGAAAAATTTAAAGGCTATTCATCGTCAGATAATGAATATAAAAATTCATACGAAATAAGCAATACTATAAATATTAGAGTTCCTTCAGAAAATTTTGACAAGTTACTAAACGAAATTACATTTGGAGTTGACAGATTTGACCGAAAAGAAATTAATGTAAAAGATGTTACGTCTAAATTCCTAGACATTGAGGCGCGCTTAAAAACTAAAAAAGAGCTTGAAAATAGATATTTAGAAATTTTAAAAAAAGCGAATAAAGTAAGTGAAATTCTTGAAGTTGAAAAGCAAATCGGAGAATTACGTTCTGAAATTGAATCTATTGAGGGAAGATTAAAATATCTTAATAATCAAGTTTTATTTTCAACTTTGAATGTTAGAATTTATCAGACAATCTCTAAACAGACAGAATTTGGTAAAAAATTTAAAAATGGATTTAAGAATGGTTGGAATAACTTGATTCTATTTTTTGTATTTTTAGTTAACATTTGGCCTTTTATTTTAATAATTTTTGGAGTTCTGATTTTAATTAGAGTTTGGAGAAAAAAGAAAAGAAAAGAAAAATAACAGTGGGCAACACCTCATAAAATTTATGCTTACATTTAAACTAAATAACGAACCGACAAACATTCAACTAACGATTTGCTACAACCGAAAAATCTAACGATTTTTATGTCGCACAAATCTTATAAAAACTCGTTATCTGCAATAAAAACGGAGACCGCTGAAAACCGAATAGAGTAAGCACAAAAAAATATAATATGGCAATATCAGACGTACAAGAAAAAGGAAGTTGGTTATATGTAATCGACAGTAATGGGAAAAAATCTGCAACAATTTCAAGTTCTCAAGGAGACTTAATGGGAATTGGTATGGACTTTATCGTTTTACTAAAAGGAAGTTGGTACTACACTTTTGACGAAAAAGGAAAGAAAATCGGAACACTTTCAAGTTCTTCAGGCGATTTTAAAAATGCAGCAGGAAATTCATTTAACTTAAAAAAAGGAAGTTGGATTTATACTTACGATAAAAAGTGTAAAAAGACAGGGACAAGGGCGGCTTAATTATGAATACTCAACTTGACATAGAATTTAATAATGTAAAAAATCAAAAGTGGTTGCCATTTATTGGCGACCATTATTTGACAATTCCAGAGGATAGAAAACTTTTGATAGTCGGAGAAAGCCACTATCACGATAACTCTCAACAATCTATTGAAAAACACAATTCACCTGATTTTACTAGGCAAGTAATTGAAGAACTTGCTATTAAAAGATGGTATTGGGGAACTAAAATATTTCCCAATTTTCATAGAGCAATGTTCGCCAATGATGAATTTAATACTGAAAAATTTTGGAATTTAACTTCTTTCTATAATTTCGTTCAACGACCTATGGAAACAAACAAAGGCAGACCGAATTATGATGATTTTCATAATGGTTGGTTGACTTTTTTTGAGACGATTAAGATTACAAAACCAAGTACTTGTTTATTTATTGGAACGGAAGCCTCTAACTCACTTCGAGACGCAATAAATGAAAGTGATTTTGAAGTAGTCGATTTCACAAGAGACGATAAAATTAGTAGAACATATCCAAGAAGAGCGACTATAAAAAATTCAGATAACCAATTAATAGAATTGATATTTATTCAACATACAAGTCAGTATTTTAGTTGGGGAAAATGGAATGATTATATTAAACAGAAATTAAGCCAACAATTGGAATGGTTTGAAGGAAAAATGAAAGAATAAAGCAGATAACACGGTGTATAGTTAATGGCGGTTTTGTGCTGAAAATCAAGTTTTTAGCCCTTAATAAAAATAGTGCTAAACTGAAAAGTAAATGCTTTAAAACCCGCCACTAACCATACACAAACCGTTAGCATAAATGGCTCGACTGATTTTTTAGCCCGACAAATTACAGTAGAAAAAGTAATTTAAAATACTAAGATTTTGAGTATTAAAAATGAGTAAATAAGACAAATTAAACTAGTCCGATAAATTTTAAATGGAAAATGAGTAAATAAGACAATTTGAACAATTATGACAAATTTTAGATTATCCTCTACTCTACCGAATTGAGAATTGAAACGTAAAAACTTATCGAATAGCGCAGATTTAAGAGCTGAAACGAAAAATAAGCTGAACCAATACAAGTAAAATGAAAAATTGTAACATAACCGATTAAAAACAATAGATTTCGCTAAATGAATGTAATAATTGAAATGCTAGATTTAAAAGTTGTTATGGATAATACTACAACAGACAAAACTCAGATAATAGAAAAATTCAATTATTCCCATAACGTTTCGCCAAATATGCTAACAACTCATAAAATTTATGCTTACATTTAAACTAAATAACGAAATGACAAACATTTTAACAAACCGATTTGCTACAACCGAAAAATCTAACGATTTTTATGTCGCACAAATCTTATAAAAGCCGTTGTGCTTAATTTAAAGAATAAAATGAAAAAAAAACAAGTTGAAGAATTAATATCAAAAGTTACTGACATTGAAAAACTAGCAGAGTTATTTTTTCAGAAAATCCAAGTTAAATATTCACCATCAGGCAGTAGTGGGGTTATTGTTTTAGGATTTTCGGATTATTCTTGGGTTGAGCCTAATGGAGAAATTCTAAAAATACAATTAGATTTAATTGATAAGTATGAAGACTGGTATTCACAAGCAAACCAAATAATTTCATCTTTTATACCAGACAGAAGACCAGACTTTGTTGATTTATATGAAAAGAACAAAGACATTATTGAACTAAAAGAACAAATTTGGAGTCAAGATACTAGCAAGTTTAAGAATAATTTTTTAAGAAATATTGGCAAACAAAAAAGTATGCTTTCATCGACAATTTCGATAATTGGAGTCAATTCAGATGATAAACAGAATGAAACAAATATTTCGACACAATATAGTAATATGAATAATAGAGTTGATATGTCATTTTATATTGATTTAAAATCACAAATGACTATTTTATCTCAACAATATTCAAGAATAGAATCAGATATTAAAGATTTAGCCCAGAAAATTGAAGGCATTGGCAGAATAACAATTAATAATCTTAATCAAAATACTGCAAAAACAGGAAATATTTCAATTTCAAACGAAAATATTATAAAATGGGTAAAGCCTGACTTAGATGAAGAGTTGAAACAACTCAAAAATGAGTTAAAAACAAAAAATATAGAAAAGTCTGATAAAAAAATAATTGATGATATAATTGATACTATTTTAAAAGAAAAACATCCAAAAATTGATTGGCTAAAAGATAAAGTTTCGAAACTAATGTATTGGGGAACAAAAGCCGGCATAGTTTTACATAAATTAAAAGAATTTGCTGATGCACTTGGAATAAGTTAACAACTAAGCACAACAAAAAATATAGTGCATTTGGCGGATAGTACTAAAAATGAAGATGATAGCAATTAATAAAATTAGTAGTAGTTTGGAAATGAAGTGTTTCAAAATGCCAAACGTACCATATTCAAATCGTTGCACTTAATTAAGGTATGATAAAGGGACATCGTTTACAAAGTTAAAGAGACATAGTTTACACTTTTTAGGTTGTAATTTGAGAAATAAAATCAAATTATTATGCCTTGGAAAGAAACAACAACTATGGAACAAAAAATTGAATTTATTTGTGAATGGAGAACTGGAAAATATACCATCACAGAATTATGTAAAAACTTTGAAATCTCAAGACCCACCGCCTATAAGTTAATAAATAGGTTTGAAAAACAAGGTTTTGAAGGCTTAAAAGAGCAATCAAGAACTCCAAAGGAACATCCAAATGCGACAAAGGAAAATATTGTTGATGGGATACTTAAATTAAAGAAAAAACACCCACGCTGGGGAGCTAAAAAAATCAATAAACTATTGTTTAACGATTTTACAGAAAATGAGATCCCCTCGGTGGTTACTGTTCACAACATACTCAAAAGACACGGTTTAGTATGCCCTCAAAAAAGGTTAAGAAGAGTCAAACCTGTATATCCTATTTTTGATCCAAAAGTGTGTAATGAAGTATGGAGTGCAGATTACAAAGGAAAGTTTTTAATGGGTAATAAAGTGTATTGTCACCCACTGACCATTGCTGATTCTAAAAGTAGATTTTTATTCACAGCTAAAGGACATT